>CAZDCR010000016.1:0-27780 GCA_964503995.1 uncultured Segnochrobactrum sp.
GGCGAGGACAGGCCTTATCGGGTGTTCTCGCCGTTCTGGCGGGCGGCGCGGGCGACCGGCGAGCCGCGGCGCCCCCTGCCCGCCCCGGCTTCGGTGACGGGCTTCGTCGGCGAGGTCGCGAGCGACACGCTGGCCGACTGGCGTCTGACGCCGACGCGGCCCGACTGGGCCGGCGGCCTGCGCGAGGCCTTCGAGCCGGGCGAAGCCGGCGCGGAGAAGCGGCTTTTGGCCTTCCTCGACCGCGCGCTCGCCCGCTACGCCGACGATCGCGACGTGCCCGGCGGCACCACCACGTCGGTGCTGTCGCCCTATCTGCGCTTCGGCGAGATCTCGCCCTTCCGCGTCTGGCACGCCGCCGCGGCGCGGGTCGCCGAGGGCGGTCGGATGGTGCGGGCGGTGGAGAAGTTCCACGCCGAGCTCGGCTGGCGCGAGTTCGCCTGGCACCTGCTGCACCACGCCCCCAACCTCGCCACCCGCAACTTCCAGCCTCGCTTCGATGACTTCCCGTGGGCGGACGGCAAGGATGCGGCGGTGGAGGCGTGGCGGCGCGGGCGGACCGGCGTGCCGGTCGTCGACGCTGGCATGCGGCAGCTGTGGACCACCGGCTGGATGCACAACCGCGTGCGGATGATCACCGCCTCCTTCCTGGTCAAGCACCTCCTCGTCGACTGGCGGGTCGGGGAAGCCTGGTTCTGGGACACGCTGGTCGACGCCGACCAGGCCAACAACCCGGCGAGCTGGCAGTGGGTGGCCGGCACCGGCGCCGACGCTGCCCCCTACGTGCGGGTGTTCAACCCGGTTCTGCAGGGCGAAAAGTTCGATGCCGACGGCACTTACGTCCGGCGGTGGGTGCCCGAGCTCGCCCGCCTTCCCGATGCCTTCCTGCACAAGCCGTGGGAAGCGCCAGCGGACGTCCGGTCCGCTGCCGGCCTGCGCCTCGGCCATGACTATCCGCTGCCCGTGGTGACGCTCGCCGACGGACGCGCCCGCGCGCTCGCCGCCTTCGAGCGCATCCGCGCGGCAGCATGACGAGTATCCTTCCCGTTCGACAGCCAAGGACGCCCACCCGTATGCGCATCGCCATCGTCGGCTCCGGCATTTCCGGCCTTGCGGCCGCCTGGTCGCTCGCCCCAAAGTACGAGGTGGTGCTCTATGAGCGCGAAGGGCGGCCGGGCGGGCACAGCGCGACGGTCGACATCGACTATGACGGCGCGCAGGTCGCGGTCGACACCGGCTTCATCGTCTATAACGAGCTGACCTATCCGAACCTGACCGCGCTGTTTTCCACCCTCGGCGTCGACACCGAGGCGAGCGACATGAGCCTGTCGGTGTCGCTCGACGGCGGCCGGCGCGAGTGGTGCGGCCACGGCCTCGGCGGCGTCTTTGCGCAGCGCAGCAACCTCGCCTCCCCGGCCTTCCTGTGGATGCTGCGCGAGATCCTGCGCTTCAACCGCACCGCCCCGGCGGACCGGGCGGCCGGACGGCTCGCGGGCCTCAGCCTCGGCGCCTATCTCGAGATGCGCGGCTTCCGCGGCCGGTTTGCCACCGACTACCTGCAGCCGATGGGCGCGGCGATCTGGTCGACGCCGCCGGCCGACATGCTGGCGTTCCCGGCCGAGAGCCTGATCGCCTTCTTCGAGAACCACCGGCTGATGCACATCGACCGGCCGATCTGGCGGACGGTGAGCGGCGGCAGCCGGGTCTATGTGGCCAGGATGATGCAGCGCCTTACTGGCCGCGTGCGGCTCGCGACACCCGTCGCCCGCATCGAGCGCACCGCCGCTGGTGTGATCGTCACCGACGAGGCCGGCCACGCCGACCGCTTCGACGCCGTCGTGCTTGCCAGCCACTCGGACCAATCGCTCGCGATGCTCGCCGACGCTTCCGCCGCCGAGCGGGCGGTGCTGTCGGCCGTGCGCTACCGGCCGAACGACGTCTACCTCCACCGCGACCTGCGCCTGATGCCGAAGCGCAAGGCCGCCTGGGCGTCATGGAACGTCGCCGGCCGCACCGGCGAGGCCGGCCGCGACGTTTCTGTGACCTACTGGATGAACCGGCTGCAGAACCTCGATCCGAAGCGGCCGCTGTTCGTCAGCCTCAACCCGATCGAGCAGCCCTCGCCGGAGACGGTGTTCGGCCGCTATTCCTACGCGCACCCGCAGTTTGACTCCGGCGCACTGTCGGCGCAGCGTTCGCTGTCGGCGATCCAGGGCCAGCGCGGCACCTGGTTCTGCGGCGCCTGGTGCGGCTACGGCTTCCACGAGGACGGACTGAAGTCCGGGCTCGAGGTGGCCGAGGCGCTCGGCGCCCGGGTGCCGTGGCGGCCGGAGGAGACGGTGTTGGAGGAAGAGCCCATCCGGGAGGCGGCGGAGTGAGGACGGCGCCGGCCGCCGCAGCTGGCGAGCGGACGATGCCGACGACGGTGGCGGCGAACGGGCCAGCACCGGAGGCTGCCGCGATGCTCTATGCCGGCGACGTCATGCACGCGCGGATGAAGCCGGTCGGGCACCGCTTCCAGTATCGGGTGTTCACGCTGCTCGTCGACATCGACCGGCTGGAGGAGGCCGAGCGGGCGAGCTCGCTGTTCTCCGTCGGCCGGTTCAACCTGTTGTCGTTCAAGCTCAAGGACCACGGCCGCCGCGACGGCTCGGCGCTCCGGCCGGCCGTCGAGGCGATGCTGGCCGCCGCCGGCCATCCGGAGCCGCCGCGCCGCATCCTGCTGCTCTGCTATCCGCGCGTGCTCGGCTACGTGTTCAATCCGCTGTCGGTCTACTTCTGCTACGGCGCGGACGATCAGCTGACGGCCATCGTCTACGAGGTGCGCAACACCTTCGGCGAGCTCCACCCCTACGTGGCGCCGGTGCGCGACGGCGAGGCGGGCCCGGAGGGCCTGCGGCAGCGGCGACCGAAGGTGTTCCATGTCTCGCCGTTCATCGACATGAAGCAGACCTACCACTTCCGCCTGCTGCCGCCGGGCGAGGCGGTGCGGGTGCGCATCCTCGAGACGGACGCGGCCGGGCCGACGCTCGCCGCCACGTTCGTCGGGCGGGCGCGGCGGTTCTCGACGGCGTCCATCCTCGCGGAGTGCGGGCGCGTGCCGCTGATGACGCTGAAGGTGATCGCCGCGATTCATCTCGAGGCCCTGCGGCTCTGGTGGAAGGGCGTGCCGCTGCAACCCGCTCCGGCCACTGGCGCCGGGCCGTCTGTCGTGGCAGAGCGAAAGTGACGTGCATGGACTTCGCGATGACCGAGCGCCCGATCGAACTCTCGCCCGAGACGGCCCGCCAGGCGCTGGCCGACCTTCCCCGCATCGCGCGTCGCGCCTTCGGCGTGGTGATGGCGCTGGAGATCGGTAATCTCACCATCGTCGTGCCGGATGGCCGCCGCTTCCTCGTCAAGGGACGGCAGCCGGGGCCGGAGGCGGAGCTCGTCGTGCACGACTGGCGCTTCGTGCGGCGCGTGCTCAGCGCCGGCACGGTCGGCGTCGGCGAATCCTTCATCGCCGGAGAGTGGTCGAGCCCCGACGTGACGGCCTTCCTCGAGGTCTTCGCCCGCAACTCCGACGCCACCGAGGAGGCGATGGCGGCGCGCCCGCTGGTGCGGATGCTGCTGCACCTGCGCCATCTCCTCAACTCGAATACGCGCCGTGGCTCGAAGCGCAACATTTCCGCCCACTACGACCTCGGCAACGCCTTCTATTCCGCCTGGCTCGACCGCTCGATGACCTATTCGTCGGCGCTCTACGAGACCGGCGCGAACGACCTCGAGGCAGCGCAGAAGGAGAAGTACCGGGCACTCGCCCGTGCCACCGACATCCGCCCGGGTCACCGTGTGCTTGAGGTCGGCTGCGGCTGGGGTGGCTTCGCCGAGATTCTCGCCTCCGAGTTCGGCTGCCACGTCACGGCGCTGACGATCAGCCGCGAGCAGCACGCCTTCGCGACGAAGCGCATCGCCGATGCGGGCCTGTCGGACAAGGTCGACATCAAGCTTTCCGACTATCGCGACGAGACCGGGCGCTACGACCGCATCGTCTCGGTGGAGATGTTCGAGGCGGTGGGCGAGCGCTACTGGCCGGCCTTCTTCCAGATGATGGCCAAGCGGCTGCAGCCGGGCGGGCGCGCCGGCATCCAGGTGATCACCATCCAGGACCGGATGTTCCCGGCCTACCGGCGCACGCCCGACTTCATCCAGCGCCACGTCTTCCCCGGCGGCATGCTGCCGCCGCCGGGCGCGCTCGCCGAACTCGGCCGCCGCGTCGGCCTGCCGATCAGCGTCGAGCGGGTGTTCGGGCTCGACTATGCCCGCACGCTCGCCGAATGGCGGGAGCGCTTCCGCGCCGCCTGGCCGGCGATCGAGCCGCTCGGCTTCGACGAGCGCTTCAAGCGGCTGTGGGAGTTCTACCTGCACTATTGCGAGGCGGGCTTCCGCGCCGGCAACATCGACGTCCGCCAGATCGTCTTCGCGGACCCGCGCTGACGCGAAGCCGGCACCGCACCCCCGGTCCGCGGCGATGACCGCCCCCTCGCCGCCAGCGCCGACCGCCGACACGCCGCTGTCGATGCGGCGCCTTATCGCCTACGCCCTGCCGGCCCTGCCGCTCGCGGCCCTGACGCTGCCGCTCTACGTGGTCGTGCCAACCTTCTACGCCTCGACGGTGGGCCTTTCGCTCGCCGTCGTCGGGCAGACGCTGTTCCTCGTCCGGCTGGTCGATGCGGTGAGCGACCCGGTCGTCGGGCTGCTTGCCGACCGCTTCCGCCCGCGCTTCGGCCGGCGGCGGACGTGGGTGGCGGCGGCGGCGGTGCCGACGGCGGTCGCCGCGGCGATGATGCTGACGCCCCCTGCTGGAGCCACCGCGGCCTACCTGCTGCTCTGGGGCATCGTGCTGTCCTGTGCCTGGACGGCCGCCTCGATCCCCTACACCGCCTGGGGCGCCGAGCTCGCCCGCGACTATCACGGCCGCACCCGCATCGCCGCCGCCCGCGAGCGCACGGTGGTGATCGGCGTCGTCGTGGCGCTCGCCCTGCCGGTGCTCGTCGCCTCGGGCGCAGGCGGGGCAGAGGCGGACGGGCTCGCGGCGCTGGCGCTGTTCGTGCTGGTGGGGCTACCGCTCGCGGCGCTGCTGGCGGTCGCCGTGGTACCGGAGCCGGCGGAGACCTCGCG
This sequence comes from uncultured Segnochrobactrum sp., assembly GCA_964503995.1. Lineage (GTDB taxonomy): Bacteria > Pseudomonadota > Alphaproteobacteria > Rhizobiales > Segnochrobactraceae > CAMDHY01. The sequence goes on from CAZDCR010000016.1 coordinate 5,161, forward strand.
GAACCGCCTCGGCCTCAGGGCGAGCCTCGGCCACGTCGTCCGCAACCGGCCGTTCGTGCGCCTCGTCGCCGCCTTCCTGCTGAACGGCTTCGCCAACGGACTGCCGGCGACGCTGTTCCTGTTCTTCGTCGGCAGTGTGCTCGAGGCGCCGGACTACGCGGGCGTGCTGCTGCTCGTCTATTTCGTCGCCGGCGTCGCCGGCATCCCGCTGTGGCTGCGGGTGAGCCGGCGCTTCGGCAAGCACCGGACCTGGTGCGGGGCGATGATCTTCGCCTGCGCCATCTTCGCCTTCGTGCCCTTCCTCGGCCCCGGCGACCTCTGGCTGTTCGTGGCGGTGTGCGTGCTCACCGGTGCGGCCGTCGGCGCCGACCTCGTGCTGCCGCCGGCGATCCAGGCCGACGTCATCGACGTCGACACGGCGGGCTCCGGCGAGGAGCGTTCAGGGCTCTATTTCGCGCTGTGGGGGCTCGCGACGAAGCTCGCGCTGGCGCTCGCCGTCGGCGTCGCCTTCCCGATCCTGGACGTCGCCGGCTTCACCCCCGGCGACGACGGCGAGGGCAGCGGCCTGCTCGCGCTGGCGCTGCTCTACGCGGCGGTGCCGGTGGTCCTGAAGCTCGCGGCGATCGGGCTGATGTGGAACTTCCCCGTCGACGAGGCCTCGGCGGAGGCGACGTCGGCGCGCATCCGGGCGAACGAGGCGCTCTGAGGAGGCGTCAGCGGGCGCGCTTGTCCCAGCCGGTGGAGCGGGCGACGAGGCGGAAATAGAGGCTGTAGGGCAGCATCCGGAGCAGCTTCAGCTGGCGTGTGAAACGCTTCGGAAAAGTGATCTCGAAGGTGTCCGACGACAGCCCCTCGACGAGGGCGGCGGCCGCGTCGTCGACCTGCATCAGATGCGGCATCGGGAACGGGTTGTTCTTCGTCGCCGGCGTGTCGACGAAGCCCGGGCAGACGATCTGGATGCGGATGCCGAGGTTGTCGAGATCGAACTTCAGGCTCTCGGCCAGGTTGATCAGACCGGCCTTGGTGGCGCCGTAGGCGGCCGATGTCGGCAGGCCCGCATAGCCCGCGACCGAGGCGACGACGACGATGTGGCCGCGGCGGCGGGGCCGCATCAGGTTGAGGACAGGCACCAGCGCATTGACGGTGCCGTTGAGGTTGACCGCGAAGGTCGTCTCGAAGGGCGCGACGGTGAGCGGCGCGTCGGCGGCAACGGGGATGTAGACGCCGGCATTGAGGATGGCGAGGGCGAGCGGCCCGAGCTCGTCCTCGATGGCCGCGACGATGTCGGCCATGCGCGAGGCATCGGTGACGTCGCCGGGACAGGCGACGATGCGGCCGCCGTTCCGGGCGGGCGCGGCGGCGAGTTCCGCGAGCGCCTCGGCGTCGCGGGCGGTAACGGCGACGGTGAAGCCGCGGTCGCGCAGCTGCTCGGCGACCGCGCGGCCGATGCCGCTGCTCGCCCCGGTGATCCAGACGGGGCCGGCGGTGGGATCTGGGCTCGGACGGGAAGACATCGCGGGGGCACCGGCCGCGGGGCGGCCGGCGCGCTCAGCCGCGCATCAGCGGCGCGAACAGCCGGCCGATCGGACCGGTGAGGCGCAGCGGGGCGTCGGTGATCGCGATGCAGATGCAGTCCTCGTCGGCATCGGCGATCGGCCGGTGGTCGACGCTGTCGTCGGCGATGACGATGTCACCACGGGCGGCATGGTGCGGGCCGTCGGTGAAGCCGCCGGAGAGCACCAGCGTGATCTCGGTGCCGTGGTGGGTGTGGCTCGGGATCGCCGCGCCCCGGCGCACCCAGACGAGCTTGGTGACCATGCCATCCTGCTCGTCGAGCTGGCACTCCTTCAGGCTCGGCAGCAGCCGGCGCCACTTCGCCGTGGCGACACCGCCCGGCAGGTAGTCGGCGAGAGCGCTCGGCAAGGCGTCGGCGGGCCGGGCGTCGGCCATCGCCTGCGCCGCAGCACCCTGGCCCGGAACGGTGGCGGCTTCGCCTTGCGCGAAGATCGCGGCGAGCATGGCGTCGCGGTCGGAGAGGGGCAGCGGCTCGATCGCCTCGAGCTCGGCGCCACCGATCACCTCGAGCGCCTCGACGAAGCGCCGGTTGCCCGGCGTCATCTCGAGATGCGCCTCGACGATGCGCCGCACCGGAAGCGGCAGGGTGCCCGCTGCGTACTCCGCCAGAAGCGTGTCGACAGCGTCCGTTTGCTGGATGTGACTGGTCGGCATGGTCAGCGTTCACTCCGCCCGGCCGCCGCCGGACCTGTTGCCCAGATGGCCGCGAGACCGCGGCCCTCTACTCCTCTGCCGGCATTACGTGCCGGCCCGTCGCTTGGATCACGTCCGCTGAGGAGGTTGCGATTCGACCCGCGCCGCCGGGAAACTCTGCCGCGCAGGGACGTCCGGCGCAATCGTTCGCACCGCCGCGGGCGGGGCGGATCGGCGGAAATGGCGGCGGCGCGTTTCCATCCGCACGGGGGATGGTTTAGCTTGGCCGCCGAAACGAAAGGGGCCGGCGCAAGGCCGGCCCGCGTCCGGAAAGAGCCATCCATGAGCGTGCACCCGTCGGTCGTCGAGGCGATCGGCAACACTCCCCTGATCCGCCTCAACCGCGTCTCCGAGATGACCGGTTGCGAGATCCTCGGCAAGGCCGAGTTCCTCAATCCCGGCCAGTCGGTGAAGGACCGGGCGGCGCTGTTCATCATCCGCGACGCCATCGCCAGCGGCGCTCTGAAGCCCGGCGGCGTCATCGTCGAGGGCACCGCCGGCAACACCGGCATCGGGCTCGCGATGGTCGCCGACGCCATGGGCTTCCGCACCGTCATCGTCATCCCCGAGACGCAGTCGGACGAGAAGAAGCAGATGCTGCGGCTGATGGGGGCCGAGCTCGTCGAGGTGCCGGCCGTCCCCTACCGCAACCCCAACAACTACGTGAAGATTTCCGGCCGCCTCGCCGAGCAGCTGGCGAAATCCGAGCCGAACGGGGCGATCTGGGCGAACCAGTTCGACAACGTCGCCAACCGGCAGGCCCACATCGAGACCACCGGCCCGGAGATCTGGGCGCAGACCGGCGGGCGCATCGACGGCTTCGTCGCCGCCGTCGGCACCGGCGGCACTCTCGCCGGCACCGGCATCGCGCTGAAGGAGCGCGACCCGAAGGTGACGATCGCGCTCGCCGACCCGATGGGGGCGGCGCTCTACGAGTGGTACACCCACGGCGAGCTGAAGTCCGAGGGCTCCTCGATTACCGAGGGCATCGGCCAGGGCCGCATCACCGCCAACCTCGTCGACGCGCCGATCGACACCGCCTTCCAGATCACCGACGGCGAGGCGATCCCGATCGTCTTCGACCTGCTCGAGCATGAGGGCCTCTGCCTCGGCGGCTCGTCGGGCATCAACATTGCCGGCGCCGTGCGGCTCGCCCGCGAGATGGGGCCTGGCCACACCATCGTGACGATCCTCTGCGACTACGGCACCCGCTACGCCTCGAAGCTCTACAACCCGGACTTCCTGCGCTCGAAGGATCTGCCGGTGCCGGCGTGGCTGGAGCGGGCGCCGAGCGTGACGGTGCCCTACGAGGCCGTGTGAGGAGGCGCGGGCGATGAGCGCGACCGAACTCGTCTTTCGCGACGATCCCTACCTCGCCGCCTGCGAGGCGCGGATCGTCGATGTGACCGGGACCGGCGGGCTGGTGCTCGACCGCACGGTGTTCTACGCCGCCGGCGGCGGCCAGCCGGGCGATGCCGGCGTCATCGAGCTCGACGACGGCATCTTCCTGCCGGTGGCGAACGCCGTCTACGGCGCCGACCGGGCAAGCATCGTCCACCAGCTGGCGCAGCCGCTCGACGTCTCGACGCTGGTCGGGCGCACGGTGACGACCCACCTCGATTGGGCCCGCCGCTACGCCCACATGCGCATCCACACGGCGTTGCACCTGCTGTCGGTGGCGCTGCCCTATCCGGTGACCGGCGGCCAGATCGGCGCCGAGGAGGGCCGGCTCGACTTCGACATCCCCGACGGCGGGCTGGAGCGCGAGGAGATCACCGAGCGGCTGAACGCACTCGCTGCGGCCGACCATGCGGTGACGACCGAGTGGATCACCGACGAGGAATTGATCGCCAACCCCGGCCTCGTCAAGACGATGGCGGTGAAGCCGCCGATGGGCTCCGGCCGCGTCAGGCTCGTGCGCATCGGCGACATCGACCTGCAGCCGTGCGGAGGCACCCACGTCGCCTCGACGGCGGAGATCGGCGCGGTCGCGGTGACCAAGATCGAGAAGAAGGGGCGGCTGAACCGCCGCGTGCGCATCGGCTTCGCCGCTGGCTGAGACGTCGCGGCGGGACGGGCTGAGGGGAGGAAACGGGCATGTCGGAGTTGAGCGCGGCGACGCGGGCGGATGCGGCGCGGGCCGGATTGATCGTCTCGGCCGACTGGCTGGCCGAGCGGCTGGCCGCCCCGGACATCGTCGTCGTCGACGCCTCCTGGCACCTGCCGAACGCCGGCCGGAACGCGAAGGCGGAGTACCTCGCCGGCCACATCCCCGGCGCGGTGTTCTTCGACATCGACGCCGTCAGCGACGCCGACAGCCCGCTGCCGCACATGCTGCCGAAGCCGCTCGCCTTCTCGGCCGCCGTGCGCCGGCTCGGCATCGGCGACGGCCAGACGATCGTCGTCTACGATTCGGTCGGGCTCTATTCGGCGGCGCGGGCGTGGTGGACGTTCCGGGCGATGGGCGTCTCGCGCGTGCTCGTCCTCGATGGTGGCCTGCCGGCGTGGACGGCGGCCGGCCAGCCGCTCGACGAGGGCGAGGTCAAGCGGCCCGAGCGGGCCTTCACGGCGCGGCTCGACAACGGCCTGATCGCCGACATCGAGGCGGTGCGCACCGCGCTCGCCGGTGGCCGCACCGTTGTGGACGCCCGTGCGAGCGAGCGCTTCGAGGGGCGCGTGCCGGAACCGCGGGCGGGCCTGCGCGCCGGCCACATGCCGGGCGCGAAGAGCGTGCCGTTCGGCGCGGTGCTGTCGGACGGCAAGCTGAAGCCAGCGGAGGAGATCGCGGCGGCGTTCACGGCGGCCGGCGTCGACCCGACGCGGCCGGCAGTGACGACGTGCGGCTCGGGCGTCACGGCGGCGATCCTGACGCTGGCGCTGGCGAGCCTCGGCAACCGCGCCGTCGCCCTCTACGACGGCTCCTGGGCCGAGTGGGGCAGCCGGGAGGATACCGAGGTGGCGACGGGGGCTGGGTGAGGACCGCGGCCTAGGGCGACGCCCTGTAGCCGTCGAACTCCCAGCGGAACCAACCCGCAAGCTTGCACGCGACCTCGCTCCAGTCGGCACCGGAAGCCTGCGTGATGCAGTGGCGGACGTGGCGCTCGATGGCCGGGGCGCTGAAGTCGTCCATGATCAAACGGTGCCGGCCGCACACGGCCTCACCGTCCTGAACCTCGCGATGGAGCCAGGCGGTCGAGCAGACGTCGAAATCGAACGTCTCCTGTCCGGCCTGGCCGGCAGGTCCGATCAAGGCTCTCACCGTCAGGAAGAACGCTTCCTCGCCGGGGGCGAAGGCAGCGAGGTCCTCGCCATCGATGCCGTGGAGCGCGTGCAACGTCGCTTGCATGAGCCGCGAGCCGTTTTCCTCTTCCATTCCGCCATGGCGCGGCTGGACCACACCATCCACGCTTCGAGACTTCCGGGTGGGATGGATCGCCCGGTCGAGCCGGGCGATGACGGATGCGGGTGAGGCTTGGCCCAACCCTTCCGGGGTCATTCCCGGACTTGTGCCGGGAACCCAAGCAACGCCTGCCGCGAACGCCGCACCACCCGAGAGGGCATTGTTTGCAGACAGCAATGGGTTCCCGGCACAAGGCCGGGAATGACGCCCTCTGAAGACGTGCCTTCATCGAACCGGGTCGTGAACCACCGCTCGGAGCACCCCGGGCACTCGAAGCGCCCCGGGAAGGGTGCGCCTCACCTCACCTCGCCGCAGCCCTCAGTGCAGGATCTGGCTGAGGAACAGCTTCGTCCGCTCGTGCTGGGGGTTTTCGAAGAAGGAGATCGGCTCGTTCTCCTCGACGATCTGGCCGGCGTCCATGAAGATGACGCGGTTCGCCACCTGGCGGGCGAAGCCCATCTCGTGGGTGACGCACAACATCGTCATGCCGTCCTCGGCGAGCGACACCATGGTGTCGAGCACCTCCTTGACCATTTCCGGATCAAGGGCGGAGGTCGGCTCGTCGAACAGCATCACCTTCGGCTTCATGCAGAGGGCGCGGGCGATCGCCACGCGCTGCTGCTGGCCGCCGGAGAGCTGGCCGGGATACTTCTTCGCCTGCTCGGGGATCTTCACCCGCGTGAGGAAGTGCATCGCTACCTCCTCGGCCTCCCGCTTCGGCATCTTGCGCACCCAGATCGGCGCCAGCGTGCAGTTTTCCAGGATGGTGAGGTGCGGGAACAGGTTGAAGTGCTGGAACACCATGCCGACCTCGCGGCGCACCTCGTCGATGCGCTTGAGGTCCTCGGTGAGCTCGATGCCGTCGACGACGATGCGGCCCTTCTGGTGCTCCTCCAGCCGGTTGATGCAGCGGATCATCGTCGACTTGCCGGACCCCGAGGGCCCGCAGATGACGATACGCTCGCCACGGTGGACGCGCAGGTTGATGTCCTTCAGGACGTGAAACTCGCCGAACCACTTGTTGACCCCGGCCATCTCGACCGCGATCTCCTTGGACACTTTGAGCTTGGTCGGATCGACGTGGATTTCGGCGGCGTCGACGGCGAATTCTGTGGTCATCGCGCGGTCCTCTCGAAGGGCGTTGCGGTTCAGCGGCGACTGGTGTCGAGCCGCCGCTCCATGAAGATCGAATAGCGGGACATCCCGAAGCACAGCGCCCAGAAGATCAGGCCGGCGAAGAGATAGCCCGTGTGGCTGGTGACCGGCGTCGCCCAGTTCGCGTCCGTGAAGTTGCGCTGGATGATGCCGAGCAGGTCGAAGATGCCGATGATGAGGACGAGCGAGGTGTCCTTCAAAAGGCTAATGAACGAGTTGACGATCCCGGGGATGACGAGCTTCAGCGCCTGCGGAAGGATGATCAGGCGCATCGATTGCCAGTAGCCGAGGCCGACCGCCTGGCCCGCCTCGTACTGCCCCTTCGGGATCGCCTGCAGGCCGCCGCGGATCACCTCGGCCATGTAGGCCGACGAGAACAGCGCGATACCGATGAGCGCCCTGAGCAGCTTGTCGAAGGAGACCCCGTCCGGGAGGAACAGCGGCAGCATCACCGACGACATGAAGAGCACGGTGATCAGCGGCACGCCACGCCAGAACTCGATGAAGATGACCGAGAACGTCTTGATGATCGGCAGCTTCGAGCGCCGACCGAGGGCGAGCAGCACGCCGAGCGGCAGCGAGGCGACGATGCCGACATAGGAGACGACGATCGTGACAAGGAGGCCGCCCCAGCGCGCCGTCTCGACGTGCTCCAGCCCGAAGAAGCCGCCGACCAGCAGGATGAACGCCAGCACCGGCAGGATGACGAAGAAGAACAGGGCGTTCCAGCGCTTGAACGGCACGCTCGGGATGGCGAGCGGCACCATCGAGGCGACGAACATCACCGCGACGAGGTCGACGCGCCAGCGCTGCGATTCCGGGTAGGTGCCGTACATGAACTGGCCGAACTTCGCCCAGACGAAGGGCCAGCAGGCGCCCACCTCCGGTCCGATGCAGGCCTCGCGGTTCTCGCCGGTCCAGACGGCGTCGAAGATCGCGAAGTTCAGGAACGGCACGACGATGATGTAGACGAGGTAGAAGCCGACCAGCGTCAGGATCGAGTTGAACCAGCCGTTGAACAGGTTGGCCCGCAACCAGCCGATCGCGCCGACGGCAGTCGACGGCGGCGGCAGGACTTCGGCGGGCGTCTCGCGAACGTAAGCGACAGACATGCGATCCCCCCTCACCGCTCGACCAGCGCCATGCGCAGGTTGAACCAGTTCATGAACGCCGACGTGAGCAGACTGATCGTGAGGTACACGAGCATGGTGATGAAGATCACCTCGACGGCCTGGCCCGTCTGGTTGAGCACCGTGCCGGCGAACACCGAGACGAGGTCCGGGTAGCCGATCGCGACCGCGAGCGAGGAGTTCTTCGTGAGGTTGAGGAACTGGTTGGTGAGCGGCGGGATGATCACCCGCATCGCCTGCGGGATGACGACGAGGCGCAGCGTCAGGCCGCGCCGGAAGCCCAGCGCACCCGCGGCTTCGGTCTGGCCATGGCTGACCGCCTGGATGCCGGCCCGGACGATCTCGGCGATGAAGGAGGCCGTGTAGATGACGAGCCCGAGCAGCAGCGCCACGAACTCCGGCTCCATCCGCATGCCGCCGGTGAAGTTAAAGCCCGTGAGCTCCGGCATGTCGAAGGTGACGGGGAAGCCTGTGACGACGAGCGCGAAGAACGGCAGGCCGAAGAACAGCGCGAGGCTCGTCCACAGGATCGGGAACTGCTGGCCTGTCGCCATCTGGCGCTTGCGCGCCCAGCGGTAGATCACGACGATCGCGACCAGCGCCACGACGATCGCGAGGTCGAAGAGCCAGCTGCCGGGGCCGAACACCGGCCGCGGCATGAACAGCCCGCGGATGTTGAGGTAGGTGCCGGCCCACGGCCCGAAGGACTCGCGCGGCGACGGCAGCGACTTCACCACCGCGAAGTACCAGAACAGCAGCTGCAGCAGCAGCGGCAGGTTGCGGACGATCTCGACATAGGCGGTCGCCACCTTGGCGACGAGCCAGTTCGACGACAGCCGGGCGATGCCGATGATGAAGCCGAGGATGGTGGCGAGCACGATGCCGATGGCGGCGACCAGCAGCGTGTTGAGCAGGCCGACGATGAAGGCGTCGCCGTAGGTCGAGGTCACCGTGTAGGGGATCAGCGTCTGCGAGATGGCGAACCCGGCGGTGTTGCCGAGGAAGCCGAACCCGGAGGCGATGTTCTGGGCCTGCAGGTTCCGGATCGCATTCGAGGCGCCGATGTAGATCAGCACGCCGACGAAGACGATGAGCGCCACCTGGAAGACGATGCCGCGGATTTTCGGGTCGTAGAAGGGCGATACCCGCCCGCTGGACGTGTCGGTTCCGAGCTCGTTCTGGACCGCCATGTCTCCCCCTGGAAGGTGTTTGTTTGTCGGGAGACGAGGAGGGCGCGCCGGGTGCCTTTGCGAGGGCCGGCGCGCCCTCTCACGAGATCATCGGACGGGCATGCCGTACTGCAGGCCGCCCTTCGTCCACAGCGCATTCAGGCCGCGGGAGATGCCGAGCGGGGTGTCGGGGCCGACGTTGCGATCGAACACTTCGCCGTAGTTGCCGATCGTCTTGATGACGTTGGCGGCCCAGTCGTTGGAGAGGCCCATCGGCTCGCCGAAGGTGCCCTCGGTGCCGAGCAGGCGCTTGATGTCCGGGTTGTCGGAGGACTTCATCTCGTCGACGTTGGCGGAGGTGACGCCGGCTTCCTCGGCGTTCAGCATCGCGTAGTGGGTCCACTTCACGACGGTGAGCCACTTGTCGTCGCCCTGGCGGACGACCGGGCCGAGCGGCTCCTTCGAGATGATCTCCGGCAGCACCATGTGGTCGGCCGGGTTCGTCAGCTTCAGGCGCTCGGCATAGAGGCCGGAGGCGTCCGTCGTGAAGGCGTCGCAGCGGCCGGCGTCATAGGCCTGCACCACCTCGTCCGACTTCTCGAAGACGACCGGGTTGAACTGCATGCCGTTGGCGCGGAAGTAGTCGGCGAGGTTGAGCTCGGTGGTGGTGCCCGTCTGCACGCAGACCGAGGCGCCCGACAGCTCCAGCGCCGACGAGATGCCGAGCGACTTGCGGACCATGAAGCCCTGGCCGTCATAGTAGTTCACGCCGGCGAAGATCAGGCCCATCTGGCTGTCGCGCGACAGCGTCCAGGTGGTGTTGCGGACGAGGACGTCGACCTCGCCCGACTGCAGCGCGGTGAAGCGCTCCTTGGCGGTGAGCGGGGTGAACTTCACCTTCGTCGGGTCGTTGAAGATCGCCACCGCGATGGCGCGGCAGAAGTCGACGTCGAAGCCCTTCCACTCGCCCTTGTCGTCCGGGGAGCCGAAGCCGAGCAGGCCGGTGTTCGCACCGCACTGCAGGAAGCCCTTCGCCTTGACGTCGGCGAGCGTGTCCGCCTGCGCGGCGGTGGCGCCGACGCCGATCGCGGCGGCGACGAGCCAGGGGAGAAACTTGTTTGTCATGATCTGGTCTGTTCCCTTTTTTGCTTCGACGACGGCAGCGAGAGCCTCTCCTTCGCCGCACGCCGAACGCTGATGGCCGGTCCGGGCCCCGCAGGGCGCCCGGTCGGCCAAACGGCTCCCGCCCGACGGATCGGGCGAGTGGGTGGCATCGTCATCGTGACCGTCCCCCGGCCGTGGCGGCCCGAGCCGGCCCCACACCCCCGCAGGCACGGCCAAACGCAGCCGGCACCACCCCTGACGGGTATCGAAGGGCATATGAACCAGACGGTCAAGCGTTTCCGCTGCACTGCCACGGAAGTCGTAGACGACCTCTGTCGGGACCAATGCCGGAATGGCCCGCCCCGCGGCTGCCTCCCTCTCGACCAGACGAACCACACCGCCTAAACATCGGGCAGGCTGCGGCGCGTCTGCGTGTGGCCGAGCCAGCGAGGATCTCTCCACGATGCCGCCGTCCCATCCGACCGACGAAGACCGCCCGCTCGCCCCGGAAACGCGCCTCCTCCACACCGGCTACGATCCGCGCGCCTACCACGGCTTCGTCAACCCGCCGGTGGTGCACGCCTCGACGGTGCTGTTCAACGACGCCGCCGCCCACGTCGCCAATGCCCAGAAATACACCTACGGGCGCACCGGCACGCCGACGATCGACGCACTCGAGCTGGCGCTGGCCGAACTCGAGGGCGCGGCGACGGTGCGGCTCGCGCCGTCGGGGCTCGCGGCCGTGTCGCTGGCGCTGATGTCGTGCCTGTCGGCAGGCGACCACCTGCTCGTCACCGACAGCATCTACGCGCCGACGCGGCGGCTCTGCGACACGGTGCTGAAGCGCTTCGGCGTCGAGACCACCTACTACGACCCGGAAGTCGACGCCGAGGGCCTCGCGGCCTTGTTCCGGCCGAACACCCGCGCCGTGATGCTGGAGGCGCCCGGCACTGCCACCTTCGAGATGCAGGACGTGCCGGCGCTCTCAACCGCGGCCCGCGCCCGCGGCATCGTCGTGCTGATGGACAACACCTGGGCGACGCCGCTGTTCTTCCGGCCGCTCGAGCACGGCGTCGACCTGTCGATCCAGGCGGCGACGAAGTACATCTCCGGCCACTCCGACGTGCTGATCGGCACGGTCGCGGCGAGCGAGCGGGCGGCGCACGACCTCACCGCCATGCACCGCAACCTCGGCCTGCACGTCGGGCCGGACGACATCTACCTCGCCTGGCGCGGCCTGAAGACGATGGCGGTGCGGCTCGCCCGTCACCAGGAGAGCGGTCTCACGGTTGCGCGCTGGCTGGCGGGCCGGCCGGAGGTGACGCGGGTGCGCCACCCGGCGCTGCCCGAGGATCCCGGCCACACGCTCTGGAAGCGCGACTTCACCGGCGCGAGCGGGCTGTTCGGCGCCGACTTCGCAGCCGTGTCGGACGCGGCGCTCAGGCGCTTCCTCGACACGCTGACGCTGTTCGGCATGGGCTATTCGTGGGGCGGCTTCGAGAGCCTCGTCATCAAGGCGCGCCCGGAGGAGGCGCGCACCGCCGTGCCGTGGCGCGGCACCGGCCCGCTGATGCGCTTCCACATCGGCCTCGAGGACCCCGGCGATCTCATCGCCGACCTCGAGCGCGGCTTCGCGGCGATGGCGGAATCGGACCCCGACGCCGAGTAACCGAGCGGCAACGCGCGCCGCCCCGAGAGGCGGCGCCTCCGTCCGCCGCTTGCCTCGATCAGCGCTCGGTGAGCTTCAGCTCGATGCGGCGGTTGCGGGCGTTCGCCTCGTCGCCGGTGCCGGGGTCGATCGGCTGGAACTCGCCGAAACCGGCGGCGACGAGGTGGACCGGGTCGACGCCACGCTCGATCAGGTAGCGCACGACCGCGATGGCGCGCGCCGCCGACAGGTCCCAGTTCGAGCGGAAGCGTCCGGTGCCGGAGACGGGCCGCGCGTCGGTGTGGCCGTCGACGCGCAGCACCCAGGCGATCTCCGGCGGGATCTGGCCCTCGAGCTCGATCAGGGCGGCGGCGATCTCGTCGAGGTCGCCGCGACCGGCGCTGTTGAGATCGTCGGAGCCGGACGGGAACAGCACTTCCGACGAGAACACGAAGCGGTCGCCGACGATGCGGATGTTGGTGCGGTCGGCGAGGATGTCGCGCAGGCGGCCGAAGAAGTCGGAGCGGTAGCGCGACAGCTCCTGGACGCGCTGGGCGAGCGCCACGTTGAGGCGACGGCCGAGGTCGGCGATCTGCGCCTGGGACTGCTCGTCGCGCTTCTCCGACGCGCCGAGCGCCTGTTCCAGCGAGGCGATCTGCGAGCGCAGCGCGGCGATCTGCTGGTTGAGGATCTCGACCTGCGACAGTGCCTCGCGGGAGAGCTGGCGCTCGGAATCGAGTTCGCCCTGCAGTCCGGTGATGGCGCCGGTGGCGTCGGTGGCGCCCGAGCGCTGGGCGTCGAGCAGGCCCTGCAGCCGCTCACGGTCGCCGGTGACGATCGACAGGCTCGCCTGCAGGGCCGCGAGCGTGTCCTCGACGTCGCTGCGCGACGAACGCTCCAGCGCCAAGAGTTCGGTGAGCTCGCTGATCTGGGCGTTGAGGCGCGTCAGCACGGTGTCGCGGCTGCTCACCTCGCGGCTCAGGAAGAACTGCGCGATCATGAACAGCGAGGTGAGGAAGATGAAGACGAGCAGCAGCGTCGCCAGGGCGTCGACGAAGCCCGGCCATTGATCGACGCGGTTATCCCTGCGGCGGGTCGACGAGTACGCCATGTCGCGCTTTCCAACCCTCGTCCGGTTCGGGCGGCCCGGGCCACCCGGCCTCTCGGATCACGGATACCTGCGACGGCGCGAGCAGCCGCCCGGTTCGATCGCCGTGTTCAGTCCTGCCGCTCGCGGTCGACGACGCCGGCGAGCTTCTCGAGGAAGCCCTCGATGCGCGCCTGCTGGCGGGCCTGGCCGTCGGTCCAGTCGCGCATGATCTGCCGCTCGGCCCGTAGGTGCTGCACCAGCCCCTGGATGCCTTCCGCCAGATTGGCCATCGCAGCCGTGGCGTTGCGGCTGGAGCCCTGCTCGCCGACCAGCTTGGCGATGCGGTCGAAGGCCTCCTTGAGGTCGCCGGGCGGCACGCCGTGACGCTCGTCCGCCTCCACCGGCGTGAGCTCGGTGAGGCTCGACAGCCAGTCCTCGAGCTCGGTGTAGAAGCGGTTCTGCGCCTGGCCCGCCTGCAAATCGAGGAAGCCCAGCACCAGCGAGCCGGTGAGGCCGAAGAGCGAGGACGAGAAGGCGATGCCCATGCCGCCGAGCGGCTCGGCGAGGCCGCGCTTCAGGTCCTCGAAGACGACGGCGGTGTCGCCGCCACCGATGTTGAGGTTCTGGATGGTGTCGCTCACCGCCGTCACCGTGGTGAGCAGGCCCCAGAAGGTGCCGAGCAGGCCGAGGAAGACGAGCAGCCCGGTGAGGTAGCGCATGATGTCGCGCGACTCGTCGAGGCGCGAGCCGATCGAATCGAGGAGCGCCCTCAGCGCCGGGGCCGACAGCGCCCCCTGGCCGAAGCGGTCGCCGAGGAGGGTCGCCATCGGCGCGAGCAGGATCGGCGCGCGGCGGCCGTCGCGATCATCGCCCTGGGCGCGGAACGACTTCACCCAGGCGATCTCGCGGAACAACCGCGTCACCTGGCGGATCGCCAGCACGATGCCGATGATGGCGACGCCGAGGATCAGGCCGTTGAGCGCCGGGTTCGCCTGGAAGGCGATCAGGATCGGGCGGTACAGGATGACCGCGACGAAGCCGACCAGCACGAGGAAGACGACCATCCGCCACAGGAAGATCTGCGGGTTCGTCAACCGATAGGGATCAATGTCTCGCGCCATGGACCGCCGAAAGCGTCAGAAGTGCAAAGTCGTCACGTCGCGTGGGCCTTCTCAATAGCCCGACGCAACGCGCGGAAAAACAGGAAAGTTCGCCGTCCTGCCGCTGCGGTTAACGCGCGGACCGCTCATCCCGCCGCTGCCGCGCGCTTCAGATGGGCGAGGAGCTCGGCATGGGTGCGCTCGTTGCCGGCCACCACCGAGCCCGTCTCCAGCATCGTCTCGCCGCCCTTCGCATCGCTGACGAAGCCGCCCGCCTCGCGCACCAGGAGGACGCCGGCCGCGATGTCCCACGACTGCAGCCCGTGCTCCCAGTAGGCGTCGAAGCGGCCCGAGGCCGTCCAGGCGAGATCGAGGGCGGCGGAGCCGCAGCGGCGCACGGCGGCGGCGTGCAGCATGACGCCGCCGAGCTCGCGCAGCGCCCGGCCGTGCTCGCCCTTGCCGAGGTTGGGCAGGCCGGTGGCGACGACGCAGTCGTCGAAGTCGCGGCGCTGGGCGACGCGCAGGCGGCGGTCGTTGAGGAAGGCACCGCCGCCGCGCTCGGCGACGTAGAGCTCGTCCATGACGGGATTGTAGACGACCCCGGCGACGAGCACGCCCTGGCGCTCCAGCGCGATCGAGACGGCGAACAGCGGGATGCCGTGCAGGAAGTTGGTGGTGCCGTCGAGCGGATCGACGATCCAGCGGTGCTGGCCGTCGGTGCCCTCCTCCGCGCCGCCCTCCTCGCCGATGAAGGAATAGCCGGGGCGCGCCTTCATCAGCTCGGTCTTGATGGTGGTCTCGGCCTTCTTGTCGGCGAGCGAGACGAAGTCGCCCGGTCCCTTGCGTGAGACCTGCAGGTTCTCGACCTCGTTGAAGTCACGCACGAGGCCGCGGCCGGCCTTGGTGGCGGCGGAGACCATGACGTTGAGGATCGCCGAACGGGCCATCGGGTGTCATCCATGCGGGGTAAGGGGCGAGTTCGGCGTCAAGCACCACACTCGCGCACCGCACGCAACCCCCGGCGCCGCCGCACGACCGGCCGCGGCGGAGGTTCAGCGCCCCGTCCACCAGAGCGCGGCGGCATCCATGGCGCGGTGGCGCAGCTCCGGCGGCTGCCGGAGGTAGTAGTCGTCGAGCCAGGCGTCGCCGATGCCGCGGCGGCGAGCGATGAGGTGCCACTTCGCCGCCTCGACGGCACTCTCCGGAACGCCGCGACCGCGTGCGAGCGCCCGGGCGAGGCGGTTCATTGCCACGGGATTTCCCGCCTGAGCGGCGCGCGCCAGGAAGACCACGGCCTGGTGTTCGTCGACGACGAGGCCGACGCCGTTGAAGAGGCGGATGCCGTATTCGAGCTGGGCATCGACGTGGCCGTTGCGGGCGGCACGCCCGAACCACAGCGACGCGAGGTGCTCGTCCTGCGGGACGCCGCGGCCGGTCTGGTGCAGCACGGCCATGGCGTACTGCGCGTCGGCGTTGCCGGCCTCGGCCGCCTGGCGGAACAGCGCGGCCGCCGCGGCGGTGTCGGCGGGCAGCGTCTTGCCCTCGAGATAGAGCGTGCCGAGATTGAAGGCGGCCGAGGCCTGGCCCTTCTCCGCCGCCATGCGGAAGAGCTCTGCGGCGCGCGCGTGGTCCTTCGGCACGCCGTCGCCGGCGAGGTAGAGAAGCCCGAGCAGGAAGGCCGCCTCGCGGTCGCCGCGGGCAACTGCGAGCTCGAACCAGCTCGCCGCCGTCTCGGCATTGCGCGGCACGCCGAGCCCGTCCTGGTAGAGCATGCCGAGCAGCGTCTGCGCGGCAGGGCTCCCGGCCTCGGCCTGGTCCGTGGCGTAGGCGAGCGCTTCGAGATAGCGGACGTCGTCGAAGGCGGCATAGGCGAGGTCCGGCTCGGCCGGGGCCCGAGGGGCGGCCTCGGCGTCCGCAGCCTCGCTCTCGCCCGCCTCGCCGGCCGGCGCATCCGCGGTGGGTTCGAGGGTCTCTGCGGGCTTCGAGGGCGGCTCCACGACGGCGACGGCGGGCGCATCGGATGGCGCCTCCGCCGGCGCGCCGGCGACAGGCCGCAGCGTCGGCGCACCGCCGGGCGGTGGCGGTACGGAATGGGCGGGCACGCCGGCCGACAGCGCGAGCGCCAGGGCGAGCGCAGGAGCCGTCACCGCCCGCAGGGTCGCCGTGCGCGGCCGCGCCGCACCACGGTCGGCCCAGGCGGATTTTCGACCGGAAGGGGTAGGATTGGCGGGAACCGCGCGGGCCGGTGGAGGAGGGGCGGACTGCATCGGCGCGATGGTGGTGGGCATCGTGGCGACAACGGGGCGGAGAGCCGGTCGCCGTCGTCTCACGCTTCGGCCGAACGGGCCGCGAAGGCCTCGTCCAGCACCGCGTTCGCCTCGGCGACGCCGGCGGCGGGGCCGTCGGGATGCGACCAGACGAACGTGCGCACGCCGACGAACTCGGCCCCGGTGGAGGCCGCCTCGGCGACGGCGTCGCGCGTCGCACCGGCAAGCGCGACGCAGGGCACCTCGAACAGCGGCACCCACCAGTCGGCGAAGGTGAGCGTCTTGTGGTGGGTTACGTCGGCGTCCGGGCGCTCGAGCAGGCCGAACAGCACGTAGGCTGCATCCGCTTCCGCAGCGGCCATCGCGGCGTGGCGGGTGCGCACGCCGCCGACACCGACGATCTTGCCCTTGAAGCGCGCCACCATGTCGGCGATCTCGGCGGTGACGGGGTCGCCGCGCGACGGCGCCTCGTCATCGTCGCCGTCGTCGTCGACCTCGCCGGCCGCGTCGTCCTCGTCCGCGGCCGGCAGGTCGGAATCATCCTCGCCGGCGCCGAGATCGAGGTGGATGCCGTCGGCCTTGGAGCGGCCGGCGGCGCGGGTGTCGCCGATCACCACGGCGGCGGCGCCGGCGGCCTGGGCGATCGGCACCAGGCGCTCGGCCGCGGACTGCCGGTCGGCATCGCTGCCGGCCCGGCCGATCAGCACGGCGGCAACGTCGCCGCCCGACAGCGCCAGCCGCAGGTCGTCGGCGACGACGCCGATGTCGCCGGTGTCCGGCGTCACCAGCACGAGCCGGGAGCGCGCGGGCTTGTCCGCGCCCGCGCCCCTGCGGTTGCTGTCGCGCTTGCTCACGCTGCCTGCCGCTCCGCGTCGGAGGACCAGCGGCCGGTGGCGGCGAGCGCGTTCATCCGGCAGCGGTGGGAGAAGGCACGCTGGCCGGCGGCGACGTTCTCCGGCTTGCCGCCCCATGCCTTCAGCGCCGCCGCCTGCAGGGCGCGGCCATAGGAGAAGGTGAGCTTCCACGGCAGCGGGCCGCCGAGCTCGTTCATCAGCGAGAGATGCTGGGTGGCGACCTCGTCGGACTGGCCGCCCGAGAGGAAGGCGACGCCCGGCACCGCCGGCGGCACGCACGCCTTCAGCACCTTCACGGTCATCTCGGCGACTTCCTCGGGGGACGCCTGCGTCGGGCAGTCCTTGCCGGCGATCACCATGTTCGGCTTCAGGATCATGCCGGTGAGGTCGACGTTGGCGAAGTAGAGCTGCTCGAACACGAGCTTCAGGGTGAGCTCGGTGACGCGGTAGCAGGTGGCGATGTCGTGGGTGGCCACCGGCCCGTCCATCAGCACTTCCGGCTCGACGATCGGCACAATGCCGGCTTCCTGGCAGAGCGCGGCGTAGCGGGCGAGCGCGTGGGCGTTGGCGGCGAGCGCGTTGTATGTCGGGAGGCCCTGGGCGATGTCGATGACGGCACGCCACTTGGCGAAGCGGGCGCCGAGCTGGTGGTACTCGGCGAGGCGGCCGCGCAGGCCGTCGAGGCCCTCGGTGATCTGCTCGCCCTTGGCGCCGGCGAGCGGATTGGCGCCCTTGTCGACCTTGATGCCGGGGATCGAGCCGGCGGCCTTCAGAATGTCGACGAACGGCGTACCGTCCTTCGCCTTCTGGCGGATCGTCTCGTCATAGAGGATGACGCCGGAGACGTAGTTGCGCATGGCGTCGTCGGCGCGGAACAGCATCTCGCGGTAGTCGCGGCGGCTGTCGGGGGTCGACTCGAGGTTGATCGAATCGAAGCGCCTCTTGATCGTGCCGGTGCTCTCGTCGGCGGCGAGAATGCCCCGCCCGTCGGCCACCATGGCGACGGCGATGTCGGCGAGCCGTTCACTCATCGATCCCTACCTTCTTGCTGCTCCGGTCGATCTTCAGCGCCGCGTGTATGCACGGCGCCGTTTGGCAGCAGGCTGTAGTCCGTCCGCCGCGGCAGGGCAAGGTTCGGTGAGGCGATCGCCTCACCACAAGTGCGAGATCGGCCGCCCAGGCCAAGCGGACGCTCAGGCCTTCAGCGCCTCGACCCCCGGCAGCGGTTTGCCCTCCAGCCACTCGAGGAACGCCCCGCCCGCCGTCGAGACGTAGGAGAAGCGCTCGGCGACGTCGGCGTGGTTGAGCGCCGCCACCGTGTCGCCACCGCCGGCGACCGAGAGCAGCGCCCCGGCGTCGGTGCGATCCGCCGCGTGGCGGGCCGCGGCGACGGTCGCGGCATCGAACGGCGTCAGCTCGAAGGCGCCGAGCGGGCCGTTCCACACCAGCGTCTTCGCGCCGTCGATGCGGGCGCGGACCGCGTCCACCGAGGCCGGCCCGGCATCGAGGATCATCGCGTCGGCCGGCACCGCGTCGACGCTGACCGTCTCGTTCTCGGCATTCGCCTTGAACTCGCGCGCCACCACGACGTCGGTCGGCAGCACGATGGCGCAGCCCGACTTTTCCGCCGCCGCGAGGATGCGGCGGGCAGTGTCGGCGAGGTCGTGCTCGCACAGCGACTTGCCGACCGCCTTGCCCTGGGCGGCGAGGAAGGTGTTGGCCATGCCGCCGCCGATGACGAGGACGTCGACGCGGCCGACGAGGTTTTCCAGGAGGTCGATCTTCGACGACACCTTGGCGCCGCCGACGATGGCGATCACCGGCCGCTGCGGCGACCCGAGCGCCTTGCCGAGCGCGTCGAGCTCCGCCTGCATGCTGCGGCCGGCATAGGCCGGCAGCGCCCGCGCCAGCCCCTCGGTGGAGGCGTGGGCGCGGTGGGCGGCCGAGAAGGCGTCGTTGACGTAGAGGTCGCCGTTCGCCGCGAGTTGCGCCACGAGGGCCGGGTCGTTCTTCTCCTCGCCGGCGTGGAAGCGGGTGTTCTCGAGGAGGAGAACGTCGCCCGGCACCATGTTGGCGACGGCGGCGGCGACATCGGGCCCGACGCAGTCGTCGACGAAGCCGACCGGGCGACTGAGCGCAGCGGCGAGCGCCGGCACCACGACCTTCAGGGACTGCGACAGGTCGCGCCCGCCCTTCGGCCGGCCGAAGTGGGCGAGCAGCAGCACCTTGCCGCCCTTGTCGGCGAGTTCGGCGATGGTCGGCGCCACCGCCTTCACGCGGGTGTCGTCGGTGACGGCCCCGTCCTTGACGGGGACGTTGAGATCGACGCGGACGAGGACCCGCTTGCCGTGCGGGTCGACGTCGTCGAGGGTGCGGAAGGCGGTCATCGGCCCCGCTCCCCTCAGATCAGCTTCGCCATCGCGACGGCGGTGTCGCTCATCCGGTTCGAGAAGCCCCACTCATTGTCGTACCAGGAGAGCACCCGCACCATCGTGCCGTCGAGCACCTTTGTCTGGTCGTAGGCGAACACCGACGAGTGGGCGTCGTGGTTGAAGTCGGTCGAGACGTTCGGCAGCGACGTCGTGCCGAGGATGCCCTTCAGCGGGCCTTCGGCGGCCGCCTTGATCGCCGCGTTGACCTCGTCCTTCGTGGTCGCCTTCTTCGCCACGAACTTGAAGTCGACGACCGAGACGTTCGGCGTCGGCACGCGGATGGCGGTGCCGTCGAGCTTGCCGTTGAGGGCCGGCAGCACGAGGCCGACGGCCTTGGCGGCGCCGGTGGAGGTCGGGATCATCGACAGGGCGGCGGCACGGGCCCGGTAGAGATCCTTGTGCATGGTGTCGAGCGTCGGCTGGTCGCCGGTGTAGGAGTGGATCGTCGTCATGAAGCCGCGCTCGATGCCGATCGCGTCGTTCAGCACCATCGCCACCGGGGCGAGGCAGTTGGTGGTGCAGGAGGCGTTGGAAATGACGAGGTGGTCCTTGGTCAGCTTGTCGTGGTTGACGCCGAAGACCACCGTGAGGTCGGCGCCGTCGGCAGGCGCCGAGACGATGACGCGCTTGGCGCCGGCCGTCAGGTGCGCCGCCGCCTTGTCGCGGGCGGTGAAGATGCCGGTGCATTCCATGGCGATGTCGACGCCCAGTTCGCCGTGCGGCAGCGTCGCCGGGTCCTTGATCGCCGTCACCTTGATCGGGCCGCGGCCGACGTCGATGGTGTCGCCGGAGACCGTCACCACGCCGGGGAAGCGGCCGTGTACGGAATCGAAGCGCAGCAGGTGGGCGTTGGTCTCGACGGGGCCGAGATCGTTGATGGCCACCACCTCGATGTCGGTGCGACCCGACTCGATGATCGCCCTCAGAACGTTGCGGCCGATCCGCCCGAACCCGTTGATCGCAACCTTCACCGCCATCGTCGCCTCCTGCTGTTGACTGCCTTGCCTGTGTGCCTGCCGCCGTGTCGCCGTCAGCCCTTCTTCGCCGCCAGCGCCTCGCGGGCGAGCGCCGCCGCCCGCTCGGCGGTGATGCCGAAGTGCGGATAGAGATCCTCGATGCGGCCGCTGGCGCCGAAGCCGGTCATGCCGACGAAGATGCCGTCGGTGCCGAGGATCGCGTCCCAGCCCATGCGCACCGCCGCCTCGATGCCGACGCGCACCGGCGCCGTGCCGATCACCTCGGCCCGGTGGTCGGCCGACTGGCGGGCGAAGAGCTCGAAGGACGGAACCGAGACGACGCGGGCGCCGATGCCGTCGCGCTGCAGGAGATCGCGGGCGGCGAGCGCCACCTGCACTTCCGAGCCGGTGGCGAACAGGCTGACCTCGGCGTCGCCGTCGGCGCCCTCGAGTTCGTAGGCGCCGCGGGCGCAGAGGTTGGCGTCCTCCTGGTGCGTGCGCACCGTCGGCAGGTTCTGCCGCGACAGGGCGATGACGCTCGGCGTGGTGCGGTTTTCCAGCGCGATCTGCCAGCATTCCGCCGTCTCGACGGCATCGGCCGGGCGCATGACGAGGAGGTTCGGGATCGCCCGGAGCGCGGCGAGATGCTCGACCGGCTGGTGCGTCGGGCCGTCCTCGCCGAGGCCGATGGAGTCGTGCGTCATCACGTAGACGACGCGCACGCCCATCAGCGCCGAGAGCCGGATCGCCGGGCGGCAGTAGTCGGAGAAGACGAGGAAGGTGCCGGCATAGGGGATGACGCCGCCGTGCAGCGCCATGCCGTTCATGGCCGCCGCCATGCCGTGCTCGCGGATGCCCCAGTGGATGAAGCGGCCGGAGAAGTCGTCCGGCGTCACTGCCACCATGCCGGCGCTGCGGGTGTTGACCGAGCCGGTGAGGTCGGCCGAGCCGCCGATTGTCTCGGGGACGACGGCGTTGATGACGTCGAGCGCCATCTCGGACGCCTTGCGGGTGGCGACCGTCGGCCGGTCGGAGGCGAGGCGGCGCTTGTAGGAGCGGATGGCCTCGTCGAAGCCGTTCGGCAGGTCGCCGCGGACGCGGCGGTCGAACTCGGCGCGCTCCTCCGGCGGCAGCGCGCGGTAGCGCTTCTCCCACTCCTTGCGGCCGAGGCCGGCCCGCAGCGCGCTGATCCGCCAGCCGTCGCGCACGTCCGCCGGCAGCTCGAAGGGCTCCGCCGTCCAGCCGTAGGCGGCCCGGGCGGCGGCGGCCTCGGCCGGGCCGAGCGGCGAACCGTGGGCGGACGAGGTGCCGGCCTTCTTCGGCGCGCCGAACCCGATGATCGTCTTGCAGGCGATCATCGTCGGCTTGTCATTGTCGTGGGCGACCTCGAGCGCGCGCAGGATGGCGGCAGGGTCATGACCGTCGATGCGCACCGCGTCCCAGCCGGCCGCCTCGAAGCGGCGCACGGCGTCGCCGGTCTCGGTGAGGGCGAGCGGGCCATCGATGGAGATGCCGTTGTCGTCATAGAGGACGATCAGGCGGGAGAGCCTGAGGTGCCCGGCGATCGAGATCGCCTCGTGGCTGATGCCCTCCATGAGGTCGCCATCGGAGGCGAGCACATAGGTGCGGTGGTCGACGAGGTCGTCGCCGAAGCGGGCGTTCATCAGGCGCTCGGCGAGCGCCATGCCGACGGCGGTGGCGATGCCCTGGCCGAGGGGGCCGGTGGTCGTCTCGATGCCGGCGCCGTGACCGTATTCCGGATGGCCAGCGGCGCGGGCGCCGAGCTGGCGGAAGCGCTTCAGCTGATCGATCGGGAAGTCTTCGTAGCCGGTGAGGTGCAGCAGCGCGTAGAGCAGCATCGAGCCGTGGCCGGCCGACAGCACGAAGCGGTCGCGGTCGGGCCAGTGCGGCGCCGTCGGATCGAACTTCAGGACGTTGCCGTACAGCACCGTGGCGATGTCGGCGGCGCCCATCGGCAGGCCGGGATGGCCCGATTTGGCGGCCTCCACCGCGTCGATGGCGAGGACGCGGAGCGCATCGGCCATCC
>CAZDCR010000017.1:0-26725 GCA_964503995.1 uncultured Segnochrobactrum sp.
TCGGCGAGCGCGAGTGCTCGATCCAGCGGCGCAACCAGAAGGTCGTCGAGGAGGCACCCTCGCCGCTGCTGGACGCGGCGACCCGCAAGGCGATGGGCGAGCAGGCGGTGGCGCTGGCGAAGGCCGTCGGCTACGATTCGGCCGGCACCGTCGAGTTCGTCGCCGGTCAGGATAAATCCTTCTATTTCCTGGAGATGAACACACGTCTTCAGGTGGAACATCCGGTGACCGAGCTCGTCACCGGCATCGATCTCGTCGAGCAGATGATCCGCGTCGCAGCCGGGGAGAAGCTGCCGTTTGGCCAGGAGGACGTCCGCCTCGACGGCTGGGCGATCGAGACGCGGCTCTATGCCGAGGACCCGTTCCGCAACTTCTTGCCCTCGATCGGGCGGCTGACGCGCTACCGGCCGCCGCACGAGGACCTCGTCGACGGGGCGACGGTGCGGGTCGATACCGGCGTCGTCGAGGGCTCCGAGATCTCGATGTTCTACGACCCGATGGTGGCGAAGCTCGTGACGCACGCGCCGACCCGCCTCGAGGCGATCGACGCCATGACCGACGCGCTCGACGCCTTCATCGTCGACGGCATCTCCCACAACGTGCCCTTCCTCGCCGCGCTGATGGCGCATCCGCGCTGGCGCGAGGGCGCGCTGTCGACCGGCTTCATCGCCGAGGAGTACCCGGAGGGCTTCACCGGCGCGTCGATCAACGACACGACACAGGCGGTTCTCGCCTCGGCCGCCCTGACGATCGAGCTCGTCCGCCGCGAGCGCCTCGACCATCTCGGCGGGCGGCTGAAGCCGCACATGGGCGTCTTCCGCGAGAACTGGGTGGTGGAGCTCGCCGGCGAGCCGCTCGAGGTCGTGCTCACCGCCGGCTACCCGACCGTGCCGATCGAGCTCGACGTGCTGCTGCCGGGCGCCGAGCGGTCGGTGACGGTGACGTCCGAGTGGCGGCCGGGCGAGCCCTTGTGGACCGGCACCGTCGGCGGGCGGCAGGCGAGCGTGCAGGTGCGCCCGGCGCGCGGCGGGCTGTCGCTGTCGTGGCGCGGCGTCACCGTCTTCGCCCGCGTGATGACGCCTAGGACCGCCGCCTTGGCGGCGCTGATGCCGGAGAAGAAGGCCGCCGACACCTCGCGCTTCCTGCTCTGCCCGATGCCCGGCCTCGTCGTCGCGATCGAGGTCGCGGAGGGCCACGAGGTGAAGGCGGGCGACGTGCTCGCCATCGTCGAGGCGATGAAGATGCAGAACGTGCTGCGCGCCGAGCGCGACTGCACCGTCAAGGCGGTGAAGGCGAAGCCCGGCGACAGCCTCGCCGTCGACGCGGTGATCCTCGAGTTCGAATGATCGTGACGTTCGACTGACCCTGGAGCACGGAGAGGGAGCGGGCGGATGAGCGACACGGCGGACGCGGGGGTGGCGGCCGGCACTCGGGCGCCGGTCGAGTTCTGGTTCGACTTCTCCTCGCCCTACGCCTTCTTCGCCGCGCGCGAGATCGATGCCGTCGCGGCGCGTCACGGACGCGGTGTTACGTGGCGGCCGTTCCTGCTCGGCGTCGCCTTCCGCACCACGCGGATGGCACCGCTGACGGAACAGCCGATGCGCGGCGACTACGGCCGGCGCGACTGGGACCGGCTGGCGCGGCTGAAGGGCATCCCGTTTCGCTTTCCAACCACCTTCCCGGTCAGTGGCGTCGCCGCGACGCGGATGTTCTACGCGATCGAGCGCACCGATCCGGCCGCTGCCCGCCGCTTCGCTCTCGCGGCGTTCGATGCGGTGTTCGTGCACGACCGCGATGTCGGCGCACCGGCTGTGGCCGCTGAAGCCGGCGCGTCCGTCGGGCTCGATGCGGCGGCACTCGTGGCGGCCGCCGCCGATCCGGAGGTGAAGGACCTCACGCGCGAGCGCGTCGATGAGGCGATCGCCCGCGGCATCTTCGGGGCGCCGTTCTTCATCGCCGACGGCGAGCCGTTCTGGGGCTGGGACCGTCTGCCGATGCTCGACGAGTGGCTCGCCCGGGGCGGCTGGTAGTGAGAGAGGCCCGGCGGCGATGGCCGACCTGCACCTTCACCTCCTGATCCACGGGCGCGTGCAAGGCGTCGGCTACCGTGCGTTCCTGCAGGCCGAGGCACAGCGGCACGGCCTGTCGGGCTGGACCCGCAACCTGCGCTCCGGAGAGGTGGAAGCCGTCCTCGCCGGCCCGGCGGAGGCGGTGGAGGCACTCATCGGGGCGTGCCGCAGGGGCCCCCTCGGCAGCCGTGTCGACGGCATCGTCCGCAGCGAAGCGGAGGCGCCGCTGCCCACGGGGCCGTTCCGGGTGCTGCCGACGGCGGGCTGAGGCGCGCGAGCTGAGGCTGCGTGGGAGCGCCCCGCTTCAAGGCGCTCAGGAACGTGGCGAATTTCCGTCGGCAGTCCGCGTTGGCCCGAACACCGTCTCGAACTCCGCCCGCAGCATCGAATCGACTTCCGGCATCGACACCGGGCGGCCGAGATCGACGAGGCTCGTCACGCCGTGGCGGCGCACGCCGCACGGGACGATGCCGCTGAAGTGCTCGAGGTCCGGGTCGACGTTGAGGGCGATGCCGTGGAAGCTCACCCACTTGCGCAGGCGAATGCCGATGGCGGCAACCTTGTCCTCGGCGTCGAGCCCCCGCTCCGGCCGACGCACCCACACGCCGACGCGGTCGGGCCGGGTCTCGCCGCGCACGTTGAAGCGACCGAGGGTGCCGATCAGCCAGGCCTCGAGCGCCGTCACGAGGCCGCGCACGTCGCGCTGGCGGCGGGTGAGGTCGAGCATCACGTACGCCACCCGCTGGCCGGGGCCGTGATAGGTGAACTGCCCGCCCCGCCCGGTGCGGAAGACCGGGAAGCGCTCCGGCGTCAGGAGGTCCTCGTCGCGGGCGCTGGTGCCTGCGGTGTAGAGCGGCGGATGCTCGACGAGCCAGACCCGCTCGGCCGCGCGACCTTCGGCGATCGTCGCAGCGCGCGATTCCATCTCGCCCAGCGCCGCCTCGTAGGCGACCAGCCCATCGGCGATCACCCACTCGACGGGCGCAGCGTCGGCGTCGGTGCGCAGGAAGCGGATGGGCTCGGCGTTCGCCGGAGGCTGAGGCACCGCCGCGAGGGCGTCTGTAATGGACATCTCGGTCATGGACATGGGGTTAGTGACCACGGCCGGAAAGGCCCCGCAAGGGGCCGAGCCTTTGCCGACGTCGCGGAGCCGGGGTTCGGTACCCGCGGCCCGGCGGGTCGGTCCGGTCGGCAGCGGCCAAAACGGCGCTCGCGCACGATAGTCGTGCAGGATCGTGCGACGGGGCTCCATAAGCCTTGAATGCCCCGAAGCGATTTGTTACACGCTGCCGGCCGGCGAAAACCGGATGCGGTGGTGGCGGAATTGGTAGACGCGCAGCGTTGAGGTCGCTGTGGGGCAACCCGTGGAAGTTCGAGTCTTCTTCACCGCACCAAAGACAAAGGCCCGCTTCGGCGGGCTTTTTTGTTGCCCGCGCGCCACCGGCGGCGTCGCGCCTCCTCATTTGGCCGCCAGCGCCTTCTTCAGGGCCGAGCGGACGATGCGGATGGGCTTGCCGTCGTCGACGTCGGGGCGCTCGTAAGGCGGGAACTCCCAGACGATCACCTTCGGCGGGTCGTTGCGGAAGGAATCGGAACCGAGATAGGCCGCCATCGAGCCTTCGAAGCCGCCGCCCTCCTCGGAAGCATTGAGGACGCGCGTCGACAGCGCCTGCTGCAGGAAACCCGAGAAGTTCGGGTCGTCGTCGCCGCGGTGGCTGAAGCTGGTGCCGACGAGGACCACCTGCGGCGCCCGCTCGTCGAACAGGCCGGCCTCCGCGTCGGCCTCGCTGGTGCGGTAGAACGTCTCCTGCTCGGGCGGCACCGTCACGTCGCAGAGCTTCTCCAGGGCCTCGCCGAGCTTCTCGTCGGCGTCCGCGACGTCTCGCTCCTCCGTCGTGAAGGTGGCACGCTCGAGGGTGGTCGCGAGGGGGAGCGGGGCGATCGTCTCCGCCGCGGCCTCGGCGGCAATGCGGGCACCGTCGGACGACCAGTGGATGTCGCGGCGCAGGTAGAACGGCTCGTCCTCGCCGAGGTGGCCGCGGGCGCGGCCGAGCACGTCGGCGACGAGCACGCCCGAAGATCTGAGATCGTCGAGCATCGCGGCGTAGCCCGCCTCCGCGGCGGCGACGTCGTAGTCCTGCGCCGCGGCCTCCGCCGCGATCAGGCGCGCGCGGTCGGCGACGGGGCGCGGCGGCGGTACCACGAGCACGACCTCGGTGCCGCGCTCGCGCAGGGCGGCAACGACCTTCAGGAGTTCCTTCTTCGGCCCGCTCTTCAGCGGGCCGTAGTCGCGCATGTCGATGCGGCTACGGAACAGAAAGCCGTCCGAGCCGGGCACGAGCAGCGCCAGGCTCTTGCTGCGATAGGCCGAGAGATCGCGGGCCTTCGCGCAGACGAGCTCCGTCATGTCGGGCTGCGGCTCGGCGGCCGAGAGCGGGGGGGTGGCGACGAGCCACACGAGGCCCGCGAGGCCGAGGCCGATGCAGCGTCCAGTCATGCCCATTCCCCGAGGCGGCCACAAAGCGACGGCATGCATAGGCGGCCGCAGCGTCGAAAGCGTGGCGGGCAGAGACTGTTGCCGCTCGCCGCGGTTTTCTCTGTCTCGCCGCTGCGGCATCATCATCGTAAATTCGGCGAAGTGGGCCGGGAGGGGCAATCCGTGCGTATTGCTGCAACGAGCGACCAGAAGACTGCCCTGCTTGCCACCCTGAAGGCGATCGCGGCCACCCATGGCGCGGCGGCCGTGACCGACATCGACCGCAACGCCGTCGCCGCGGCGGCGACGATCATGCTGGATGCGCCCCAGCCCGACTTCGACGCCCTTCCCGCCCTGTCGCCGACGGCGCTGGTGGCCCTCGTGCCGCCGGGGTCCGAGATCGCCTCGGAGGCCGTGCGGCTCGCGACCGTGATGGCGCTGGTCGATGGCGTCCTCGATCCGGCCAAGCTGGAGGCCGTCGTGCGGCTGGCCGGCACGCTCCGCGTCCACGAGGGCTACGTCCACGATCTCGCCGATGCCGCGCGCGGCCACATGCGCAAGGCGATGGCCCACATGGTGCGCGAGAACATGGAGAGCTTCACCGGCGAGCCGTGGAGCGGCGACGTCACCGACGACGTCGCCGCGTGGATCCTGCCCTACCGGGGCGCGGGTGCGGACCCGGCCCTCGCCGAGCGCTTCCAGGCTCTGGAGCAGCTGCCGGCGACGACGTTCGGTCATCACTACTTCACGCACTTCCGCGAGAACGGCTACGCCTTCCCCGGCGCGCCCGACGCCCTCAATGCCGGCTTCGCCGTGCCGCACGATTCCGCCCACGTCCTTGCCGGCTACGACACCACGCCGGCGGGCGAGATCCTCGTCTCGACCTTCACCGCGGCGATGCACCCGCGCCACTCGATGGCGGCGCACGTGCTGCCGGTGATCTTCAGCTGGCATCTCAACATCAAGTTCAACGACGTGGCGAAGTCCGCCGTCGGGCAGATGCACCCGGCGACGTTCTTCGAGGCATGGCAGCGCGGGGCGAACGCCAGCGTCGACGTGTTCGCGCCGGGCTGGGACTTCTGGGAGGCGGCGCCGGTGGACCTCGAGACGCTGCGGATGCGTTACGCCATCGCACCCCTCGCCAGCTGAGGCGCGCGGAGCACCACCGCTTGGCGTGCCGACGCGCCGCGGCGGTATCGCCCACGGCCTTTAGCCTCTATGCAGTCGCACCGGCGCCTGCGGAAGCTCCCCATGTCCGAACACGACGCCCCCCTCGTTGAACCCGAGACGGACCTGCCGGTGCGCGACGCCGAGGGCGGGCTCGATCCGCGTTACGTCGCCGCCGTCGAGGACGCGATCGCGGCCGCCGACGTCGAGCGGCTGCGCGAGCTCGCCGGCGACCTGCACGAGGCCGACCTCGGCGAGCTTCTGGGCGTGCTGTCGCCGGACGAGCAGCCGCAGCTCGTCCGCCTGCTCGGCGACGACTTCGACTTCACGGCGCTCACCGAGATCGACGAGACGGTGCGCGTCCGCCTGCTCGAGGCGCTGTCGCCGCGGGTCGTCGCGGACGGCGTGCGCGACCTCGATTCGGACGACGCCGTCTACCTGCTGGAGGACCTCGACGAGGACGACAAGCAGGCGATCCTCGAGCAGATGTCGGTGCCGGAACGGCTCCGCCTCGTCCGCGCGCTCGACTACCCGGAAGAATCCGCCGGGCGGCGGATGCAGACCGACTTCGTCGCCGTGCCGCCGTTCTGGACGGTCGGCCAGACGATCGACTTCCTGCGCGTCGACGACGACCTGCCGGAGACCTTCTACGAGATCTTCGTCGTCGAGCCGACCTTCCGCCTCATCGGCACCGTGCCGCTCGACCGGCTCCTGAAGGCGAAGCGCCCGACGAAGATCTCCGAGGTGATGCACGAGGAGCAGCAGATCGTCCGCGCCACCGACGACCAGGAGGACGTGGCGCGGCTGTTCAAGCGCTACAACCTCGTTTCGGTGGCGGTGGTGGACGAGGCGCAGCGCCTGGTCGGCATGCTGACCGTCGACGACATCGTCGACGTCATCGAGGAGGAGGCGGAGGAGGACATCCGCGCCATGGCCGGCGTCGGCGACGAGGAACTGTCTGACACCGTCGCCTACACCGCCCGCAGCCGCCTGCCCTGGCTCGTCATCAACACCGCGACGGCCTTTCTGGCGGCCTCGGTGATCGGCATCTTCGACGGCACCATCGAGCAGATGGTGGCGCTCGCCGTGCTGATGCCGATCGTCGCCTCGATGGGCGGCAACGCCGGGACGCAGGCGATGACGGTGACCGTGCGGGCCCTCGCCACCCGCGAGATCAGCCGCCGCAACGCCGGCCGCATCATCCGCCGCGAGCTTCTCGTCGGCCTGCTCAACGGCGTCGTGCTGGCGGCACTCGTCGGCGGCGTCGCCGGAGCGTGGTTCCTCAACTGGGAGCTCGGCTGCGTCATCGCGGCGGCCCTCATCGGCAACCTCGTCGTCGCCGGCCTGTTCGGCGTGCTCATCCCGCTCACGCTGAACGCCCGCAAGATCGACCCGGCAGTGGCTTCGGGCGTCTTCCTCACGACGGTGACCGACGTCGTCGGCTTCTCGCTGTTCCTCGGGATCGCGGCCTGGTGGTTCGGCCTCTTCTGAGGCCTCAGGCGTGGATCGCCGCGAGCGCGGCGCGGAGGGTCTCCGGCAGCGGCACCGGGCGGCGCGTCGCGCGATCGACGTAGACGTGGACGAAATGGCCGTCGGCCGCCGCCGCGTCCTCGCCGCCCTGCCGGAAGACGCCGACCTCGTAGCGCACCGACGAGGTGCCGATGCGGGCGACGCGGATACCGACCTCGAGAACGTCCGGGAAGGCGAGCGGCGCGTGATAGCGGCACTGCGTCTCGACCACGAGGCCGATGACGGCGCCCGCCTCGATGTCGAGGGCGCCGGCCTCGATCAGGTAGCGGTTCACCGCGGTGTCGAAGAACGAATAGTAGACGACGTTGTTGACGTGGCCGTAGACGTCGTTGTCCTCCCACCGGGTCTGGATGGTGGCGAAACGGCGATAGGCGCCGCGGTCGGGGCGCGCCGGCCGGCTGCTCACGCCGCCTTCTCCCAGCGCCCGGACGACGACTGCTTCCAGTAGGTGACGTCGTGGCCGGCGGCCTTCGCCTGCTTCCAGCGCAGCCGCGCCTCCGCCCGCGCCTCCTCGTCCTCGCCGTCGAACAGGTAGACGATGCGATCGAACGGCGCGAAGTCGCCCGGCTCGGCGCGGTCGACGAGGAAGCGGACGGTGGCGCCGTTCGGCGTGTCCTGCCCGTCCGTCAGGAACACCGGCTGCAGGTCGCCCGGACCGTCGCGGGCCGTGCCATGCGGCAGGAACGCGTCGTCGGCATAGGTCCACAGGTGCGAATCGAGCGCGTCGCGGCGCTCGACGGAGCCGGCCTGCACCACCGTGCGCCAGCCCCGCTCGAGGCACTTCTCGAGCAGGGTCGGCAGCACTCGCTCCAGCGGCTGCCGGTCGAGATGGTAGAACAGCACCTCGGTCACGGCGGCCTCCAGGTATTCGACTCAGGGCTTCTGCGGCGGGCCGAGCAGCGGCGTCTTCACCGGCGCCGCGGCGCCGATGAGGGCGACGAGGCCGTCACCGCCGGCGATCGGCTCCAGGGTCTTCCAGTTGTTGGCGACCCAGAGGTTGCCCGACGGATCGACCGAGACGCCCGTCAGGTGCTGGAACGCCTCGCTGCGGAAGCCGCCCTTCGGCGAGATGATGTCGCCCATCTTGGAGCCGGGTGGGCACGTCTCGGTGTTCCGCCCACAGATGAGGTTCACCCGCTTCAGGAGGAAGCTGACCACCCAGACGTTCTCGTCGCCGTCGATGGCGAGACCCCAGGCACCGTCCAGGCTGTTCGCCCGGATCGGCTTGTTGAAGACGAAGTCGCCCTTCTTGTCGAGGACCCAGACGCCGTCGCGCAGGAAGTCGGCGACCCAGACGTTGCCGCCACGGTCGACGGCGATGCCCTTCGGTGAGGAGAACTTGCCGAAGTCGATGGGCGAGGCTCCGAGCGCCTTGCCGTTCGGGCTGATCTTGGAGACGCTGCCGCGCTTGCCGGCGTTGGCGATCCAGAGGTTGCCGTCCGGGTCGACGCTGATGGCGAACGGCTTCTCGATGCCGCCGGCCCTTACGACCTTCGTCTTCGTGCGGTCGCCGTCCTTGAAGCGGACGACGTGATCGTTCTTGTTGCTGGAGGCCCAGACGTTGCCCTCGAAGTCGACCGTGACGCCCTGGGTACCGTCGAGCTTGTCGGCGGCAAAGGCATTGTTCGACAGCGGCTTGCCGATGCGGTTGAACAGCGACATCGAGCCGCCGGCATAGTTGCCGACCCAGACCTTGCTGTCCTGGGCGATCGCGATGCCCCAGCCGGTGCCGTCGAGGCCGCCGCCGGTGACCGGGCTGCCGAACATCGGCTTGCCGACCGGATCGAGAACGGTGAGCTGCTTGCCCGCCGTGGTGTCCGGCGGCATGAAGTTGTTGGTCACCCAGATGTTGGCGTCCTTGTCGAACGCCATCGCCCCCGGCCCGTCGAAGCCGCCGGCGGTGAACTTGAGGGCGATCGTCCAGGCGACCGGCGCATCCTTCAGGACGGGCTTGTAGGGCGCCTTGTCGGGCAGGAGGGCGAACACGCCGGCCGCGTCGGCGCCGGGCGCCAGCGCGATCGACTGGGCCGCGCCGAGGGTGTCGGTCGGCTTCGCCACACCCGGGCGCTTCGCTGCCTTGAAGAGGGAATCGCAGTCTGCCGCGTCACGGACGCAGGTCGACAGCACGCTCGCGAGCGAGTTCAGCGTGGCGAGCGCCTCGGTCTTCGAGCCGTTCGGGGACGAGGCGATCGTGCCAGCCGGCGTTCCCTCCGACGAGGCGAGGTTGAAGAACATCGCCCCGGCGTTGGGCAGACCGGGCGCAGGCCCGGAGATCTTCTTGCCGTCGAGGAACCACGCGAAGGCATAGGCCGTCGCGACCGTCGAGAGCTCGTTGACCTCGAGGAAGCGCGGCGGGCCCGCGACGACGCTCGCGAGGCGGATGGCACCGTTGTTCGCAGTGCCGCCCGCCGATCCGCCGTCGGCAACGACGTAGACGACGCTCGGCGCCCCGGGAGACTCGTACTGGAGGCGGAAGTTGCCCACCGCGTTGGAGGAACCGGAGGCGAGCAGCTGGGGCGAGCCCTTGCCCGCAGCAAACACCTTCACGGTCGAACCCGTGATCGCAACGTCGCCCGACGCGACACGCCCGAACAGCGTCACTTTCGCCGCCGCGGCGGGTCCCGTCCCCAGATGTGAGGCGAACGCCACCGTGGCGGCGACCGCCGCAAATCTCCACAATTTCATGGACTCAACCCCGAGTAGATTTTGTCGCCACCGGGCGCGACTATATCCGCGCGAAGTGACAATTCAACCCGGGCCGGTCCTTCGCGCGCTAGCCTTCGTAGTGGTCGGCGACGAGGCGATCGAGCAGCCGCACGCCGTAGCCGGAGCTCCACGAGCGGTTGATCTCGGTCTGCGGCGAGCCCATCGCGGTGCCGGCGATATCGAGATGCGCCCACGGCGTCTCGCCGACGAAGCGCTTCAGGAACTGCGCCGCCGTGATCGAGCCGCCGTAGCGGCCGCCGGTGTTCTTGATGTCGGCGAACTTCGATTCGATCAGCTTGTCGTAGTCGGGGCCGAGCGGCATCCGCCAGACCAGCTCGCCGGTCGCCTGCCCCGCCGCCGAAAGCTGCGCGGACAGGGTGTCGTCATTGGAGAACAGCCCGGCGTGGTGGTTGCCGAGCGCCACGATGATGGCGCCGGTCAGCGTCGCGAGATCGACGACGAAGCGCGGCTCGAAGCGCTCGATCGCGTAGTGGAGTGCGTCGGCGAGGACGAGCCGGCCTTCGGCATCGGTGTTGATGATCTCGATGGTCGTGCCATTGCGGGCGGTGACGATGTCGCCCGGCCGCTGGGCGTTGCCGTCCGGCATGTTCTCGACGAGCCCGAGGATGCCGACGGCGTTCACCTTCGCCTTGCGGCCGGCGAGCGCCGCCATGACACCGACGACGGCGGCGGCACCGGCCATGTCGCCCTTCATGTCCTCCATGCCGGCGGCCGGCTTGATCGAGATGCCGCCGGTGTCGAAGACGACGCCCTTGCCAACGAACATCACGGGCTTGGCGCCCTCGTCACCACCGTTCCACTTGAGAATGACGAGGCGCGGCGGCCGCGGCGAGCCCTGGGCGACGCCGAGAAGCGCCCGCATGCCGAGCGCCGCGAGCTCCGGCTCGCCGAGCACTTCGACGCCGACGCCGAGATCGACGAGTTGCAGCGCGCGCTCGGCGAACTCGACGGGGCCGAGCACGTTCGGCGGCTCGTTGACGAGGTCGCGGGCGAGCTTGACGCCGTCGGCGATCGCCTTGCGCGCCGCCCACGCCTCCTTGGCCCTGGTGTCATCCCCGACCATGACGGTCAGCGCGATGTCCTTGGTCGCCTCGTCGTCGTCGCCCTTCTTCGACTTGTAGCGGTCGAAGGAATAGGAACGCAGCATCATGCCGAGCGCGACGTCGGCGGCCTGCTCGGCGGCGACGGCGCCCTGGGGAAGCTCAAGCACGATGGTGGCGGCGTCTGACTTGCCCTCGGCGACCCGGCCCATCACCGCACCGCCGAGACGAACCCAGTCGCTCTCCTTCAGCTCGCCGGCCGCACCGAGGCCGACGAGGGACAGCCGATCGAGATCGAGCCCGGACGGGGTGACGAGATCGAGGCCGCTGAACAGCTTGCCCTTGAAGCGGGCGGCGGCGACGGCGCGGCGGATGATGCCTTCGCCGGCCTTGTCGAGCGCGTCACCCGCGGTTCCGAGAGCGCCGTCGGCCCCGGTCACGAGGACCGCGGACCGTGTCGCGGGGGTCGCCGGGGCAGTGAAGTCGAAATTGAGCGACGTCATCGAAACTCCTTGGGATACGGGAGGCGCGGCGCTGGCACCTCCGGCGCTCGCGAGAGGATGGCGCGCCGGCACCGCGACAGCAAGGCCGGCAGGGCGCGGCAGATACCCTCCATTAACCAAGACGCGACATCCGCGCCACGCCG
This sequence comes from uncultured Segnochrobactrum sp., assembly GCA_964503995.1. Classification (GTDB taxonomy): domain Bacteria; phylum Pseudomonadota; class Alphaproteobacteria; order Rhizobiales; family Segnochrobactraceae; genus CAMDHY01. The sequence continues at coordinate 11,656 of CAZDCR010000017.1, forward strand.
GGCGGCCGATCGACTCCCGCAAGCGCCCTCAGCCGTCCGACTGCGTTGCCACGGCCCGCGGGGAAGGAGTATCTGTCGTCGGCCCAAGGATGGTCTGATGGGATTGATCGAGCGCTACATCTTCCGGCGCGCCCTGGTGGCCTTCCTGGCGACGCTCACGGTTCTGACCGGCGTCGTCTGGGTGACCCAGGCGCTACGCCAGCTGGACCTCGTGACAGCGAAGGGTCAGGCGATCGGCGCGTTTCTCGCCATCACCGGCCTCGCGCTGCCCTTTCTCCTGTTGCTGATCGCGCCGTTCGCGGTGGTCATCGCGGCGATCGTCACGCTCGCGACGCTGAACGCCGACAGTGAGCTCGTCGTCATGCAGGCCTCCGGCGCATCGCGCTGGCGGACGTTGAAGCCGATTCTCGCCATCGGAGTGGCCGTGGGCGCCCTCGCCGCCTTCCTCACCTTCTGGGCGGCCCCTGCCGGCCTGAAGCAGGTGCGCGAGGCGCTGACGCAGGTTCGCATCGACCTCGTCGCCTCGATCATCCGGCCCGGCCGCTTCATCGAGATCGACGACGGCCTGACGTTCCACATCCGCGACCGCGGCGCCGACGGCGGCATCAGTGGCATCGTGCTCGACGACGAGCGCGATCCGGACCGGTCGATGACCTACCTCGCGAATGGCGGCCACATCGTCGAGGCGCTCGACCGGACGCTGCTCGTCATGTCGAACGGCACCATCCAGCGGCGCATCCGCAAGGACGGCAGCCTGTCGATCGTCCGCTTCGACGCCTACGCCTTCGACCTCTCCAACCTGATGCCGGAGGAGAGCGCGCCGGTATACCGGCCGAGCGAGCGCACGATCTTCGAGCTCGTCGCGCTCGACGAAGCCGACGCCTACGTGCAGCAGAACCGCGGACGCTTCCGCGCCGAACTGCACGACCGCCTGTCGCAGCCGCTCTATCCCGTCGCCTTCGCGCTGCTGGTGTTCCTGTTCCTCGGCGAGCCGCGCACCTCGCGGCAGGGACGGTCGATGGCGATCCTGGGCGCGATCGCAGCGGTCGTCCTGGTGCGCCTCGCGGGATTTGGTGCCGGTACCCTCGCGGTCCGGTTCCCAGTGGCTGCGGTCGGGGTCTACGCGGTGCCGCTGGTGGCCATCGCCGGCTCCCTCGCCATCCTCCTGTCCGACCGCCGGGTGGCGCTGCCGGCCCCCCTCGCCCGCCTCGTCGATGCGTGCGGTGACCTCGTCGACGGCCTCGTCCGGCGGCTGCCGCGCCTGCCGAAGGGAGCGTGACGATGGTCGGCCGCACCCTCTCCGGCTATCTCGCGGGCCGATTCGCCCGCTGGATCCTCGGCGTCCTCGCGCTCGGCGCGTTGCTGATCTTCGTGGTCGACTTCTTCGAGCTCGTGCGGCGTGCGGGTGAACGCGACGGCTTCTCCGTCGGGCGCGCTCTGGCGATGTCACTCTTGCGCACGCCATCGCTATCGGAGCGACTCTGGCCCTTCGCCGCCCTGTTCGGCTCGATCGGCGCCTTCGTCGGGCTGGCGCGGCGCTCGGAGCTCGTGGTGATCCGCTCCGCCGGTGTCTCGGTCTGGCAGTTCCTGGTGCCGCCCGTCGCCGTCGCGATCGTGCTGGGGATCGCCGTGACGACGTTGCTCAATCCCGCCGGCGCCTGGCTGCGCCAGAAGGCGGACGAGCTCGGCGTCGTCCTGCTTGGACGCGAGCAGGTTCTGGTCACCCAGACGGCGAAGGATCTCTGGCTGCGTCAGCGCGGCGTCGACGGCGACACCATCATCCACGCCCGCCAGATCCGCGAGGAAGGTGTCGAGCTCTACGGCGTCACCATCTTCTCGTTCGACGCCGACGGCGGGTTCGCCGAGCGCATCGAGGCCGAATCGGCGCGGCTCGAGCCGGACCACTGGCGGCTCGCCAATGCCACCGTCTATGCGATCGACGCGGAGCCGCACCAGCACGAGAGCTTCCTCGTCGCGACCGACCTGCAGCCGGCGGAAATCCTGGAGACCCTCGGCCAGGCCGACGCGGTCTCGTTCTGGCGGCTGCCGACGCTGATCGACCGGGCGGCCCGCGCGGGGCTGTCCGTCTATCCCTACCGCTTGCAGTTCCAGTCGCTTATCGCCCTGCCGCTGCTGCTCGGCGCGATGGTGCTGATCGCCGCGACGGTGTCGCTGCGCGGGGCTCGTTTCGGCGGAACCGGCCGTCTCGTCGCAAGTGGCGTGGCCGCCGGCTTCGTGCTTTATGTCGCGACGGAGGTCGCGCGCGATCTCGGGGGAGTCGGCTTGGTTCCCCCAACCATTTCCGCTTGGTCTCCCGGGGTCGTCGCGGCGCTCCTCGGCGCGACTATCCTGCTCAATCTGGAGGACGGATGAGTCGGCCCCGGGCCGCAGGGTCGCTTGGTCGCCACCAGTCTCGCAGCACGGCCGCCTCGAGCGCCGTTGCCGCGACGGCAGTGCTGTGCCTGGCGCTCGGCGGCGCGGCCGACCTCGCCGCGCAGACGCCCGAGCCCGCCACCACCACCGTGCAAAAGACGCAGAAGCCGAAGGCTGCCGGAAAGACCGAGTCTCCGGCGATGCGCGATGCATCGGGCGCCCTCGGGTTCGATCCGGACCCGAACGCCCGGATGCTGCTGCAGGCCGACGAGCTCGTCTACGACACCGAGATCGACACGGTCTCCGCCGTCGGCAACGTCGAGATCTACTACCAGGGCTATACCCTGATCGCCGGCCGGGTCACCCTGGATCGCAAGACCAACCGCCTGCGTGCCGAAGACGGTGTGCAGTTGACCGAGCCGGATGGAGCGGTCGTCACCGCGGTCGCGATGGACTTGACCGACGACTTCCGCAACGGCTTCGTCACCTCGCTGCGCGTCGACACCATCGAGCGCACCCGCTTCGCCGCTGAGAGCGCCACCCGCACGGACGGCGAGACGATCATCTTCGAGAAGGGCGTCTATTCCGCCTGCGCCTCCTGCCTCGTCGACCCGACGAAGAAGCCGCTCTGGCAGATCAAGGCCCGTCGCATCATCCACAAGAAGGACGAGCAGACGGTCTATTACGAGGACCCCTATCTCGAGTTCCTCGGCGTGCCCGTCGCCTGGCTGCCCTGGATGTCGCATCCCGATCCGACGGTGCGCCGCAAGTCCGGCTTCCTGGCGCCGTCGACGATCTATTCGGAGCAGCTCGGCCTCGGCGTCGCGATCCCCTACTTCTGGGCGCTCGCCCCCAACTACGACTTCACCGCCATCGTGACGCCGCTCTCCCGCCAGGGCGCCCTGATCTCCGGGGAATGGCGGCAGCGGTTCGTCACCGGCAGCTACATGGTGCGCGGCACCGGCATCTATCAGGCGGACCCGAACGCCTTCCGGAACACCGACGGCGACCGTGACGTGCGCGGTTCCATCGAGACCGAGGGCAAGTTCTGGCTCAACCCGCGCTGGAGCTGGGGCTGGGATCTCACCTGGACCACCGACCCGACCTTCGTGAAGGACTACCGGCGCCAGGGCAGCGGCAAGGACGAGGCCGTCTCGACGGTGTTCCTGAACGGCCTCGGCGAGCGCAACTATTTCGACCTGCGCGGCTACGCCTTCCGCGTCTACCAGCAAAACACGCTGCTGGTGGAGCCGGGCTACGCGCCGCCGCCGCCCTTCTCGGCGCCCGGGCTCGAGCAACAGGAAAAGCAGCCCATCGTCCACCCGGTGCTGGACTATCGCGGTATCGCCGAGAACCCGGTCGCTGGCGGTGAGTTCGCCTGGACGACCAACCTCACCTCGCTGTCGCGCACGACGACCGACGCCTTCCTGGCCCCGGGCAACGTCACGCGTTTCCGCGGCGTCGAGGGCACGTTCACGCGCGCCACGGCGGACGTCTCCTGGCGCAAGCAGTACATCGACCCGATCGGCCAGGTGATCACGCCGTTCGCCGGCGTGCGCGGCGACGCGTTCTTCCTCGCTTCCGCCGACAACGCGGTGAAGCCGCTCAGGGACGAGGATTTCGTCGGCCGCGCGATGCCGATGGTCGGCATCGAGTACCGCTACCCGTGGATGTTCGCCGCCAACTGGGGCACCCAGGTCATCGAGCCGGTCGCCCAGGTGATCGCCCGGCCTGACGAAACCTCCATCGGCGACCTGCCGAACGAGGACGCGCAGAGCATCGTCTTCGACGACACCTCCCTGTTCGAGTGGGACAAGTTCACCGGCTTCGACCGCGTCGAAGGCGGCACGCGCGCCAACGTCGGGCTCGTCTACACATTGCAGGGCAACTCCGGCGGCTCCATCTCGGCGCTGTTTGGCAAGTCCTTCCAGCTGGCCGGCCGCAACTCGTTCTCCACCGCCGACATTCTGAACTCTACCGCCTCGTCCGGCCTGCAGACCGATGCGTCGGACTACGTCGCCAGGCTCTCGGCCGATTCGCAGGCGGGCCTGCGCGTCGGCACCCGTGCCCGCTTCGACAACAACGACTTCGCCCTGAAGCGGGCCGAGATCGCCGCCACGGGCGTGAGCGGGCCGATCACCGCGCAGGTCGTCTACGCCTACCTCGGCCGGCAGCCCGGCCTTGGCATTCGCGACGACCGGCAGGAAGTCCAGAGCTCGGCTGCGCTGCGGGTCCTGCGCGACTGGCGCGTCTTCGGCACCATCCGGTACGATCTCGAGAAGGACAACGTCGTCGCCAACGGCTACGGCCTCGCCTTCGACGACGACAGCTTCTCGTTGTCGCTCGCCTATGCCGAGGATCGCTCGGGGGCGACCGGCCTCGCGGTCGACCGGACGGTGTTCCTTCGTTTCGGATTCCGCACGATCGGCGATCTCGACCTCTCGAGCGGCATCTCGACCGACGATTAACCGGCGGCCGGCCCGGGTCATCCTTTCGCCATAACGACGCTGCAGCGAGTCGGTCGAAAGCGTTCGGACCGTTCGGCGCAGGGAGCCCGGAAAGACGATATGAAACTCGCCAGGACACTCCTCGCCGTTTTGCTCTGCTTCGCAGCCGGCTACGGCGTCGCGCAGGCGCAGACTTCGATCAAGGTCGTCGTCGGCAACCAGCCGATCACGAACTACGAGATCGCCCAGCGGGCGAAGTTCATCCAGATGACGCAGCGCGTGCAGAACGCCACGAAGATGGCGACCGAAGAGCTGATCGACGAGAAGCTACAGCTCGCCGAGGCGCGCAAGCGCGGCATCGTCGTGTCAGAGGGAGAGGTCAACGACGCCTATGCCGGCATCGCCTCCCGACTGAAGATGTCGCCGGACCAGCTGACCAAGGGCCTGCGCTCGGGCGGCGTCGACGCGAAGACCTTCAAGGACCGGCTGCGCGCCCAGATCGCCTGGGGGAAGGTCATCCGCGAGAAGTTCCGGGCGACGGTCGCGGTGACGGAGCAGGATGTGATCGCGGCGCTGCAGAGCAAGGCGGAGCCGGGCAAGAGCGGCGAGAAGGCTACGACGACGGAATACGAGCTGTCGCAGGTGATCTTCGTCGTGCCGGCGAATGCTTCCGCCGCGGTGGCGGCGCAGAAGCAGAAGGAGGCCGAGCAGTTGCGCGGCCGCTTCGCATCCTGTGCCGAAGGCCTCGCCTTCGCCAAGGGCCTGGCGGGCGTCGTGATCAAGCCGCTTGGCCGCCGCATGCAGTCCGACCTCTCCGACGAGAACGTCAAGATGCTCGACGAATTGGCGGTGGGGCGTCTGACGCCGCCGCAGCGCACGGAGAACGGCGTCGAGATGGTCGCCCTCTGCAACAAGCGGGTCCTGCAGAGCGACGCCGCGGCACGCGCCGCAATCGAGGGCGAACTGCTCGACGAGCAGGGATCGCTGATGTCGCGCCGCTACCTGCGCGACCTGAAGCGCAACGCAGTCATCGAGTACAAGTGACGTTGGCGGGCGGCGCGGCCCGCTGACGGGATCGGGGTGACGGGGCGGATGGCCATCGACGAGCTACCGCCGCTGCGCGAGGTCATCCGCGCGCACGACCTGTCCGCCCGCAAGTCGCTGGGGCAGAACTTCCTCCTCGACCTCAACCTCACGGCGCGGATCGCCCGGTCCGCGGGCTCCCTTGAGGATGCGACGGTCATCGAGGTGGGACCGGGTCCGGGGGGCCTGACACGGGCCCTGCTCGCTTGCGGCGCGCGGCGAGTGGTTGCGATCGAGCGCGACCAGCGCTGCCTCGCGGCCCTCGCCGAGATCGCCGCCCACTATCCGGGCCGCCTCGAAATCGTCGAGGCCGACGCGCTGACGGTGGATGATGCCGCCCTCGCGGGCGGCCCCGCCCGCGTCGTCGCCAACCTGCCCTACAACATCGGCACGGCGCTGCTCGTCCGCTGGATCGAGACCGAGCCGTGGCCGCCGTGGTGGCGTTCCCTGACGCTGATGTTCCAGCGCGAGGTTGCCCAGCGGATCGTCGCGAAGGTCGGCGATCCGGCCTACGGGCGGCTTGCCGTGCTGGCGGGGTGGCGCTGCCGGTCGCGCATCGTCTTCGACGTCTCGCCGCGCGCCTTCACGCCGCCACCGAGCGTCACCTCGTCCGTCGTGCACCTCGAGCCGATCGAAACGCCCCTGCCCTGCCGCGGTGCGGCGCTGTCGCGGGTGACGGCGGCAGGCTTCGGCCAGCGCCGCAAGATGCTGCGCCAGAGCCTGAAGAGCCTCGGTGTCGACACCCCTGCCCTGATCGAGCAGGCCGGCCTCGACCCCACCGCACGGGCGGAGGAGATCGATGTCGCGGGCTTCGTGGCACTGGCGCGAGGATTGGACGCGATGATGCCACCCGGGGCCAAAGCCCCGCGGTCGTGATCCGGGACGGGCGTGGGGCGCCCTAAAGCCCTGCCTTCAGCGTCGCGATGAAGTCGGCAAGACCCGTCAGGCGCTCGCGGCGCAATCGCTCGGCGATGACGATGGCCTTCAGCCCGCCATAGGCGCGCTGCAGATCGTCGTTGACGATGACGTAGTCGTACTCGCCCCAGCGCTCGAGTTCGGTGCTCGCGTTGGTCAGGCGGTTGGCGATGACGTCAGGTGCGTCCTCAGCCCGCCGGTCCAGCCGCTGCCGCAGTTCCAACGCCGAGGGCGGCAGCACGAAGATCGAAACGACATCCTGCGGTGCGGCCTCGCGAATCTGGCGCGCCCCCTGCCAGTCGATGTCGAACAGCACATCGAGGCCGCTCTCCAGCGCCTGATCCACCGTATCCTTCGGCGTGCCGTAGAAGTTGCCGTGGACCTGCGCCCACTCGAGCAGTTCGCCGCGGTCGCGCATCTGCTCGAACTGGCGGCCCGTCAGGAAGCGGTAGTCGACGCCGTCGATCTCGCTGCCACGGCGCGCGCGCGTCGTCACGGAGACGGACAGGGTCAGCCGGCCCTCCTCCTCCCGATCTGTCGCGAGCAGTTTGCGCGCGAGCGTCGACTTGCCGGCCCCGGAGGGCGACGACAGCACGATCATCATGCCGCGGCGGGCGATCGAAGGCGCGGGGGTCGTCAACGCTTCCTCCAGGGGGGCAGACGGGACACCGGACGAGCCGGCGTCCCTCATTCGAGGTTCTGGACCTGCTCGCGGAACTGCTCGATCGTCGCCTTCAGCTCGAGGCCGATGCGCGTGAGCTCGGGATCGTTCGACTTCGAGCACAGCGTGTTGGCCTCGCGCCCGAACTCCTGGGCGAGGAAGTCCAGCCGCCGGCCGACGGGTCCGCCCTCGGTGAGGAGCGCCCGCGCCTGGCCGACGTGGGCGAGGAGACGGTCGATCTCCTCCTGCACGTCGGCGCGCGAGGCGATGAGGGCGGCCTCCTGATGGAGACGCTCGGGGTCGAAGGCCGGCGTGGCGTCGAGGATGCGGCGCAACTGCTCGGTCAGCCGGGCGCGAATGGCGTCGGGACGGCGACCGTCGGTGGCTGCAGCGGCACTGGTGAGCTCCGCGAGACGCGCCAGCTGGGCCTCGATGACCATCGCAACCGCTCGCCCTTCCGCCCGGCGCGCAGCGACGAGGGCGACAAGGGCCTGATCGAGGCCTTCGAGGACGTCCCGGCGGAGGGCGCGCTCATCGTCTTCGCTGCGCGCTGCGTCGATCGGCTCTAGGACGCCCCGCAACGCCAGCAGTCCGTCGGCGGAAACCGTCGCCGACGGCACCCGCGCCCGGACGCGCTCGGCTGCATCGATGACGGCGGCAAGGGCCGCCTCGTTGAGACGGAAGCCGCCGGCGGAGATCGTCTCCACCGTCAGCGTGCCACCGATGTTGCCGCGCGCGAACGCCTTGGCGATACGGCCACGGGCCTCCGCCTCGACGTCGTCGAAGCCGGGCGGCAGACGCAGCCGCTGCTCGAGGCCGCGCCCGTTCACCGAGCGCAGCTCCCAGGCCCACTGGCCGGTGGCGGACGCTCCGGCGGCGCGCGCGAAGCCGGTCATGCTGGAAATGGTCGTGCCCGAGCCGGTCATAGCGCACGCCTCCTGCATCCGCATCGCAAAGCGGCCCCGAACCGACCCGCGCGCGGGAAGCACCGGCGCATCAGTTGGCCGGTGCCGCCGGCTGGGCGTCGCGACGCTGCTGCTCGATCTCGCGCCAGCGGGCGACGTTGCGGTTGTGCTCGTCGAGCGTCTTGGCGAAGACGTGCCCCCCTGTTCCGTCGGCGACGAAATAGAGGTCCTCCGTGCGCGACGGATTGGCGACCGCCTCCAGCGATTCGCGGCCGGGATTGGCGATCGGACCAGGGGGCAGTCCGTCGATCTGGTAGGTGTTGTAGGGGTTCGGCCGCTGCAGGTCGGATCGCAGGATGGTGCGGGGCCGCAGCCATGCCGTACCACCGTAGATCCCGTAGAGGATCGTCGGATCGGACTGCAGCCGCATGCGCTTGTTCAGGCGATTGATGAAGACGCCGGCGACGCGCGTGCGCTCGTCCGCCTTGCCCGTTTCCTTCTCGACGATCGAGGCAAGGACGACGAGTTCCTCCGGCGAACCGATCGGGATCTCAGGATTGCGACGCGCCCAGATGTCCTCGAGCGCCTGTTCCTGTGCCCGCTGCATCCGATCCAGCATCTGCTGGCGGGTCGTGCCGCGGGTGAACTTGTAGGTCTCCGGCAGCAGAGCGCCCTCGGGCGGTATCACCGCGATGGAACCTGACAGAATCGGATCCTGGTTGAGCCGCTCGACGATCTGGGCGCTCGTCAGGCCTTCCGCCACGGTGAAGGAATGCTGCACCGAGCGGCCGGCGATGATCGTCTCCATCACCTCGCTCATGCTCATGTGGGCGCGGAAGAGATACTCGCCCGCCTTGAGCTGGTCCTCGGTGCCGTAGAGTTTCGAGACGCCAAGAAACACCCAGGCGTTGCTGATCACGCCGTGCGTGGCGAGCGTGTCCGCAATCGCATTCAGGCCGGATCCGGGGGAGATGATGACGGCGCTATCCTCGCCCAGCGGGCCGGGCTCGGTGTACTCGACGCTGCCCCAGTAGACGAGGGCGCCGACGCCGAGGACGGCGAACACGGCCATCGTCAGCACGAAGTTCATGACGATGACGAGCGGGTTGCGGGCGGCCCGGGAACGCGTCGGCGGCGGCGGCGCCTGCTCGGGATGGATCGCTTCGCGCGGACTGCGCGGCGTCGGTCGCGGTGGCCGCGGGCCCCGCGGTGGCGGCGTCGTGTAGTCGTCCTCACTCATGACGGCGCAGCTTCCTCCGGCTCTCGACCGCGGGCAGGCCCGCCGCCCTGGGGCCGAGCGGGCTGCTTCTTGGCGGCCCCTCACTGGTGCCGCCAACGATCGTCATCTTTGTGGCACGCGACACGACGAGCCGGTCCGTCGCGTCAGGTCTCGTACTGGCGAAACACCAGGGAAGCGTTGGTGCCGCCGAACCCGAAGGAGTTCGAGAGGACCGTCCGCACCCGCTGCTTCTTTGCCTGATGGGGAACGAGATCGATGGGGGTCTCGACCGACGGGTTGTCGAGATTGATCGTCGGGGGAACGATCTGGTCGCGGATCGCGAGAACCGAGAAGATCGCCTCGACCGATCCGGCCGCTCCGAGGAGGTGGCCCGTCGCCGACTTCGTCGACGACATCGACAGCGTCGCGGCGGCGTTGCCGACGACGCGCTCGACGGCGGCGAGCTCGATGGTGTCGGCCATCGTCGAGGTGCCGTGCGCGTTGATGTAGTCGAGGTCCCCGGCCGAGACGCCGGCGCGCTTCATCGCTGCCGTCATGCAGCGGAAGGCGCCGTCGCCGTCTTCGGAGGGCGCGGTGATGTGGTAGGCGTCGCCGGACATGCCGTAGCCGATAACCTCGGCATAGATGCGGGCGCCACGCGCCAGCGCATGGTCGAGCGACTCGAGCACCACGATGCCCGCCCCCTCGCCCATGACGAAACCGTCACGATCCCGGTCGTAGGGCCGGGAGGCCTCGGTCGGCCGGTCGTTGAAGCTCGTCGACAGGGCGCGCGCGGCGCTGAACCCGGCGATCGCCAGCCGCCCGATCGGCGATTCGGTGCCGCCGGCGACCATCACGTCGGCGTCGTCGAGCGCAATCAGGCGCGCAGCGTCGCCGATGGCGTGCGCTCCGGTGGAGCACGCCGTCACGACCGCGTGGTTCGGCCCCTTCAACCCGTGCCGGATCGACACGTAGCCGGAGGCGAGGTTGATCAGCCGGCCCGGAATGAAGAAGGGGGAGATGCGGCGCGGCCCACGGTCGCGCAGCGTGATGGAGGCGTCCTCGATGCCGATCAGGCCGCCGATGCCGGACCCGACCAGCACACCGGTGCGGATCTGGTCCTCGTAGCGTGTCGGCTTCCAGTCGGCGTCTTCGAGAGCCTGCTGGGCGGCGGCGACGGCGTAGACGATGAACTCGTCGACCTTCCGCTGCTCCTTCGGCTCCATCCAGTCGTCCGCCCGGTAGGTGCCGTTGGTGCCGTCACCGCGAGGGATCTGGCACGCCACCTGGCACGGCAGGTCGGAGACGTCGAAGCTCTCGATGCGCGAGGCTCCGCTCTCGCCGGCAATGAGACGCGACCACGTCGCGTCCACGCCGCAGCCAAGCGGCGTGATCATTCCGAGACCGGTTATGACCACTCGTCGCATCGATCAGGACGCCGTTCGTTTCAGAGATGGGAGCCGCCGGAGGCGGCGGGGCCGCCAACGACGGCCCGCGGCGCCGACCTTAGTTGGCGTTCTTCTCGAGGAACTTCACCGCGTCGCCGACGGTGAGGATCGTCTCGGCAGCGTCGTCGGGGATCTCGACGCCGAACTCTTCCTCGAAAGCCATCACGAGTTCGACGGTGTCCAGGCTGTCCGCTCCGAGATCGTCGATGAAGCTCGCATTCTCGGTCACCTTCTCGGCGTCGACGCCGAGGTGCTCGATCACGATCTTCTTCACCCGCTCAGCGATGTCGCTCATGCTCAGTCCTCGATTGGTTTCGTTCAGTTCACACAGGAGTCCGTTGGCGTCCGGATCTCGCTCGTTCACGTGGGACGATTTGGGAGACCCCAGAGCTCCGTCGGATCACCCACGCATGGCGACAGGCCAGCATCGGGCGTTCCGGGATCGGAAGCCGCGCTCGGCCGGGGCTAGGTAACACACTTTCCAAGCCATTGCCAGCGCACCTCCAGACCCGCCAAGGGTCGGTTTCCGCACGGAAAACTCCGTTCAGACCATGGCCATGCCACCGTTCACGTGGAGGGTCTGGCCGGTAACGTAGGCCGCCTCGTCGCTGGCGAGATAGACGCAGGCCGCCGCGACGTCGTCGGGGGTGCCGAGCCGGCCGGCGGGCACAACTGCCAGGATCGATTCGCGCTGCTTCTCATCCAGCACGTCGGTCATGGCGGTGGCGATGAAGCCCGGCGCGACCGTGTTGACCGTGATGTTGCGGCTCGCGACTTCCTTGGCGAGCGCCTTGGTCATGCCGATCATGCCCGCCTTTGCCGCGGCGTAGTTGCCCTGGCCGGCATTTCCGGTGACGCCGACGACCGAGGTGATCGCGATGATGCGGCCGTGCCGGCGACGCATCATGCCGCGCAGCGCGGCCCGGGCGAGATGGAAGCCGGCCGTGAGGTTGACCTCGAGGACCGAGTCCCACTCCTCGTCCTTCATCCGCATGAACAGGTTGTCGCGGGTGATGCCGGCGTTGTTGATGAGGATGTCGACCTGGCCCATCGCGGCATCCGCGGCGGGAAACAGGGCCGCCACCTCGGCACGGTCGGAGAGGTTGGCGGGCAGGACGTGGACGCGCTCGCCGAGCGTCGCCGCGAGCGCGTCGAGCTTTTCGCGCCGCGTCCCGGACAGCGCGACGACGGCGCCGCGGGCGTGCAGGGCCACCGCGATCGCCTCGCCGATGCCGCCACTCGCACCGGTGACGAGAGCATTGCGACCCGTGAGATCGAACATGTCAGCCACTCCGTCAGCCGGCGAGACGTTCGCCGAACGCCGCGACATCCGCGGGCGTGCCCACGGCGAAAGCCCGCGCATCCCTGGCGATCCGCTTCGCGAGACCTGTCAGCACCGTCCCGGCGCCGATCTCCACGAAGCAGTCGACGCCACCGGCCGCAAGCGCCGCGACGCTCTCGCGCCACCGCACCGTCCCCGTGACCTGCTCGACGAGAATCCGGCGGATCTCGGCGGGGTCGCTGACGGGGGACGCGGTGACGTTGGCATAAAGCGGCACCGTCGGCGACCGCACGGTCGCCGAGGCCAGCGCCTCGGCCATGACTTCGGCCGCCGGCGCCATCAGGGAGCAGTGGAAGGGCGCGCTGACGGCCAGAAGAACGGCACGCTTGGCGCCGCGGGTCTTGGCGATGGCGACGGCGCGCTCGACTGCAGCTTTCGAGCCCGAGAGCACGACCTGGCCCGGTGCGTTGTCGTTGGCGACGTCGCAAACCTCGTCTTCGGCCGCTTCGGCCGCCACGGCTGCGGCGACGTCGAGATCGACGCCGAGGAGGGCGGCCATGGCGCCTTCACCCGCCGCGACGGCGCTCTGCATCGCGAGACCCCGCGCACGCAGCAGCCGCGCCGCGTCGGTGACGGACAGGCTGCCTGCGGCGACCAGCGCTGAATATTCCCCCAGCGAATGGCCGGCGACGAAGCGGGCGGTCGCTCCGACATCGACACCCGTCTCCTCGAGCGCCCGCAGCGCCGCGATCGACGTCGCCATCAGCGCCGGCTGGGCATTGGCCGTCAGGGTGAGCGTCTCTTCCGGTCCCTCGAAGATCACCGTCGAGAGGGACTCCCCGAGCGCCTCGTCCACTTCCTCGAAGACCCGGCGTGCGGCGGCGTAGCTGTCGGCGAGCGCGCGGCCCATGCCGACGCTCTGGCTGCCCTGGCCGGGAAACGTGAAGGCGGTTGTCATGGCGATCTGATCGGGTCCTGATCTTCCAAGAGGACGGGCGACAGAGGGGGCGCCCACCGGGTCCGACCGGCGGCGCGACAAAGGCGCCTCGGTTCCGGGAAGTCAAGTCCGACACGCCGTTGGCCGCTCTCGTCGCGCGCGTGCGGCAAACTGGAGAGGTCGCAATTCGCCCGCACGCCTTGCATCTGCCGCCGGTCTCGTTAAAAGCACGCTCGATGCACTGGCTCCGGCCGGGGGCTGAACGGACGGCTGTGCCGATCGGACGTGTTCCGGCGGTGCGGCGGCGGGTGGCGCGATCACCCATCGTCCCGTGTCTCCGCTCGCGAAGACGACGCAACTCGACGCCTTTCCCAATGGAGGCTTCGACGAGGCTCCGCGCCGGCCGTGCACGTGAACGAGGAAAGGCGGCAATCCATGCCACTCTACGAACATGTGTTCATGGCTCGACAGGACGTGTCGAGCCAGCAGGTCGATGCGCTCGTCGAGCAGTTCAAGGGCGTCATCGAGCAGAACGGCGGCTCGATCGCCAAGGTCGAGAACTGGGGCGTGAAGCCCCTCGCCTACCGCATCAAGAAGAACCGCAAGGCGCACTACGCCCTGATGAACATCGACGCCCCGCCGGCCGCCGTGGCCGAGATGGAGCGCCAGATGCGCATCAACGAGGACGTGCTGCGCTACCTGACGATCCGCGTGGAAGAGCACGAGGAAGCGCAGTCGGTGATGCTGCAGAAGCGCGACCGCGACGACCGCCGTCGCCGTGACCGCGACGATTTCGGTGGCGGCCGTGATTTCGGCGGTGGCCGCGATCGCGATCGGGACCGTGGTGAGCGCCGTCCGCGGCGCGACGACGACGCCGCCGGGCAGGAGTAACGCGTCATGGCCGTTGATATCGCACAGCTTCCCACCCGCCGCCCGTTCTTCCGCCGCCGCAAGACGTGCCCGTTCTCCGGCGCCAACGCGCCGAAGATCGACTACAAGGACGTCAAGCTGCTGCAGCGCTACATCTCCGAGCGCGGCAAGATCGTCCCCTCGCGCATCACCGCGGTGTCCCAGAAGAAGCAGCGCGAGCTCGCCAAGGCGATCAAGCGCTCCCGCTTCCTCGGCCTGCTGCCCTACGTCATCCGTTGAGATCGCGGCGCCGGGCGGGTGATCCGTCCGGCGCATCCGCGGTTTCGGCCTGGGGCCGGAGCCCGACCGTGGCTTCCGGTCTCTAACCGCCCGACCCGGGCGGGACAGTCCACAGGAGAGAACCCATGCAAGTCATCCTGCTCGAGCGCATTCCGAAGCTCGGCCAGATGGGCGACACTGTCCGCGTGCGCGACGGCTTCGCCCGCAACTTCCTGCTGCCGAAGGGCAAGGCGCTGCGCGCTACCGCCTCCAACAAGGAGCGCTTCGAGCACGAGCGCGTCCACCTCGAGGCACGCAATCTCGAGCGCAAGAGCGAGGCCCAGGCCGTCGGTGAGAAGCTCGAGGGCAAGTCCTTCACCGCCATCCGCCAGGCCGGCGAGACGGGCCAGCTCTACGGCTCCGTGACCACCCGCGACATCGCCGATGCCATCGAGGCGGACGGCTTCTCGGTGAACCGCACGCAGGTCGACCTGCAGCAGCCGATCAAGGCGATCGGCCTGCACACGGTCCGCATCGTGCTCCACCCGGAAGTGGTCGTCTCGGTGACGCTCAACGTCGCCCGTTCGGCCGACGAGGCGGAACGCCAGGCGCGCGGCGAGAGCCTCAACCAGCGCGACCGCGACTCGGGCTTCGAGTTCGAGCCGGAAGAGG
>CAZDCR010000018.1:0-26704 GCA_964503995.1 uncultured Segnochrobactrum sp.
AGCAGGTTCAGCACGCAGTCCGCGCCGATTTCAACGAACTCGACGTCGAGCCGCCCGCCCTCGCCGATCTCGAAGGTCAGGCACGGGACGCCGGCCCGGGTGGCCTCCACGCACAGGATGCCGTCGCTGATGTACATGCCGTGCTCGCCGCGCATCACCCAGCCGGTGCCGAGCGCATGGGCCATCTCCTCGGCCTTCGCGGCATGGGCGCCGAGGGAACGGTGCGGGAGGATGGCGATCGGCACATACTTGCCGCCGCGCGTCGGGGTGTGGACGTCGAGCGCGTAGTCGCACCGGGTGATCAGGCGGAACAGCGTCGCCGCCATCACCTGGGCGATGTTGCCATCGGCGTCGCCCGGAAAGCAGGTCCAGGCGTCGGCTGGTACCTGGTCCAGCGGCGATTTCAGGAATTGGGCGAGCGGCAGGCGATGGTCCGCCTGTAACGCGAGCGGTTGCTGAACCGGCACGCAGACGATGCTGCCGGTCAGCTGCTCCGGATCGACGCGGGCGAGGGCGCGCGTCACCAGCGCGATGCTGTTGACCTCGTCGCCGTGGATTCCGGCGCCGATGTAGAGCCGCGGACCGGGCCGCACGCCGTTGATGAGCAGCAGCGGCAGGTTCACCACCGTGCCATCCGCCAGTTCCAGCGCGGGCAGCTGTGCGCGCACGCTCGTCCCCGGCGCGACCGTGATGCCTTCGAGGATGAGGGGCTCCATGCTGATGATCCTCACTGTGCCAGCGCGGTCAGCGGCGCCAAGGCCGGGGTGGGAGCAGCCAGGTCCGGCGTGCCATAGCTGCCCAGCATCGCGTCCACCGCGCCGCTCGCCTTCGCCCAGTCGAAGGTGCGGAAGGCCATCCCGGTCGTCACCATGCGCGGACCGGAATAGAAGATTTCGTATTGCGCATGGCGTGAGGCGAATTCCGAGCCGATCGCATCCCAGGCCAGCTTGAACAGTTTGACCCGCTCCTGTGAACTCAAGGCGGGGGAGTACTGTGTCCGTCTGATCAGTGGCGCGATGTCCGGGTGCTCGAGATCCTCGACGCAAGACGGCAGCATGAGAACTCCGCCGCCGGAAAGTTCGCGCAAGGCTTGGATGATCTTGGGGTAAAGCAGCTGGGACTGCACTTGTGCGGCATAGATCAGGCCGGCATCCGGCAGGAAGTACTCCCCGCGATGGCGCCCCTTGGCCTCGGCGCCGTAGACGAAGGCCTCGATCATCCCGACGTGACCGGCGAGTTCGCCGAGCGTCTCCCGCACCTGCGGGTAGTTGAAGGTGCCGATGGTCTCGGTGATCTTGCGCGCCAGGCCGACGAGAAAGCGCAGCTTGACCAGCAGGCGTATCTCCGACTGGTAGTTCTGGTAGGCGTGGGCCGGCGCGTCGTGCCACTGGGCCAACTGGGCCCTGGTGTCGCGATGCACGAAGATGCGGTCCCACGGGATCTTCACATCGTCGAAGTAAAGCAGCGCATCGTTCTCATCGAAGCGGCTCGACAGCGGATAGTCGAATGTGGACGAGGCTGCTCCTTCATAAGACCGGCGCGACAGCAGCTTGATGCCGCGCAGGTTCAGCGGGACGGCGGCGGTGAAGGCGTAGCGGACCTCGTCGTCCTTCAGCGGGCGCAGGGTCGTGACCAGCACCTCGTTGGACAGCACCGCACCGGTGCCCAGCATCTTGGAACCGCGCACGGTGATGCCGCCGGCATCCTCGTCGACGATGGCGACCGCCAGGTCGGCGTTGCCCTCGGAGCCGGTAGACCGGGAGCGGTCGCCTTGCGGGTCGATGATGACGTAGGAAATGTAGAGGTCGTTCTCGCTGGCGTAGCGATAATAGTCGCTCACCACGCCGGGCCTGCCGCCAGCATGCGCCGCGTAGACGTCGAGGCCCATGTACATGGCGCCGATGGTCGAGGCGACATGGTCCGGCGCCCGCCCCATGAAGCCGTGATGTACTTCGGTCCAGGCGACGAGCGCCTCGCGGCGGGCGACGAGTTCCTCGTACCGCGTCGGCAGTTGCCAGGCACGGCTGACGCGCGCGCCGTTGCCGGCTTCGATCGTCATCCTTTCGATGTTCTCGGGCAGGGACTGAACGTCATAAAGGCTTGCCACCGTGCGGGCGGCGTTGCGGAAGGCCGGATGATCGGCGACGTTCTGCACCTGCGCGCCGTCGATGTAGATGCATCGGCCGTCGTTCAGGCTGCGCAGATGGCTCTCGGCTGATTTCGACATGAGCGGCCCCCGGCATCCGGCGTTGACGAATGATCGATAACCAACTTAGCTATGTCAATTATATAAATCTGGGCGGTCCTGCCTGCTTTGGAGGCACTTTGCGTGGGATGACCGCCTTCGCTAACGCAGACGCCGGTTGGCGCGTGACGGGTGAATCAGTTGGTGGATGACAAGCAGCCCGCGCCGGCCCGGACCGCGCCCCTGACGGCATCGCGCGCGGCGCTGCTGGTGGATGGCAGCGACCGCCCGTTCCGCGACATGGTGCGCGATCTGGTGGATTTTTCGGCCCGATTGCAGCAGATCCGCGAGGGCATCGCCCGCGCCATGGGCCTGACGCCCCCGCAATACAACATGCTGATGACGCTCTCCCAGGCGGGCGACGCCGTGACGGTCGGCGACCTCGCCGAGCGTCTCAGGGTCAGCGTGCCGTTCGTCGTCACCGAGACGCGGCGGCTGGTGGTCCTGGGCTTGCTGGAGAAGCGCCCCGACGCCGTCGACCGCCGCCGGGTCATGCTGGTGCTCACCGCCAAGGCGTGGGCCGCTCTGAACGACATCGCCCCGCTGCAGGTGAGCGTCAACGATGTGCTCTTCAGCACCCTCGCCGCTGGCGATCTGGAAACGCTGACGCGCCTGACGCGCGGGCTGCTGTCGTCCTGCGATGCGGCTCTCGCCACGGCCGTCGAGAAGCGCGACTAGCTGTCGTGCAAACTGTCGCGTGCCAACCGTCCCGTGCAAGCCGTCGGGTGGAGGGCGGGGAGCCGGTGCGCGCGGGTGTCGCCCGTCACCGTCCGCTCGAGGGTCCAGAACCTGCATGTGGGCTTCGCGCCGCGCCGCCAAGCCTTGTGTCGCGTCGACCAGTTGCGTATTACGCAATTGACTTGCATGAACGCCGAGGGGCAGACCCGATGTCGACGCGCGATTTCCTGGGGTATGGCGAGCATCCTCCGCACGCCAACTGGCCGAACGGCGCGCGCATCGCGCTCAACATCAACCTCAACTTCGAAGGCGGCGGCGAGCGATCGCTCGTGGAGGGCGACGGCCAGTCGGAGGACGTTCTCAATGACATCGGCCAGCCGGCCCTGGCGGGCCTGCGCAGCCCGATGGTCGAGACCGTCTTCGAATATGGCTCGCGCGTCGGTGGCTGGCGGCTGCTGCGGCTGTTCCGCGAGCGCGGCATCAAGGTGAGCCTGCTGGCGGTGGCGAAGGCGGCCGAGGCCAATCCCGATCTCACCCGCGCCTTCGTCGCCGACGGCCACGAACTGGTCTCGCACGGCTATCGCTGGCTCGACTACCAGGTCATGCCCGAGGCCGAGGAGCGCGAGCATGTCCGCCTCGCCATCGAGACGCTGGAGCGCGTCACCGGCGTGCGCCCGACGGGCTGGATGACCGGTCGCCCGAGCGCCAACACCCGCCGCCTCCTCGTCGAGCACGGCGGCATCACCTATGACCGTGATGCCCTGAACGACGAACTGCCCTACTGGGTGGATGTCGAGGGCCACCAGCATCTGGTGGTGCCCTACTCGTTCGAGACGAACGACAACCGCTTCAACCAGAACAGCGGCTTCTCCACCGGCGACGATTTCGCCCGCTATATGAGCGACTGTTTCGACGTCATGTATGCCGAGGGCGCCACCAGCCCGAAGCTGATGTCGCTCGCTCTGCACGACCGGCTGATCGGCCGGCCCGGTCGCATCACCGGCCTGATGCGCTTCCTCGACCACGTCGCGCGCCACGACGACGTGTGGATCTGCACCAGCGCGGAGATCGCCGCCCACTGGCGCGCCGAACACCCCGCGCCGTGAGCCGCGTCCACGTTACCGGCGCCAGCGGCTTCATCGGGCGCGCCGTCGTGGCGCGTCTGCGCGAAGCCGGCGACGACGTGACGGGCAGCGATCTGTCGGGCGGCGAGGAGGTCACGGCCCTCGATCTTCGCGACCGTGCCGCGGTGGTGGAACTGATGCGCGCGCTCGCACCCGACATCGTCGTGCACGCCGGCGCCATCTCGGGCGCCATGCTGGCGACCGGCGATCCCGCGCTGATGTTCGACGTCAACGTCGCCGGCACCCTCAACGTCGCCGAGGCAATGCGCCAGGCCGGGGTCGGCCGCCTCGTCTTCCTGTCCTCCAACGCAGTCTATGCCGAGGCGCCGACGCGCGCGCCGGTGAGCGAAGAGGCGCCCGTCGGCGCCAGAGACGCCTATGGCGCCAGCAAGTTGGCGGCTGAAGCCATCCTGCGGGCCTATGCGAGCCACGGCATCGCCACCCTCGCGCTGCGGATTTCTTCGGTGTTCGGCGCCGGACGTGTGACGCCCTATCTGATCTCGCAGACGCTGGAGGCGGCGCGGACCGGCGCAGCCATCGAGGTGACCGACACCCGCTCCAACATGCGCCAATTCGTGCATGTGTCGGACGCCGCCCGCGCGGTGTGCCTGGCGACTGCTGCGGTGACGGAGGGCTTCACGCCGGTCAACATCACCGGCGGTACCTATCTCTCGGAAGAAGAGATCGTCCGCCTGCTGCTGGCCGAGATGCCGTCGCCGACGCTGTCCGTCATTGCCGATCGCGGCCGCGACGACGATGGCCGCGTCGGCCCGCTCGACCTCTCCCGCGCGGCGGCCCTCATCGGCTATGCGCCCACCGTCGACATCGCGGCGGCGCTGGCAGACTTGGCGCGGCCGGTCGTCTCGAGGGGCGCTCCGGCTTCCTGACCCGCACGCCGAGCCGTCGACAGCGCGGCGCGCTCGTCAGCGACCGATGCACCCCGGCATCGGAAAGCGACTTACGCCGGATGCAAACGGCTTGGCAGGTTCGCCCGGCCGGGCCATTGTCGAACCGTCCGCCTCGGGCCATCGGGACGGGCGCCGGCGCGGAATGGGTGAGGGTTCAGAATGCCGCTCGTCGACGAGATCGTGAAGTCCCATGCCGAGCTGACCGCCTGGCGGCAGGAGCTTCACAGCTTTCCGGAGACCGCCTTCGAGGAGCACCGCACCTCCGCCTATGTCGCCGCAAAGCTCGAGAGCTTCGGCATTCCCCTGCGGCGCGGGCTTGCCGGCACCGGCATCGTCGCGACTTTGCAGGGACGCCAGCCCGGCCCGTCCATCGGCCTGCGCGCCGACATGGATGCGCTCGACATCCTGGAGGCGACCGACCTTCCCTACCGCTCGACCATCCCTGGCAAGATGCACGCCTGCGGCCACGACGGCCACATGACGATGCTGCTCGGCGCCGCGCAGCACCTCGCCAGGACGCGCGATTTCGCCGGCACCGTCCACTTCATTTTCCAGCCTGCCGAGGAGATGGCCGGCGGCGGCAAGGTGATGGTGGAACAGGGCCTGTTCGAGCTCTTCCCGATGCAGCAGGTCTATGGCCTGCACAATTGGCCGGGCCTTGAGTTCGGCACCTTCGCCGCCAGACCGGGTCCGATGCTGGCGGCGTCCGACGTGTTCGAGCTGACCATCAAGGGCAACGCCGCCCACGGCGCGATGCCGCATCTCGGTATCGATCCGATCGTGGTGGCGGCGGAACTGGTCTCGGCGCTGCAGACGATCACGAGCCGCAGCCTCGACCCGCTGGACGCGGCGGTGGTCAGCGTCACGCAGATCCACGGTGGCGACGCCTGGAACATCATCCCGCCCGAGGTGGTGCTGCGTGGCACGGTGCGGACGTTCCTGCCGGCGGTGCGCACCATGGTGGAGGCGCGGATCCGCGCGGTCACTGCCGGCATCTGCGCCGCACACGGCGCGACGGGCACGGTCTGGTACGACTATCGCTATCCGACGACGGTCAACACGGCGGCCGAGGTCGCCCTCGCCCAGGCCGCCGCCGGGGCCGCCGTGGGGTCGGCGAAGGTGATCATCGATCCGCAGCCGTCGATGGCCTCGGAGGATTTCGCCTACATGCTGGAGGTGAAGCCGGGCGCCTATCTCTGGCTGGGCAGCGGCCCGGGCCCGAGCCTGCACAACCCGGACTACGACTTCAACGACGCGCTCCTGCCGGTCGGCGCCAGCTACTGGGTGCGGCTGACGGAGCGGCTGCTCGCCGCTCCCGCAACCGCCTCCTAAAGCTTCACCTGTCCGAGCCTGAGCGCGTTGCCGATGACGCTGACCGACGACAGCGCCATCGCAGCGGCGGCGAGCATCGGCGAGAGCAGCAGGCCGAGGACGGGATAGAGGATGCCGGCGGCGATCGGCACGCCGGCGGCGTTGTAGAGGAAGGCGAAGACGAGGTTCTGGCGGATGTTCGCCATCGTCGCCTTCGACAGTTTCCGCGCCTGCACGATGCCGGAAAGGTCGCCCTTCACCAGCGTCACGCCGGCACTCTCGATGGCGACGTCGGTGCCGGTTCCCATGGCGATCCCGACGTCGGCGGCGGCGAGCGCCGGGGCGTCGTTGACGCCGTCGCCGGCCATGGCGACGACGCGGCCGGCCTGTTGCAGGCGCTCGACGACGAGGCGCTTGTCTGACGGCAGCACCTCGGCTTCGACCTCGGTGATGCCGAGGGCGCGGGCGACGGCTTCCGCCGTGGTGCGGCCGTCGCCAGTGAGCATGACGATGCGCAGGCCGTCCGCCTTCAGCGCCGCGATCGCCGCGGCGGCCGACGGCTTCACCGGATCGGCGACGGCCAGCACCGCGGCGGCCTCGCCGTCGACGGCGACGAGCACGGCGGTGGCGCCGTCGCGGCGGAGCGCCTCGGCGGCCTCGACCGCCGCCTTCACGTCGATGCCGAGGCCGGCGAGGTAGCCGGCATTGCCGATCGCCACCCGCCGGCCTTCGACGGTGCCGGCGACGCCCTTGCCGGCGACGCTGTCGAAGCCGGACGGCTGGGCGAGCGCGAGCCCGCGCGCGGTGGCGCCGGCGACGACGGCCGCGGCGATCGGGTGCTCGCTGCCGCGCTCGAGGCTCGCGGCGAGGCGGAGAGCCTCGTCTTCGGGGAGCGCACCGAGGGTGCGGACGGCGGCGAGTGCCGGCCGGCCTTCCGTCAATGTGCCGGTCTTGTCGATGACCAGCGTGTCGACGGCCTCCAGCCGCTCCAGTGCCTCGGCGTTGCGGATCAGGACGCCGGCGCGGGCGCCGCGGCCGACGCCGACCATGATCGACATCGGCGTCGCGAGACCCAGCGCGCACGGGCAGGCGATGATCAGCACCGAGACCGCGGCGACGAGCGCATAGGTGATGCGCGGCTCCGGTCCGAACAGCGACCACGCGGCGAAAGCCAGCGCCGCGACCGCGACGACCAGCGGCACGAACCAGCCGGCGACGCGGTCGGCGAGCCGCTGGATCGGCGCGCGCGAGCGCTGCGCCTCGGCGACCATCTGGACGATGCGGGCGAGAAGCGTGTCGCGCCCGACCTTCTCGGCCACCATGACGAAGCCGCCGTCGCGGCTGATGGTGCCGGCGACGACGGCGGCGCCGGTCTCCTTCTCGACCGGCATCGGCTCGCCCGTGACCATCGCCTCGTCGAGCGTGCCGCGGCCCTCCGTGATGGTGCCGTCGACGGGCACCTTCTCGCCGGGGCGGACGCGCAGGCGGTCGCCGACGGCGATCAGGTCGAGGTCGACCTCCTCGTCGGAGCCGTCGGGGCGGATGCGACGGGCGGTCTTCGGGGCGAGGCCGAGCAGCGCCTTGATGGCGCCGGACGTGCGGTCGCGCGCCTTCAACTCCAGCATCTGTCCGAGCAGCACCAGCACGGTGATGACGGCGGCCGCCTCGAAATAGACGGCCACCGCGCCGTGGCCGTCGCGGAAGCTCGGCGGGAAGACCTCGGGTGCCAGCGTCGCCACCAGGCTGTAGGCGAAGGCGACGCCGGTGCCGAGGGCGATCAGGGTGAACATGTTGAGGTTGCGGGTCTGGATCGATTGCCAGCCGCGCTCGAAGAACGGCCAGCCGGCCCACACCACCACCGGTGTCGACAAGGCGAGCTGCACGTAGGTCGAGGTGCGGGCATCGAGCAGGTGCAGGCCGAAGACGTGGGCGCCCATCTCGAGAACGAAGACGGGGAGGGTCAGGGCCAGCGCGATCCAGAACCGCCGCGTCATGTCGGCGAGCTCGGGGTTGGGGCCGCTGTCGGCGGTGATCACGTCGGGCTCCAGCGCCATGCCGCAGATCGGGCAGGAGCCGGGGCCGACCTGGCGGATCTCCGGGTGCATCGGGCAGGTGTAGACCGTGCCCTCCGGCACCGGCGCGGACGGCGGCGCATCCGCCTTGTTCAGATACTTGTCCGGGTCCGCCTCGAACTTCGTCCGGCAGCCGTTGCAGCAGAAAGAGTAGGTGCGGCCGTCGTGCTCGGCGCGGTGCTTGGTGGTGTGCGGGTCGACGCGCATGCCGCAGACCGGGTCGAGTACGCGGCCGTCGTCGTCGGCGGCGGGAGCCGGGTCGGGATGGTGAGCGCCGTGGCCATGGGCGGCGTGGTCGCGGCTGCCGTGGTGATGCGCGGCCGCACCGGCCGGGGCCGTCTTGGCGCCCCCACCGCAGCAGCTCGATGGCGCCGTGGCGTCGGCGGCCGTGTGCCCGTGTCCCGTGTGCCCCGCGTCAGCCGGGACGTGCCCGCCATCGCTGCGCTCGTTCGCCATCGCTTGTCTCCGTCGACCCTCGCTCTATACCCGCATGGGGTATATCCGTCTTGTCAAATATACCCTGGTGGGGTATCTGTCCAGTCATGCAGACCGAAACCAAATCCGCCTGTCTGAAGCGCCTCTCCCGCATAGAGGGGCAGGTCCGCGGCCTCTCCCGCATGGTGGAGGATGACCGCTATTGCATCGACGTGGTGACGCAGATCGCCGCCGTCCGTGCGGCGCTCCGCCGCGTCGAGGAGGAGGTGCTGAAGGATCACGTCGCCCACTGCGTCGAGCACGCCATCGCCTCCGGCGACCCGGACGAGCAGCGCCGCAAGATCGGCGAACTGATCGACGTGCTGGGCCGTACCGACAGGTAGCTGCCGCCGATCAGAACCGGAGAGTTCCATGGCCCGTCGCGTCACCATCCGCTTCCGCCCCCTGCAACTGCCTCTGGTAGCTCTCGTCGCCACCGCCGGCGTCGCGACCTCCGCGCCCGCACCAGTGCTCGCGACCTCGCCCTATGTCGGCGAGACGACGCGTGCCGTGAAGGCACTGTCCACCGCCGAACTCGACGACCTCGCCGCCGGCCGTGGCATGGGGCTGGCGCTCGCCGCCGAACTCAACGGACACCCGGGGCCGATGCACGCCCGGGAACTCGCCGCCGAGCTCGGCCTGACGCCCGAGCAGGTGCGGCGCCTTGGGGAGATCGAGGCGGGGATGCGGACCGAGGCGAAGCGTCTCGGTGCCGCGATCGTGGCGGCCGAGCGCACGCTCGACGAAGGCTTCGCGGCGCGGCGGCTCGACGCGGCGGCAGTGGAGCGCCTGACGGCGGAGATCGGCCTGCTGGCCGGCCGGCTGCGGGGCGTCCATCTCGCGGCCCATATCGAGACTGCGGCCGTGCTCACCAGCCATCAGATCCACCGCTACGACGTGCTTCGCGGCTACGCCGGCACCCCGGCCGAGCCGGGGGCCGCCGGTCACGGGCATCACCACCATCCGCAGTGACGGTAGCGGCTGAGCCGCGCGCCGAACGGACCGCAAGGGACCGCGCCGATGATCGCTAAGCCGTTCTCCCCCCGTCTCACCCGCCGCACGCTCCTCTCCGCCGGCGCCGGCCTCGTCGCTGCGGCCGCCCTGCCGGGCGTCGGCCCGGCGCGTGCCGCCGCGCCGTCCCTCGTCGCCGGAACGCGCACGATCGATGTGAACGGAAAGGTCGCGACGGTGTTCGGCATCGCCGGGCCCGGCGGGCGCGACGGCGCGGTGCTGGAGCCGGGCGCGCGCTTCGCCTTCGAACTCGTCAACGACCTCGGCGAGGAGACGATCATCCACTGGCACGGCCAGACGCCGCCGGACATCGAGGATGGCGTCGCCGGGCCCGGCATCGCGCCGATCGCCGCGGGAGACCGGCGTGGTTACGATTTCGCCGCCCGCCCCGGCACTCACTGGATGCACTCGCACCACGGGCTGCAGGAGCAGCGCCTCCTCGCCGCGCCGCTGATCGTCCGCACCGCCGCCGATGCCCGCGCCGACACGCAGGAGGTGGTGCTGATCCTCGAGGACTTCACCTTCAAGGACCCGGCAGAGGTCCTCGCCGGGCTGACCGCGGGTGGCGGCCATGGCGGCCATGGCGCGGACCCGCACGCCGGCCACGGCGGGGCTCCGATGACCGTCACCGACCCGCACGCCGGTCACGGCATGGCGGCGGCGCCGGATCCCCACGCCGGCCACGGGATGGCGGTGGGCCCGGCCGATCCGCACGCGGGCCACGGCATGGCGGGCCAGGGCATGGCCGGGCACGGCATGGCAGGCGCCGGGATGCCGGCCGGCATGGTGATGGACCTCAACGACGTCGAGTATGACGCCTATCTCGCCAACCGCCGCACCCTCGCCGACCCGGAGGTGGTGCGGACCGAGCGGGGCGGGCGGGTGCGGCTGCGCATCATCAACGCCTCCGCCGCCACCGCCTACTGGATCGACCTCGGCGGCGCCGAGGCGAGCCTGATCGCCGTCGACGGCACGCCGGTGGTCCCGGTCTCCGGCACACGCTTCCCGCTGTCGATGGCGCAGCGCCTGGACCTCGTCGTGGACGTGCCGGCTGGCCGCGTCGTGCCGGTGCTGGCGCAGCGCGAGGGTGACGTCGCCCGCACCGGGCTGGTGCTGGCCGCGCCGGGTGCGACCGTTGCGAAGATCGGCGCGGCAGCCGAGCAGGCGCCGCCGCTCGACCTCGCCCTCGAGCGCCGCCTGCGAGCCGTGGAGCCGCTGCCGGTGCGTCCGGTCGACCGGACCGTGCGCATCGATCTCGGCGGCGGCATGGCACCCTATGCGTGGTCTCTCAACGGCGCGTTCTGGCCGAGGCCGGCGCCGATCCACGTGCGCGGCGGCGAGCGGGTGATGCTCGACATCGTCAACGACACCATGATGGCGCACCCCATGCACCTGCACGGCCACGCCTTCCAGGTGGTGCAGATCGACGGGACGCCGCTCGCTGGCGCGGTGCGCGACACCGTGCTCGTCGCGCCGATGGGGCGGGTGAAGGTCGTCTTCGACGCCGACAACCCCGGCCGCTGGCCGTTCCACTGCCACAACCTCTACCACATGGCGACCGGCATGATGACCGAAGTGCTCTATGAGGGCGTCGGCTGAGCACGGGCTTGCCCGAAGCCGGTTTCGCGCCTTCCGAACGGCCCCTTCGCCTTGACTTTGCCGCGCTCGGCTGGCCAACGTCCGGCCGCATGGGGCAGCCAAGGGGAGCAGCGGACGGGACGATGAGAAGCTATCTGGACTTCGAGAAGCCGGTCGCCGATCTCGAAGGCAAGGTGCAGGAGCTTCGCGCGCTCGCCGCACAGGGCGAGTCGGTCGACGTCGGCGACGAGATCGGCAAGCTCGAGGCGAAGGCCGCCGCAGCCCTTCAGGACGTCTATGCCAAGCTGACGCCGTGGCAGAAGACGCTGGTCGCCCGCCATCCCGACCGGCCGCACGCGATCGACTACATCGCCCACCTCGTCACCGATTTCACGCCGCTCGCCGGCGACCGCGGCTTTGGCGAGGACGCGGCGATCGTCGCCGGCCTCGGCCGTTTCCGCGGCACGCCCGTGGCCGTTCTCGGCCAGGAGAAGGGCAACGACACCCAGAGCCGCATCAAGCACAATTTCGGCATGGCGCGGCCGGAAGGCTACCGCAAGGCCGTGCGTGTCATGGAACTCGCCGATCGTTTCGGGCTTCCCGTGATCGCCCTCGTCGACACCGCCGGCGCCTATCCCGGCATCGACGCGGAGGAGCGCGGCCAGGCCGAGGCGATCGCCCGCTCCACCCAGGCCTGCCTCGCTCTCGGCGTACCGAACGTCGCCGTCGTCATCGGCGAGGGCGGCTCGGGCGGTGCCATCGCGCTCGCCACCGCCAACCGCGTGATCATGCTCGAGCATTCCGTCTACAGCGTCATCTCGCCGGAGGGCGCGGCCTCGATCCTGTGGCGCGACGCGGCGCGGGCGCCCGATGCGGCGACCAACATGAAGATCACCGCTGACGACCTCGTCCGCCTCGGTGTCGTCGACGAGATCGTCAAGGAGCCGGTCGGCGGCGCCCACCGCGCACCGGCAGCCGTCGTCGCGGCGGTGGGTGACGCCATCGAGCGGGCACTCGGCAGCTATGCCGGCCAGGACGCGGCGGCGGTGCGCCAGGCCCGACGTGCCAAGTTCCTGGCGATCGGACGCGGCCTCTGAGCGCGAAGGCGGGAAGAACGGCGGCCGGTCACACGCTCGCCGCATTCCCGCCCGACTGAAGAGGCCTCTCGCGCCTCCCGTCGCGGCGCGATATGGTTACGACTCGGTAAGGATTGCGCTCCTAAGGTCGGATCGGCCGGGGGGCCAGGGAACGCCGGCTTTGCAGGATCTCATGCCGACAATGCCAGACGCTCGCTCGCTCGTCGCGGTGCCACCGGCCCCGCAGCGTCGCTCGTTCTTCCTCGGCGCCCTCAAGGGCCGCGGTGGTGCTCTCACCAAGGGTGCCGTTCTCGCCGCTGCCCTCGTGCTCGCCGGCTGCCAAGCCGACGAGGTCGGCTATGGCGGTGGTGGCGCCAAGGCGAACCGGCCGATCGCGCCGGCCACGCTCGTGAAGATGCGCGAGCTCAAGATGAGCGCATCGGCGCCGATCCTCGTCCGCCTGTTCAAGCAGGAATCGGAGCTCGAGGTCTGGAAGAAGGGCCCGGACGGCAAGTTCGCCCTGCTCCAGACCTATGAGATCTGCAAGTGGTCCGGCGATCTCGGCCCGAAGGTGAAGGAAGGCGACCGGCAGGCGCCGGAAGGCTTCTACACGATCACCCCGGGCCTGATGAACCCGAACTCCAGCTATCATCTGGCGTTCAATCTCGGTTTCCCGAACGCCTACGACCGTTCGCATGGCCGCACCGGCTCGCACCTGATGGTGCACGGCGCCTGCTCCTCCCGTGGCTGCTACGCCATGGAGGACAAGCAGATCCAGGACATCTACGCGCTCGGTCGCGAGGCGTTCAAAGGTGGCCAGCGGTCGTTCCAGGTGCAGGCCTTCCCCTTCAAGATGACGCCGGAGAACCTCGCCAAGCACGAGGGCAATCCGAACATGCCGTTCTGGCAGATGCTGAAGGAAGGCTACGACCACTTCGAGGTGACGCGCCTCGAGCCGAAGGTCGACGTCTGCGGCCGCCAGTACGTGTTCAACGCCAAGTCCGCCGATCCGAACCGCGGCCTCGACCCGAGCCGCGCCTGCCCGATCCTCGACGTTCCGCAGGAAATCTCCATCGCAGTCGCCTCGAAGAAGCAGAAGGACGAGGAGGCCGTTCGCCAGATCGTCGCTGCGATGAAGGCGAAGCAGCAGAAGATGGACGAGAACAAGGCGCGTGATCTGATGATCGCCAGCGCCATCGAGAAGACCAAGGACAAGGGTCCGGTGCCGCTGGCACCGGGTGCCGCGCCGGCCGCCGACGAGGGGCCGGACGAGGCGACGCGCATCATGATCGCCTCTGGCGTGCCGCTGCCGATCGCCGCTCCCGGCCGCACGCCTTCGGCCACGGCCGTCGCCGCGGCGAAGCCCGAGGGCGTCGGCGGCTTCTTCGGCTCGATGTTCTCGTTCGCCGGGGGTGGCTCCTCGGATGCCGCGGCCGCCGCCAATGCCGGCAGCACGCAGCCGGTGGCGGTGAGCACGGTCGCGACCGCCGGCGCTCCGGCGGCCGACATGGCCGCCGTGCAGGTTGCTCCGGCCGCGGCGCCGAGCCTCGCAGCTCCGGCGGATGCCGCCGCCGCTGTCGCCGCTCCGGCGGTGCCGGTTCCGGCTCCCGCCAATGCCGCTGACGCGCCGGTCGTCCTGACCGAGACGGCCGCCGCGCCGCCTGCGGAGAACGGCAACTTCCTCTCGAAGGCCTTCGGCTCGCTGTTCGGCGGCTGACGCCCACCTGATCGCCCGACCCCGGCTACGGGGTCGGGGCTCATCCGTTGGCGATCTGCGGATCGAGGGCGCTCGTGTGCGTGAGAGGGGCGGCCGGTCCCCCGATGTCGATCGGCCACGACGATCCTGCGATCACATAGGCAACCGTCAGCAGTCCGGCCACGGCGACCACGAGCGCAAGATCGATGATCGGGCGGCGGGTGAGGTTCGGTCGGATGCGCACGGGCGGTCTCCAGCGGCTGTCGCCCCGCTTGGGAATGTCGCTCGTGGACACGTTTCGCATGCCACGCCTGAACCGCCGCTGAACCGCGCCTCTCCGGTCGCCGGTGTCGGCCCCTCCGCTCACATGGCGCGGACGACCACTGTCGTCACGTGGCGGGGACGAACACCGCGAGCGCGCTGCGCTGCACCGAGAAGTCGGCCGGCGTCTCGGTCGAGATCTCGCCGTCGGTGTTGATCGGCATCGGCCGGTTCGTCTCGATGCGGACGTCGCGGCCGCGGAAGGTGCGGGTGTGCGGGTTCTTGTCCTGCAGCCCGAAGCGGATCGCCGGTGCGGCGTGGATGAGGTCGGCGATGGTCTCCGCCTCGATCGCGAAGACGTCGAGGAAGCCGTCGTCGATCGCCGGGCTCGAGCCGACGCGCATGCCGCCGCCGAAGCGCTCGCCGTTGCCTACGGTGACCTGCAGCGCCTTCAACTCGCTCCTCTCGCCGTCGACTGTGATCCTGACGGTGAAGCGCCGGATGGTCCGCAGCGCCCGGATGGTTGCGACGACGTAGCTGAAGCCCTTGAGCCGGCGCTTCAGCTCCGGATCCTGGCTCTGCGCCACCGTCACGGGCAGGCCGAGGCTCGCCGCATTGACGAACACCTGGTCGTTGACGTGGCCGAGGTCGATCCGCCGCGTATGGCCGGCGACGATGACAGCGGCGGCGGCGGTGGGCGACACCGGCACGCCGAGCGTATGCGCGAGATCATTGGCCGTGCCGAAGGGCAGGATGCCCATCGGGCGGTCGATGTCGGCCATCGCACCGGCTGCGGCGTTCACCGTCCCGTCGCCTCCGGCGATGACGACGGCACCGAACTCGGGCCCGCGCGTGCGGATCGCCTCCTTCATCGCCTCGGCCGAACGCGGCCGGGCGACCTGGAAGTCGACGTCGGCCTCCACGAAGACGTTGAGGGCGGCTGCCAGGCCTTGCGCCGCCCGGCCGCTCTTCGGGTTGGCGAGCACGAGCATGCGGAGGGGATGGATCAAGGACGGGCTCGCGCGTGGAGCGGGACGGGGGCGCCGAAGCCGTCGAGTGGGAAGGCACCGACGGGGCGCCAGCGGCCAGGAGCGGTGAGGGCGACGTGCTCGGTGGCGAGCACCGGCTCGCCGATCTGCTTCGTCATCTTCTCGATGCGGGCGACGGCATTGACCGTGCTACCGATGACCGAGAAGGACAGCCGGTTGGGGATGCCGATGTTGCCGAACATGACGTCGCCGACGGCGAGCGCGACACCGAAGTCGAGGGCGGGCGAGCTATCCGCCATCGGTCCGATGCGCCTGACGGCGGCGTCCGCGGCCTCGGTGGCAGCGGCAGCGGCCGTCTCGACGCTGGCGCCGTCGACGACCGGGAAGACGCCGAGGACGGCGTCGCCGATGAAGTCGAGGACTTCGCCACCGGCCTCCATCACCGTGCCGGCGGTGTACTCGAAGTAGCGGTTGAGCAGCATGATGTAGGCGTCGGGCGCGAGGCTTTCGGCCAGTGCCGTCGAGCCGCGCAGGTCCGAGTACCAGATGACGGCGCGGATGGTGTGGCCGTCGCCGCGGCGGATGCGGCCGGCGAGCACGTCCCCGCCGGCGCGGCGGCCGAGGTAGGTCTCGGCGATGTTGCTCGCGATGCGCGACAGCAGGGCGGTGCGGCAGGTGATGGCCAGCGGACGGTTGAGGCGGCTCAACATCGCGATGTCGCGATCGGTGAAGCCACCGGGGCGGTCGGTCGTCCAACTGACGACGATGCCGCGGTCCTCCTCGACGATTTTCGGGATGTCGAAGCGGATCGTGAACGCCACGTAGTCGGTGTCGCCGACAGAGGCGAGTTCCTCGCAGAGCGGGAAGTCCAGTTCCGCCGCCGGGCCGGCGAGACGGCGGCGCAGCGACTCGAGCCCGTTCGCCAGCATGTGGCGAATCGGGCTCTTGGCCCAGGCCTCGCGCTCTTTCTCGGCGTGCGGGAACTGGCTGAGCACGGGGCCGTCCGCCCGCGTCCAGGTGACGGCTTCGGCGTCGAACAGGGGATGCAGGATCGACCACGCGACCGAGCAGCGCCGGATCGGCACGCCGGCCGCGACGAGCCGGCGTGCCATGCCGTCGACCAGGTCATCGAGGACGACCGTCCGCAGGGCGTGGTCGAGCAGCCAGTCCTCGAGCGCCGCCCCGGTCGGGTTCTCGGCCATCGGGCCCTCTAGCGGCGATCCGCCCTCAGGCGAACTGCCCGTGGCAGTGCTTGTACTTCTTGCCGGAGCCGCACGGGCAGGCCTCGTTGCGGCCGACCTTGCCCCAGGTGGCGGGATCGTTCGCCACCCGCGCCGTCGCCTCGCGGCGGGGCGGCGCCAGCGCGACACCGCCACCCATCTGCTCGTCGGCGAGCGCCATCTCGTCCTCGCCGGTAAACGGGTCGAGGTGGTGGGCCTCCATCATCGGCAGATCGTCATCCGAGGGCATCGTCGGGGGCGACTGCACGAGCTCGACGCGGGCGAGCTGCGAGGTCACCTGCGTGCGCAGGTTGGACAGCAACGCCTCGAACAGCGTGAAGGCTTCGGACTTGTACTCGTTCAGCGGATCGCGCTGCGCGTAGCCGCGCAGATGGATCGCCGAGCGCAGGTGGTCGAGGGTGGCGAGATGCTCGCGCCACAGGTGGTCGAGCGTCTGCAGCAGCACCGCGCGCTCGATCTGGCGCATGATGTCCGGCGAGAAGCGCTCGGTCTTCGCTGCCATCGCGACGTCAGCGGCCGCCTTCAGGCGCTCGCGCACCTCCTCGTCGGCGATGCCCTCTTCCTTGGCCCAGTCGGCGACCGGCAGGTCCTGGTTGAGGGTGTCGCGCACCGCCGTGGTGAGACCCTCGACGTCCCACTGCTCCGGATAGGCGTTCTCCGGGATGTGCTTGGCGACGAGGCCGTCGATCACCTCGTGGCGCATCTCGGCGACCATGGCGCCGACGTCGTCGGCGCCCATCAGCTCGATGCGCTGCTCGAAGATGACCTTGCGCTGGTCGTTCATCACGTCGTCGTACTTGAGGATGTTCTTGCGGATGTCGAAGTTGCGCGCCTCGACCTTCTGCTGCGCCTTCTCGAGCGCCCGGTTGATCCACGGGTGGACGATCGCCTCGCCGTCCTTCAGGCCGAGCTTCTGCAGCATGCCGTCCATGCGGTCGGAGCCGAAGATGCGCATCAGATCGTCCTGCAGCGACAGGAAGAAGCGCGAATGGCCCGGGTCGCCCTGGCGGCCGGAGCGGCCGCGCAGCTGGTTGTCGATGCGTCGGCTCTCGTGGCGCTCGGTGCCGATGACGTAGAGGCCGCCGGCGGCCAGCGCCTTTGCCTTCAGGCGGGCGATGTCGTCGCGGATGCGCGTCTCGCGCTCGTCGCGCTCCGGCCCTTCCGGCATGTCGGCGAGCTCTTCCCGGAACCGCATCTCGGCGTTGCCGCCGAGCTGGATGTCGGTGCCGCGGCCGGCCATGTTGGTGGCGATCGTCACGGCGCCCGGCACGCCGGCCTGGGCGATGATGAACGCCTCTTGCTCGTGGTAGCGGGCGTTCAGCACCTGGAAGACGAGCTCGTCGTCGGCGTGCGAGGAATCGAACAGCACCGAAAAATCGCGCTGGCGGAAGCCCTGGGACTTCAGCAGGTCCGCGAGCGTCTCGGACTTCTCGATCGAGGTCGTACCGACCAGCACCGGCTGGCCGCGCTTCTTGCAGTCCCGGATGAGCTCGACGATCGCCCGGTTCTTCTCGAGGACCGAGCGGTAGACCTCGTCGTCGTCGTCGATGCGGGAAACCCCGACGTTGGTCGGGATCTCGACCACCTCGAGCTTGTAGATGTCCATGAACTCGTCGGCCTCGGTGGAGGCCGTGCCCGTCATCCCGG
The DNA here is from genome assembly GCA_964503995.1 of uncultured Segnochrobactrum sp. GTDB lineage: Bacteria > Pseudomonadota > Alphaproteobacteria > Rhizobiales > Segnochrobactraceae > CAMDHY01. The sequence goes on from CAZDCR010000018.1 coordinate 18,312, forward strand.
CGAGCTTGCCGTACATGCGGAAATAGTTCTGGAAGGTGATCGAGGCGAGGGTCTGGTTCTCCGGCTGGATGGCGGCGTGCTCCTTCGCCTCCAGCGCCTGGTGCAGCCCGTCGGAATAGCGCCGGCCCGGCATCATGCGGCCGGTGAACTCGTCGATGATGACGACCTCGTCGCCGCGGACGATGTAATCCTTGTCGCGCTGGAACAGCTTGTGCGCCTTCAGCGCCTGCTGCAGGTGGTGGACGAGCGAGACGTTCTCGATGTCGTAGAGCGAGCCCTCGCGCAGCAGGCCGGCCTCGCCGAGGAGCTTCTCGAGCTTCTCGTTGCCGACCTCGGTGAAGGCGGCGGTGCGCTGCTTCTCGTCGACCTCGTAGTCCTCCGGGACCAGCTTCAGCACGAAGGTGTCGACGGTGTTGTAGAACTCCGAGCGGTCCTCCAGCGGACCGGAGATGATCAAGGGCGTGCGCGCCTCGTCGATCAGGATCGAGTCCACCTCGTCGACGATCGCGAAGCCGTGACCGCGCTGCACCATCGAGGCGCGGTCGTACTTCATGTTGTCGCGCAGGTAGTCGAAGCCGTACTCGTTGTTGGTGCCGTAGGTGATGTCGGCCGCATAGGCGCGGCGGCGCTCGTCGTCGGTCAGGCCGTGCACGATGACGCCGACCTCGAGGCCGAGGAAGCGGTGGATCTGGCCCATCCAGTCGCTGTCGCGCTTGGCGAGATAGTCGTTGACGGTGACGACGTGGACGCCCTTGCCGGCGAGCGCGTTGAGGTAGCTCGGCAGCGTCGCGACCAGCGTCTTGCCCTCGCCGGTCTTCATCTCGGCGATGCGGCCCTCGTGCAGGACCATGCCGCCGATCATCTGGACGTCGAAATGCCGCTGCCCGAGGGTGCGCTTGGCCGCCTCGCGGACGGTGGCGAAGGCCGGTGCGACGAGATCGTCGAGCGAGCGGCCGTTGGCGATCTGCTGGCGGAAGTCGTCGGTGCGGGCGCGCAGCGCCTCGTCCGACAGCGCCGAGACCTCGGCTTCGAGAGCGTTGATGGCAGCGACGCGGGCGCGATACGCCTTGACGCGACGATCGTTCGCCGACCCGAACATCTTGCGGGCGAGGGCACCAAGGCCGACCATGATTCCCGTCCCTTCGGAGGAAGAAAGACACCGGTCGGTCGCGCCGACCCGACGAACGGGTTCCCATGAACGGCGTCTCGACGGACCGAGACACGGAAGACCCGCAAATTGACGCTCGCCCGCGAAGGCGGCAGCGACAAGGCCGTCATCGGATCGCTCGCCGGCACCGCCCGAAGACGGAGACAAGCTCGCAAGCCCCCTCCGACCGGCACCGCGCCGAGACATAAGAAGCACCCCGGAGGTTGTCAACGTCACGGCTTTCGGACATTGTGCCGCCGCCTCGACGGGGGGCGCCCTTGCAACCGACGGGCCCCGATCCCGCGGGCCAGAGACGGAATTCCATGACCTTTTTGAACCTCAAGCGGTTGGTCGTGCCGGCGGTCCTCGCCGTCGCGCTGACCACGTCCTCCGCCCTCGCCCCGTCCTTCGCCCAGGACGCGGCGCCGGCGACCCCGACGACCACCGAAGGGCTGGCCGCGGCCCTGGCGCCCGCGGCGCCGGCCCCGCCCCCCGAGACCGTCCTCGCCACCGTCAACGGCCAGCCGATCACCCAGGGTGACATCGAGATGGCCGCCGAGGACTTCGCCGACGATCTCGCCCGCGTGCCGGAAGGCGCCCGTCGCGGCATCATTCTCGACGTCCTGATCGACATGCACGTGATGGCCGATGCGGCCGCCAAGGACGGCGTCACCGAGACCGAGGCGTTCAAGCAGCGCCTGGCCTTCATGGAACTGCAGGCGGCCCGTAACGCCTATGTGCAGGACAAGATCGCCGGCGCCGTCACCGACGCCGAGGTCAAGGCCCGCTACGACGAGGAAGTCGGCAAGTTCGGCGACAACATGGAAGTGCGCGCCCGCCACATCCTCGTCGAGACCGAGGACGAGGCGAAGGCGATCATCGCCGACCTGAAGGGCGGCGGCGACTTCGCCAAGATCGCCGGCGAGAAGTCGAAGGACCCCGGTTCGGCCGCCCAGGGCGGCGATCTCGGCTACTTCTCGCGCGGCCAGATGGTGCCGTCGTTCGAGGAGGCCGCCTTCACCCTCGAGATCGGCTCGATCACCGAGACGCCGGTAAAGTCGGACTTCGGCTTCCACGTCATCCAGGTCGAGGACAAGCGCAAGCAGGCCCCGCCGGCCTATGACCAGGTGCAGGCGCGGCTGCGCGACCTCCTGATCCGCGAGAAGTTCGCGTCGACGCTTGCGAGCCTCAAGGGGGCCGCCACGATCGACGTGCTCGACCCGACGCTGAAGGCCGACGATCCGGCGGCGGCGCCCGCTCCGGCTCCGGCGCAGTAGTCTTCTCGCAGTCCGGCGCCGGCGCCCGCCCGGGTCGCCGGCGTCGACGCCAGCAGACGTGACCGGGGACCGCCTCCGGTCATGGCAAGGGTGGCCTCGCCACCCCATATTCGCGGAGGGGCCGCCCGTCGGGCGGCTTTTCCATTGGCGCAATCGGCGCTAAAGCATCGCACGCGGACCGGCCGCATCCGGCGGCGCCCCGACGTGGCGACACAAGTCAGAGACGATGGCAGCTTTCAAAGACAACGACTTCAACGAGCGCAAGAAGGTGGCGGCCGAAGCCCGGCAGAAGCTGCTGGAGCGATTCCGCAGCCAGCCGAAGCCGGACGATCCGGCGGTGCAGGCGCGTTTGGCCGAGCGCAAGGCGGTCGCCGACGCGCGTGAGGCGCGCACCGCCGAGCGCAAGGCGGCGAAGGAGGCGGAGGCGCAGCAGCGCGCCGCCGAGGCCGCCGCCCGGGCCGAGGAGGAGGCGCGTCGCGCCGTCGAGGATGCCGAGCGGTCCGCCGCCGAGAAGGCGGAGCGGATCGCCCGCGAGGCCGCCCTCGAGATCGAGCGCAAGGCCGCCCGCGACGCCCGCTACGCGGCCCGCAAGGCCCGCAAGCGGTGATGCGCCGGAGCCGCCCCGGCGGCTCCCGCACACCGGCGCGGCCTTCGCGCACGGCTGGGACCGCCTGATGGGCCGGTTTGCGCCGGAGGTCGACGCCGCCGAGGCGGACTGCCGCGGCTGCGGTGCCTGCTGCGCCTATTCGGCCGAATGGCCGCGCTTCACCATCGAGGACGACGACGACCTGGCGCTGATCCCCGCGGCCTTTGCCGACGAGGGCGCGCCCGGCATGCGCTGCGACGGCGACCGCTGTTCGGCGCTCGTCGGTGCGATCGGTGTCGCGGCGTCGTGCTCGGTCTACGCCGTTCGCCCGCAGGTCTGCCGCGACTGCGAGCCGGGCGATGCGGAATGCCGCATGGCGCGGGCCCGCCACGGGCTCTGACGGGGGCCGCCGGCGCTTGCGCCGCCGCCCGGGGTGGGGCACACCGAAGCGCCTCCCGCCTTTCGGATGACCCGCCGATGTCCGTGACCGTTTCCCCCTTCGCGCCCGCCATCGTCGCCGAGATCCCGCCGATCGAGGGCGTCCGCCTCGCCACCGCCCAGGCAGGCATCAAGTACAAGGGCCGCACCGACGTGCTCCTGATGGCGTTCGCCGAGGGCACCACGGTCGCCGGCGTGACGACACGCTCGCGCTGTCCGTCGGCGCCGGTCGAGTGGTGCCGGGCGAACCTGCCGGGCGGCCACGCCCGCGCGCTGCTCGTCAATTCCGGCAACGCCAACGCCTTCACCGGCATGAAGGGTCGCACCACCGTCGAGGTCTCGGCTGCCGCCGTGGCGCGCACCCTCGGCTGCCGGCCGGAAGAGGTGTTCCTCGCCTCCACCGGCGTCATCGGCGAGCCGCTCGACCCGGCCAAGTTCGAGGCGGTGCTGGACGAGACGGCGACGCGGCTTGCCGACGGCCCGTGGAGCGACGCCGCCCGCGCCATCATGACGACCGACACCTTCCCGAAGCTCGCCACCCGCACCGCCCGCCTGGAGGGCGCCGAGGTGCGGCTCTGCGGCATCGCCAAGGGCGCCGGCATGATCGCGCCGGACATGGCGACGATGCTGTCGTTCATCGCCACCGATGCGCCGATCGCCGCGCCCGTCCTGCAGGCGCTGCTCCACCGTGGCGCCGAGCGCAGCTTCAACTGCATCACCATCGACGGCGACACCTCGACCTCCGACACGCTGCTCATGTTCGCGACCGGGGCTGCGGCGCACCGCGGTGCGGCGGTGATCACCGACCCGGCCGACCGGCGGCTGCTGCCGTTCCGCCGGGCGCTCGACTCGCTGCTGCTCGAGCTCTCCCACCTCGTCGTCAAAGACGGCGAGGGATTGAGGAAATTCGTCGCCGTCACCGTCGAGGGGGCGACCTCCAGCCGTTCGGCGAAGAAGATCGCCATGGCAATCGGCAACTCGCCGCTGGTGAAGACGGCGGTCGCCGGCGAGGACGCCAACTGGGGCCGCATCGTCATGGCGGTCGGCAAGGCCGGCGAGCCGGCCGAGCGCGACAAGCTTGCGATCTGGTTCGGCGACGTCCGGGTGGCCGTCGAGGGCGCCCGCGACCCGGCCTATTCGGAGGCGGCGGCCACGGCCGTCATGCAGAAGCCGGAGATCGACATCCGCGTCGAGCTTGGCCTCGGCCGCGGCAAGGCGACGATCTGGACCTGCGACCTCACCAAGGAATATGTCGCCATCAACGGCGACTACCGCAGCTGATGAGCTCGGCCGCCTCGGTGGATGTGCTGCGCCTGGAGACGGCGAACCTCTCGGCCTGGCCGGCCGAGCGGCTCGTCCACGACGGCAGCTGGCTCCTGCGCGTCACCCCGGGCCACGGCTCCAAGCGCCTTAACAGCCTGAACTTCCTCGATCCGTCCGATGACGGCGATGCCGAAGCGCGGCTCGCGGCGATGGCCGTTGCAGCGCGGCGACAGGGGCTGCGCCCGACCGTCCGCATCACGCCGCTGACCCCGCCGGCCGTGGTGGCCCTCCTCGAGCGCGACGGTTTCGAGGTGTTCGACGAGACGCTGACGATGGTGCTGCCGACCGATGGCGTGGCCGCGCCGTCGGGCGTCGAGGCCTGGGAGGCGCCCCCGCGCCGCCGCTGGGCCGAGGCGATGAAGACGACGGCCTCGGCGAAGGCCGCCGACATCGGCGCCCTCGTCGCCGTGCTCGAGCGCATCGTGCCGGAGGCGGCGCTGATGGTGGCGATCGATGACGGCGCCGTCGCCGCCTCGACGCTCGCCGTCCGCGACCGCGACCTCGTCGGCCTGTTCGACGTCGGCACCAACCCGGCCTTCCGCCGCCGCGGTCACGCCAACGCCTGCGTCCGCGCGGCGCTCGCCTGGGGCGCCGCCAGTGGAGCACGGACCGGCTACCTGCAGGTGCTGGCGGGCAACACGGTCGCCGTCGACCTCTACCGCCGCATGGGCTTCACCGAGGCCTACCGTGGCGACTACCGGCGCGCGAAGGGCGAAGCGGCATGAGCGGACCATCGACCGAGCCGCCGCGCATCGTTCTCGTCGTCGCCTGCGCGCTGGTCGATACCGACGGGCGGGTGCTCGTCGCGCAGCGGCCCGAGGGCAAGGCGCTGGCGGGACTGTGGGAGTTTCCCGGCGGCAAGCTCGAGCCCGGCGAGCGGCCGGAGGAGAGCCTTATCCGCGAACTCGCCGAGGAGCTCGGCATCACCGTCAAGGCGGACTGCCTCGCGCCGCTGACCTTCGCGAGCCACGCCTACGAGAGCTTCCACCTTTTGATGCCGCTCTATGTCTGCCGGCGCTGGGAGGGCACGCCGGAGGGCCGCGAGGGCCAGGCGATCCGCTGGATGAAGCCGGCGCGCCTGCGCGACCTGCCGATGCCGCCGGCCGACGCGCCGCTGATTGCCCACCTGATCGACCTGCTCTGACGGCGGCCGCGATGGCCGCCGTCAGAGCCGGCGCGGCCCCCACCGCCCTGCGCCGCCGTCAGTTGCGGCGCTGGTAGGAATTCTGAAAATCGTCCTGGATCAGATAGGCCTCGCCGTCGGCGGTGAGCTCGAGGTCGGCGTCGAGCACACGGGTCGAATAGGTCCAGCCGTCCGGCAGCTTCAGCCTGGCGCCGAGGCCGGCCAGGTCGTCCATCGTCAGCGTCTTGTCGACGATCTCGGCGAAGGTCTGCATGACGTAGACGCGGCCGTCGGCGTCGGTGATCTCGTAGACCGGCTTGCCCGCCTGATAGAGGTAGGTGGTCTCGCGGTTGATGGTGCGCACCACGTAGGCGCGGTGGCCGAGCAGCAGGTCGCGGAACGGCAGCGACAGGGTGGCGCGCTGGGTCGCCGCCAGGCCGTCGAAGGTCTTCGTCACGCCGTCCTTGGTGGCGCCGGTGGCGCCGATCGAGTCCATCACCCAGAAGCGCGGCCCGTTCATCACCACCTCGAAGGCGCCGAGTTCGTCGGCGAGCTTCTTGCCGTCGATGGCGTTCCAGACGTCGGGCGGGCAGTCGTTCTGGCCGAGCGTGTTGTAGACCTCGAGGCGGAACGACAGGCCGTCGCGATAGACCGGGATGATCTCGCAATAGCGCGTGCCGCGCAGGTCCTTCGGCACCGCCCCGCCGGCCGTGGACGTATCGGCCGCGACGGGCAGGGCCGCACCGGCGACGAGGGCGGCCGTCAGGGCGAGGGCGGCAAGGAGGCGGGTCATCGGCTTCTCTCCGGGCGCGGGGCGTGGTGGCGCCGCTCACAGGAGGATACGCCGCGCCGGCCCAAAGTCTTCGCCGCACGTGGCCGGTCTCTCCTCATTCTGTCCCGGAAGGACGAAGGCCCGCCCCGCCGGCGCGGAGCGAGCCCTCGTCCTGTCGGTTGCCGCCGTCGATCCGCCGGTCCGCGGCGGAGACGACGGCATCTGGGTCCCGGCCGGAGGCCTACTGGGCCTGCCCGAGCTTGGTGAACCACTTCTCGCGCAGCGCCTTGTAGGTGCCGTTGTTGATCCGGTCCTGGATGTAGACGTTGAGGAAGTTCAGCATGTGCAGGTCCGACGGGCGCACGGCATAGGAGAGGCCGACCGGCTTCAGGAGATTGTCCTCGCCGTTCAGGAGCTTCACCTTCGAGGCGAGCTCGGGGTTCTGCGCCTTCAGGATGGTGAAGGTGGTGGGGTCGATCATGTGCGCGGTGGCGCGGCCGGCGAGCACGTCCTGCGTCGGGGCGGCGACGTTCTCGCCGACGAGCACGCTGATCTTGGCGTCCGGATAGAGCTCGGCCGGGAAGATCGATTCCACCGACCCGGACATGCCGACGAAGGTGACGTCCGGCGAGTTCAGGTCATCGAGCGAGTCCAGCGGCGAGTCGGCCGCCACCATCACCATGAAGCCGTTGAAGGCGTAGGGCTGGGTGAAGGAGACGACGAGCGCCCGCTCGGGCGTGGCGAACAGGTTGGCGAAGACGACGTCGTACTGCTCGGCGACCAGGCCGGAGACCAGCGTCGCCCACGTGGCGTCGACGATCTCGAGCTTGACGCCCATGATCTTGGCCACTTCCTCGGCCATCTCGACATTGTAGCCCTCATAGACGCCGGTCGCCGGGTTGGGCGACTGGTCGGAGGGGCTCGGCGCCATGCCGACGCGCAGCACGCCGGCCGACTGGATGCGGGCGATCAGGTCATCGGCGGCGTGGGCGGCGAGCGAGGCGACGCTCAGCGCCACTGCCAGGACGGCGGTCGAAATCCACTTCATGGGTCCACTCCGTTGAAGGTGCGCCGGCGTTGCTGCCGGCTGTTTGTCATGGGCGCGGACCCCGTCGGGGGCCGCGCGGTCAGGCGGTCGTCACATCGCGGCCTGCCGCTGGGTCTTCTCCAGGCGGCGGGACAGCAGGCTGATCGGAAAGATGATGAGGAAATAACCGATGCCGATGGCGGTAATGAACTCGAAGTAACGAAAGGTCTGGGCGCCGAGGTTGTAGGCGACATAGGCGAGCTCGGCGACGCCGATGGCGGCGAGCAGCGTCGTGTTCTTGATGAGCTCGGTCAGATAGTTGATGAACGGCGGTGTCATCAGCGGCACGCCCTGCGGCAGCACCACCCGCGTCCACAGGGCGAAGCGGGTGAGGCCGAGCGCCCGGCCGGCCTCGAACTGCCCCTTCGGCACCGACTGGATGCCGGCGCGGAAGATCTCGGCGAGATAGGCGCCGGTGACGAGCCCGAGCGACAGGCTGCCGGCGGTGAGCCCGCTCATCTGGATGCCGAGCACCGCCGGCAGGCAGAAATAGGCCCAGAAGATCAGCACCATCTCCGGCGTCGTGCGGAAGAAGGTGAGGTAGGCGTCGACGAAGCGGCGGGCCCACTTGCCGCCGCCGAGCCTGAGCGTCACCATGATCACGGCGACGACGAAGCCGATCGACAGCGCGATCAGGGTG
>CAZDCR010000019.1:0-26399 GCA_964503995.1 uncultured Segnochrobactrum sp.
GCCGTTGATAGTGCCTCGCGCCGCGGCTGTCATGCCGGACGGCTGCCAGCGGGAGAGATCATGGCTTTGACGTCCGACGACCGGCTCGCCCGCGCCGCCGCCGCCATCGCCGGCCGCCTGCGCTTCCTGGCGCGCGTTCCGGTGCCGCGGCTCGGCCCGCTCGACGATCCCGCCCGCCTGCCGGACCTCTCCCGCGACGCCTGGGCGATGCCGGTCGCCGGCGCCGTCATCGGGCTCGCCGGCGCCGCCGCGTTGTGGCTCACGGCCTGGCTCGGCCTGCCGGCGCTGCCGGCCGCGGCGGTGGCGGTCGCCGTCGGCGTCGCCGTCACCGGGGCGCTCCACGAGGACGGCCTCGCCGACACCGCCGACGGCCTCGCCGCCGGCGGCAGCACCGAGCGGCGGCTCGCCGTCATGCGCGACAGCCACATCGGCGCCGCCGGCGCCGCGGCGCTGGTGCTGTCGCTGATCCTGCGCGTCTCGGCGCTGGCGGCCATCGCCGAGGTTTCCGCGACGTTGGCGGCCGCCGCCTTCGTGGCCGCCAACGCCGTCTCCCGCGCTGCCGCCCTGGCGCCGCTCGCGCTGCTGCCACCGGCGCGGACGGATGGCATCGCCGTCGCCGCCGGCCGCCCGACCGCCGGTGGCCTCACGACCGCCGCCGTCACCGCCGCCGTGCTGGCGCTCCTCATCGGCGGCGCCGAGACGGGATTCTGGGCGATCGTCGCCGCCCTCGTTGCGGCCGCCGTCGCCGTCTGGCTGCTGCTGCGGGTGATGCGCGCCACCCTCGGCGGCGGCACCGGCGACGTCGCCGGCGCGGCCGAGCAGGCGGCGACGTGCGCCTTCCTCCTCGCCGTCGCCGCGGCGCTGCCCTAAACTCGACGCGCCTGGCCGCTCTCTTCGGCACGGGCGAATCGGAGGAAGCGGATCGGCAATGCCGGCCTTGCAGCGGGTGGTGACGACGGTGGGCGAAGCGGGCGCGGTGTCGTCGCCGTGCGTCAAGGAATGCGTCATCGGCGCCGACGGTCTCTGCCACGGCTGCGGCCGGACGCTGGACGAGATCGTCGAGTGGGCGCGGATGGCGGAGCCGGCGCGGCGCGCCGTGATGGCGGCGCTGCCGGCGCGGCGGCGGTCAAGTGTGGCGGTCGCCCGATGAGCCCGAAGCAGCGCATCCGCCAGGTCGCGTTCTACGTTCTGGCGGCGATCTGCGCCGTCGCCGTGGCGCTCTGGCTGTTCGGGCCGGAACAGGGTCCCTTCCCGACCTGGATCGACGAAGTCGGCCCCGGCCTCGTCGCCTCCGTCGCCGTGCTGATCCTGCTGTTGTCGGGCTACGTCGCCAACCCGCCGGCGCTCGGCGAGGTCGGGCGGGCGATCCTGCTCTGGGGTGCGCTCGCGCTCGCGCTGGTCGTCGGCTACAACTTTTTCAGCTGAGCAGCGGCCCTCAGGCGGCTGCCTCGACGGCCGCACCCTCGGCCTCGTCGATCCCCGCGGCCGGCCGCAGCGCCGACAGCGCCTGCTCGATCACCTCAAGGCCTGCCCCGCGCCGCACCGATTCGACCGTCAGGATGCGCCGATAGGTCCGCGCCCCCGGCTGGCCGTGGAAGAGCCCGATCATCGGCCTCACCATCGGCGCGAGCGGCACGCCGCTGGCGAGACTGTCGGCCACGTAGCCGAGATAGACCTCCACCGCCGCGCGCACGTCGCCGGCCTCGCCGTCGCCATAGATCTCCGCGTCGACGCCCGCGAGCAGATCCGGGTTGTGGTAGGCGGCGCGGCCGAGCATGACGCCGTCGACGTGGGCGAACTCCGCCTTGGCGGCCGCGAGCGTGTCGAGCCCGCCGTTCAGCCCGACGAAGACCCCCGGCAGCCGCGCCTTCAGTCGCCGCACCCGGCCATAGTCGAGCGGCGGCACGGTACGGTTCTGCTTCGGCGACAGGCCGGACAGCCACGCCTTGCGCGCATGCACCCAGATCGCGTCGGTCCCGGCGGCCACCACGGCGTCGGCGAGCGCGTCGAGAGCCGGCTCCGGATCCTGGTCGTCGATGCCGATGCGGCACTTGACGGTGACGGGGATGGCGACCGCCGCCTTCATCGCCGCGACGCAGTCGGCAACGAGCGCCGGCTCGGCCATCAGGCAGGCGCCGAAGCGGCCGTCGCGCACCCGGTCGGACGGGCAGCCGACATTGAGGTTGATCTCGTCGTAGCCAAACTCCGCCCCGATCCGCGCCGCTTCCGCGAGGATCGCCGGATCGGAGCCGCCGAGCTGCAGCGCCACCGGATGCTCGACGGCCGAAAACCCGATCAGCCGCTCGCGGTCGCCATGCACCACGGCCAGCGCCGTCACCATCTCGGTATAGAGCAGCGCGCGCGCCGACAACGCCCGGTGCAGGACCCGGCAATGCCGGTCCGTCCAGTCCATCATCGGTGCAACGGCGAAGCGGTTGATTTTGTAAGCGCTCATCTTTTCAGGCTGGTGAGTGATTTCGCGGTGCGGGCTCTCGATGTCGCCTCGGGGGTAAATGGCGCACCGCGCGCCGAAAGTACATCGCAGGATGCGCCGGCCGCCGCGGCGGCGGGGCCTGCCGCTCTCCGCCGCGACCCCTCGGCCCGGGCTTTTGAACCGATCCGAGCGCGAAGCGTTCTGGAGCGACTACAGCCTGCGCGGGAGCATCGGCATGCAATTCATCGTCAACGGCGAGCGGGTGGAGGTCGACGTCGATCTTCGCACCTCGCTTCTAGATCTCCTGCGCGAGCATCTCGGCCTCACCGGCACGAAGATGGGTTGCAACCAGGGCGCCTGCGGGGCCTGCACCGTCCTCGTGGATGGCGAGCGGATCAATTCCTGCCTCGCCCTCGCGGTCCAGTACCAGGGCCGCAAACTCACGACGGTGGAAGGGGTCGGACGGATCGGGGCCCTCGCGCCCCTGCAGCAGGCCTTCATCGAGCATGACGGATTTCAGTGCGGCTACTGCACGCCCGGACAGATCTGCTCAGCGATCGCGATGGTGGAGGAGCTGCGGCGCGGCCTGCCGAGCCATGTCACCGCGCATCTCTCGACGGACGCGATCGCCTTCAGCCGGGAAGAGGTGCGCGAGCGCATGAGCGGCAATCTCTGCCGGTGCGGCGCCCACAACGGCATCATCGGTGCCATCGAGGACGTCTTCGCGGAGGCGGCCGAATGACGCCCTTCAGCTACCACCGAGCGGCCGACGCCGCCGATGCCACGACCCGTGCGCAGGCTGCCGGCGCCAAGTTCCTGGGCGGCGGGACCAATCTCGTCGATCTCATGCGCGAGACGATCGAGCGGCCAACGGCGCTCATCGACGTCTCGGGGCTCTCGACGGAGATCGTGGAGACCGCCGACGGCGGGTTATCGCTCGGGGCTGCGGCCCGCAACACCGCCGTCGCCGAGAACCGGGTCGTCCGTGCTCGCTATCCGGCCCTTTCGCGGGCCATTCTTGCCGGCGCCAGCGCGCAGATCCGCAACATGGCGACGGTCGGCGGCAACCTTCTACAGCGCACCCGGTGCGCCTACTTCTATGACGAAGAGGGGTCGCGTTGTAACAAGCGGGAGCCTGGCCAAGGCTGCGACGCGATCGGTGGCTTCAATCGCTACCACGCCATCCTCGGTGCCTCGAGCGCCTGCATCGCCACCCACCCGTCGGACATGGCGGTCGCCCTGGCTGCCCTCGACGCCGTGTGCATGTGCACGGCCGGTCGGGTGAGCGCCAACTCCTGCTGACGGATCTCCATCGCCTGCCGGGCGACCGTCCCGACGTCGACACGACGCTGGAGCCGGGCGAGCTCATCACCGCGGTGACGCTGCCCCCCTCATCGCACGCCGCCCGCTCCACCTACCGCAAGGTGCGCGATCGCTCGAGCTACGCCTTCGCGCTCGTCTCGGTCGCTGCCGCGCTGCGTGTGGAGGACGGCCGCGTCGCGGACGTTCGGCTGGCCCTCGGCGGCGTCGCGCACACGCCCTGGCGCGCCTGGAAAGCGGAGGAAGCGCTCCGCGGCGCGCCGGCGACGGCCGTGGCCTTCGCCGAGGCCGCTGAGGCCGAACTGGCCGAGGCGCGGCCGTTATCGGGCAACGCCTTCAAGGTCGAACTTGTGCGGCGCACCATCGTCGCGGTCCTTCAGGAACTGGCAGGAGACCCCGCATGAGCCTCATCAAGGACGCCAAGCAGGCGGTGCAGGGTGTCGCTCAGGCTGCAATGGCAAAGGCCGTCGCGGCAGCGCCCGATCGCTGGATTCCCGGCGGCGAGCCGGATCCGTTGATCCGCCAGAAGCATGGCCACGTTGGGAAAGGCGTGTCGCGCCTCGATGGCCCGCACAAAGTCAGCGGCACAGCGCGCTTCGCAGCCGAATTTCCCCTCGACGGCATGACCTATGCGTCCGTCGCCTGCAGCACCATTGCCAAGGGCCGTATCGTGAGGCTCGACGTCGACGAGGCGGCGGCGGCGCCGGGTGTCATCCTCGTGATGACCCATCGCAACGCGCCCCGGATGAAGCCAGCGCCGCTCTTCCTGACGGCAGCAAAAGCCGCGGGCGGCGACACGGTCCCGGTCATGCAGGACGACCGGATCCACTGGAACGGCCAGCCGATCGCTGTCGTGCTTGCGGAAACGCAGGAGCAGGCCGATCACGCGAAGTCGCTGATCGTGGCCCACTACGAGGCGGACGAGGCAGAGACCGACTTCGGCGTGGCGCAGGCGAAGGGCACCCTCCCCGCGCAGTTCATGGGCCAGCCGCTGCACAGCGAGCGGGGCGATGCCGAAGCGGCCTTGTCGGAGGCGCCGTTCTCCGTCGACGTGACCTACACGAGCCCGCGTCACAACCACAATCCGATCGAGCTGCATGCGGTGACGCTCGCCTGGCAGGGCGACACGTTGCGCATCCACGATGCCCAGCAGGCGGTGGCGCACGGCGCGTGGACGCTCGCACAGGTGTTCGACCTCGCCGAAGAGCAGGTCGTCATCACCTCGCCCTTCGTCGGCGGCGGGTTCGGCAGCAAGACGATCTGGCAGCATCACATCATCGCGGCGGCCGCGGCCAGGCTTGCGAAGCGGCCGGTTCGGCTCGTGCTCTCGCGCGAGGGCGTCTATCGTATCGTCGGCGGCCGCTCGCCGACGCGCCAGCGCGTGGCCCTCGGGGCCAACGCCGACGGCACGCTCACCGCGTTGATCCACAGCGGGGTGACGGCGAAGACGCCGCACAATGTCATGCCCGAGCCCTTCATCCTGCAGACCCGCAGCGCCTACGCGACGTCGACCATGCTGCTCGATGTCCAGCAGGTCGAGCTCGACATGCTCAGCAACACCTTCATGCGCGCGCCGGGCGAGGCGGTCGGGACCTTCGCTCTCGAATCTGCGCTGGACGAGCTCGCGCACCACCTCGGCATCGATCCGATCGAACTGCGCATCCGCAACGAGCCCGGAGAGGACCCCACGTCCGGCCTGCCCTTCTCCTCCAGGCACATCGTCGACGCCTGGCGGTCGGGGGCCGAGCGGTTCGGCTGGCAGCGGCGCAATCCCGCCCCCGGTTCCGTCCGCGACGGCGAATGGCTGGTCGGCATGGGCTGTGCCACGGCGACCTATCCGTACTACCGCATGCCGGGTGGCGCTGCGCGCCTCAGCCTTACGGCAGACGGGCACGCCACCGTCGACATCGCTGCGCACGAGATGGGCATGGGGACGGCGACCGCTCAGACGCAGATCGCCGCCGATCGTCTCGGTCTGTCGATGGAGCAGGTCACGTTCAACTACGGCGATTCCACCCTGCCGGGCGTCGTGCTCGCCGGTGGCTCGCAGCAGACCGCCGCCATCGGTGCGTCGGTCATGGCCGCCTATGAGGCGCTCGTCGAGGAGCTGTTGAAGCTCGCCGGCAACGATTCACCGCTCGCTGGCCTGAGAGGCGAAGACGTCGAAAGTCGCGACGGCGGCCTCTGCAAGCGTGACGAGCCGGGCCGTTTCGAACGCTATGCGTCGATCTTGGGCTGCGCCCAGCGTCAGAGTGTCAGCGTCGAGGCGACCCCGCCCAACCCTCTCGAGACGATGCACTGGTCGATGCACAGCCACGGAGCGATGTTCTGCGAGGTCCGGGTCAACGCCGTCACGGGCGAACCACGGGTCTCGCGCTTCCTCGGCTCGTTCGACTGCGGCCGCATCATCAATCCGAAGACGGCCGCGAGCCAGTTCCGCGGCGGCATCATCATGGGGCTCGGCCTCGCGCTGATGGAGGAAACCCAGTTCGATGAGCGCAGCGGGCGCATCATGAACGCCAACCTGTCCGACTACCATGTGCCGGTTCATCTCGACGTGCCGGAGATCGATGTGATCTGGACGGACATTCCCGACCCGCACAGCCCCATGGGGGCACACGGCGTCGGCGAGATCGGCATCACGGGCACCGGTGCCGCGGTGGCGAACGCGATCTTCAACGCGACCGGCAAGCGCGTCCACGATCTCCCCATCACACTCGACAAGCTGATGTGAGGCTCAACGGCCGGTGAGGACGTCGCGGAGCAGGCCGTTGTCGTGGATGAGTGCGAGGAGTTGCTGGAGCGAGGCCTGCAAGGTCTGGCCGGCGGTATCGAGGGTCAGCAGCGACTGCTCGTAGAGTGCCTCGCGGGAGCGCAGGATCGACTTCAGCTGCTCCATCGCCTCGGGGTTGCCCGCCATCGGGCGGGTATCCCCCTGGGCGCGCACGCGCGTCATGTGCTCTTCCGGGCTCGCCTTCAGCCAGATCGTGTGGAAGTTCGCAAGCAGCGCCTTGTAGGTCTCGGGCTCGGCGACGATGCCACCAGCGACGGCGAGGATCAGGGTGTCGTGGGTGGCGATCACCCGGCTCACCGCCTGCGCCTCGAGCTTGCGGTAGCCCTCCTGGCCATAGAGCGCGAGCACCTCGTTCACCGCCATGCCGGACTGTTCCTCAATCTCCCGGTTGAGCTCGACGAACGGGATGCCGAGGGCCCGGCCGGCCAGGGCGCCGAGGGTGGACTTGCCGGCGCCGCGCAGGCCGAGCAGGCAGATGCGCCGCGCCCGCAGGCTCTCGGGTGGCGTCGGGCTGAGGGTCGCCAGCACCTGGCGTCGCACCTCCGCCGGCGAGGAGCGGAACAGATCGGCGACGTGCATCGCCTCCGATGTCCACGGGTCCTCCCGCCCGACCAGCCACTCGATGCGATGATCGAGCGCCAGCGCGACGCGCTGCAAGAGCCCGATGGAGATGTTGCCCTCCCCCGCCTCCAGCTGGGCGAGGTAGCGCGGCGAGACACCGGACATCTCCGACACCACCCGCCGCGGCAGGCCCTTCAGCTCCCGCGCCTTGCGGACGCGCTCGCCGACCCGCGTCATCAACTCCTCGACGGCGAGGTCCATCGATCGCTCGGGATCGACGCTCGACACCTCGCCGCGAAAGTTCGTGATCTCCGACATGCGGACCCGCTGGTGAATTATAATGCACAAACCTAGCGTGGCCGCGGCTTGGCGACAAATCCAAATCACGCCGCCCCATCAGGTCCGCCGGTTCGGATCCCGTCAGTAGGTCTCGACGTGGTAGCGGCCCTCGTCCCGCATCGCGTCGCGGATCCCGGCCCAGGCATCCGCGCCGGCGATCTCGGCGAAGGCCTCCTCGACCCCCTCCTCCATGCCGCGGAGGCCGCAGACGTAAACGTGCGTCCTGGGGTCGGCGATCATGTCGGCCACCGTCGCGGCCTCCCTGATCATCCGGTCCTGGACATATTCCTTGGCGCCGTCGGCGAGGCGGCTGAACACCAGGTGCTTGCGCAGCAGGCGGTCGGGCACCTTGGCGAGGGGGCCGAAATAGGGAAGGCTGTCGGGGCTGCGCGCGCCGAAGAACAGCACCATGTCGCCGATCATGCCGTCGGCGGTGCGCTGGCGGCGCATGGTAAAGGCCCGGAAGGGCGCCGATCCGGTGCCGGTGCAGATCATCAGGAGCCGTGCCGAAGGGTCGTCCGGCATCAGGAACGTCGAGCCGAACGGCCCGGTCACGCGCACCTCGTCTCCCTTCTCGAGGTTGCAGATATAGTTGGAGGCGACGCCGTGTGTGTCGCGCTTCACCGTCAGCGAGATGTTGTTGTAGTTGGGCCGTTCGCCGTCGCGCGGGCTCGACACCGAATAGAGGCGCGGCAGGTGCGGCTTGCCCGCGGCGTCGGTCCCCGGCGGGATGATGCCGACCGACTGCCCCTCGAGGACCGGAAACGGCTGGGCGCCGAAGTCGAGGATGACGTGGCGCACGTCGGAGCCCGAGCCCTCCGCGGTCAGCCGATAGCTGCCCTGCACCTTCGCGATGGCGGGCTTGCCGAGGGTGTAGAGGTTGACCGTCGGCTTCGAGGCCGTCGCCGGCGGCCGCGACCGGCCGCCCGCGCCCCGGTGCGCCTCGGCCAGCAGCGCCGCCATCGCGTCGTCGAGCGCCTCGATGCCGCCGCCCTCCCCGCCCTCGGGGCCATCGTCGAAGTCTTCCTGGGCGGGCAGTTCGCTCCAGGAGAACTGCTCCTCCAGCGAGTAGGGCTGGCGCACGACGCGCCACTCGTCGATCGAGCCGGTCGGGCAGACGGGAATGCAGTCCATGCAGAAATTGCACTTCGCGACGTCGACCACGACGTTCTGGTCGTCGTGGGTGATCGCCTCGATCGGGCACGTCATCTCGCACGTGTAGCAGCGGATGCAGATCTCCGGATCGATCAGGTGCTGCTTCATCGTCTCGCTCATCGCGGCCCGACAGGGCCGGACCTCAGATCAGAACGACGGCCGGCCGTGGCGTAGCCGACCGCCCGTCACGCCATGTGGAGCTTCACGTACTCGAAGTCGCCCGGCTGGTTGTCGATGCCGACCTTCGGCGGCGCGATCCAGCTGGCGAATTCGCCCGGCGTGCGCACCGGCTTCATCAGCGACTGGATGAAGTCGCCGTCGGCCCGCGTCGGCAGCCAGTCCTTGCTCTTCGCATCGTACTCCGCACCCGAGATGAGCTTGCCCTCCGGGTTGAAGGTCTTGCCGGAAAAGACGCCGATCTGGCGGTGGAACGCCTCGTGCGGCAGCCGCATCCGGAAGTCGACGCCGGTCTTCTCGATCGTCTTGTTCCAGCGCTCGACGCCGCCGGCCGCGTCGCGGGTGTAGTCGTCGCGAAGCCGCATGTTGATGGCGGTCAGCGCCGGCACCTCCTTGCGCACGATCGTCTCGCCGTCCAGGTCCCAGACCGGATAGGCGGCGTTTTCCAGCCGGTGGTCGTCGTCGAGACGATGCTCGTGGTAGCGGCCCTTGATGCCGGCGGTGAAGGCGTTCGCCGCGTTCGTCGAGACTTCCTGGCCGAACAGGTCGAGCGACAGCGTGTAGTGCAGGTTGAGCTTCTTCTGGATCGTCGGCAGGTCGATGACGCCGAGGTCGCGGATGCGGTCGACGTCATAGGGGTCGGAGATGCCGGCCTCGACCATCGCCTCGCAGGTGCGCTGGATGGTCCGGCCCACGCCCGTCTCGCCGACGAACATGTGGTGGGCTTCCTCCGTCAGCATGAAGCGGCACGTGCGCGACAGCGGGTCGAAGCCCGACTGGGCGAGCGCTTCCAGCTGCATCTTGCCGTCGCGATCGGTGAAGTAGGTGAACATGAAGAACGACAGCCAGTCCGGCGTCTCCTCGTTGAAGGCTCCGAGCATCCGCGGCGCCTCCTCCGACCCGGACGACCGGCGCAGAAGGTCGTCGGCCTCCTCGCGACCGTCGGCGCCGAAGTACTTGTGCAGGAGATAGACCATCGCCCACAGGTGGCGCCCCTCCTCGACATTGACCTGGAAGAGGTTGCGCATGTCGTAGAGCGACGGCGCGGACAGCGCGAGGAAGCGCTGCTGCTCGACCGAGGCCGGCTCGGTGTCGCCCTGGATAACGATCAGGCGCTTCAGCATGTTGCGGTACTCGCCCGGCACCTCCTGCCAGGCCGGCGCTCCGGCGTTCTCGCCGCAGGGAATGCGGCGGTCGTCGACCTGCGGCGCGAGCAGCACGCCCCAGCGGTATTCCGGCATTCGCACGTAGTTGAACTTCGCCCAGCCCTTCGGGTCGACCGAGACGGCGGTGCGCAGGTAGACGAGCGACTGCTGGAATTCCTGCGGAATGAGGTCGTTCCACCAGTTGATGTAGCCCGGGTGCCACTTCTCCAGGGCCTTCAGGACGCGCTTGTCGGAGGACAGACCGACGTTGTTCGGAATCTGCGTGTCGTAGCTGACATTCATGAGGTCCATGATCGTCCTCCCTGCGCGCCCGGCGTCAGACGCGCTGCATGTTGAATTCGCCGCGCAGGCCGGTGCCGTAGCGCTGGAGCGCGCCGGTCTCGCCGACGGCGTTCGGGCGCTGGAAGATCCAGTTCTGCCAGGCGGTGAGGCGTCCGAAGATGCGAGTCTCCATCGTCTCCGGCCCGGCGAAGCGCAGGTTCGCCTCCATGCCGGTCATCGCGTCGGGGCTGAACGAGACGCGCTCCTCCATGAAGATGCGCACCTCGTCGTCCCAGTCGATGTCGTCGTGGACGAAGGTGACGAGTCCGAGGGCGGCAGCGTCGTCCGCCTCGATCGCCGCGCCGATCCTCGCCTCCAGCGCGGTGACCGCTTCGGGCTCGGCGAGAAAGCGCGTCTGCAGCCGCGTCAGGCCGTTGCCCATCGGGTAGCGGCCGAAGTTGCCGGCGCTCAGCCGGATCGCAGCGAGCGGCCGGTTGTCCCCCTCGAAGGCGCCATCCATCATGTAGGAGCGGTCCACCGCCCAGAGGATTTCGGCGAGCGGGCCGGCGAAGCACGAGCCGTGCTCGACGAGGGCGGCCATGGAGCGCGACGTCATGTCGATGCGCTTCATCACCCGCTTCCAGTAAGCGAGGATCTCGTTGGCGAGCCAATGGTCCTGATTGTCGAGGAGCACCGCCTCCTCGGCGATCACCGCCTCGGCGTCGCCCTGGCTGCGGAACACCAGCAGGCCGAGTTCCATCTCGTTCAGCCGCAGGTGCAGGATGGCGTCGTCGAGCTCGCGGGCGAGGCGCAGCAGGTAGCTCTGGTCACCGAGGGCCGTGACCCCCTCCGGCGTCGCCGGGGCCTCGCCGTCGGGCCCGTTGAGGGTGATCGTCGCCTTGCGGGCGGCCCGGTCGAGCGACACCTCGACGAGGGAATAGGTCACCGACCCGTCCTCCCGGATGGTGCGGCCGAGGGGGCCGAGCGCGATGCCGCCCGCCGGGGCCGCCTTCACGGATGCCGCCGCGAACTCGCGGGCGCGGCGCTCGACCATCTCGTCGAACTTCGAGTTCGGCACCACCTCGTCGACGAGCCGCCACTCCTGTGCCCGTCGCCCGCGCACGCCCTCTTCCATGGTGCAGAAGATGTCGGCGAGGTCGCGCCGCACCTTGCGCTTGTCGGTCACGCGCGTCAGCCCGCCGGTGCCGGGCAGCACCGCGAGGAGCGGCACCTCCGGCAGCGCCACCGACGACGAGCCGTCGTCGGTCAGGATGATGTGGTTGCAGGCGATCGCGAGCTCGTAGCCGCCACCGGCGCACGCCCCCTTCACGGCGGCGATGTACTTCTGACCGGAGTCGGCCTCTGCCGCCTCATAGGTGTTGCGGGTCTCGTTGGTGAACTTGCAGAAGTTCACCTTGTGGGCGTGGCTCGCACCCCCGAGCATGCGGATGTTGGCGCCGGCGCAAAAGACGCGATCCTTGCCGGACCGCATCACCACCACCTTCACCTCGGGGTGCTCGAAACGCATCCGCTGCACCACGTCGGCGAGCTCGATGTCGACGCCGAGGTCATAGGAATTGAGCTTCAGCTGGTAGCCCTCGAACAGGCCGCCGTTCTCGTCGACGTCCATGTAGAGCGTCGCGACCTCTCCCTGGTACGCCACCTTCCAGTGGCGGTACTTCGAGGGATCGGTCTGGAAGTCGATTATCCTGGTCACCGGGACGCTCCTCCCGAGCTGGCACCGTGCAGTCGCGGACGATAGGGCGACGGTCGCCGCCTGTAAACGCACGATTGGCACAATATTGCACAAGATCTTGTCGATTCCAGCCCGGTTGACCGGGTCGTGCGCATGGCCACGCGGAATATCTGCATTATATTGCCAATTCCGCAGCTTCCGCGCTCGCCCGCAGCGCGGTGGTGTCGGCCTCGGAGAACCCCATCGGCCGCGAATGGCGACGGTGCGCCTCCGCAAGCGCGATGTCGGCGCGCTCGAAGATGCGGACGGCAGCCCGCTCCCGCCCCATCCGCCGCTTCAGGGCGCCGTTCGCGAGTTGGATGAGGCCCTGTACCAGGTGGCGCTCCGCGCTCGCCGGCGGCAGGCACATCCACACCGCCTCCCAGAGCTCGTGCGCTTCCCAGAAATAGCCGCGAGAGAAGGCCTCCAGACCGCCCGTGAAGGCCCGGCTCGACGCGAGCTCGCCGCACGACAGCGCCGGCGAGAGCCCCGTCTTGACCGGGTCGAAACAGCCCTCCTCCGGTCGGGCGGTGAGGCCGGGCACGTAGGGGACCGGCGGCAAGCACAGTGTCCGCCCGCCCGTGCTCGCACCGGCTCCAACGCGCGCGGACGGCGCAGGGGGCTCGGCGGCCGCGAGGGGTTCGGTTGCCGCGAGGGCGACCCTGTTCGTTCGCGCGATCACGCCTCCACCGTCGCCGCCTCGATCCGGGCAAGCCTCGTGGTGAAGTCGACGATCACGCCGAGCGTCCGCTCCGGCTGGTCGAGATGCGGCGAATGCCGGCACTCCTCGAGGATCGCGACGTCGACAGGCGCGTAGCTGCGCGTCTCGATCTCCTCCACCTGTCTGAGCGTGCCGTACTGGTCGCCCCGCCCCTGGATGACGAGAGCGGGGATGCGCAGGTAGTCGACGACGTCCGCGACATTCCAGGCGGCGAAGCCCGAATCGAGCCAGGCGTCGTTCCAGCCCCGGAAGGCGACGTCGGGGTCGCGATGATACTTGGCCATCCGCTGCTTCAGGTCGGTCGTCTCATAGGCGTGCCGCGCGGCGGCGATCTCGGCGAGGCCGACCGGTTCCGTGAAGAGGTGCGGCGCCATCAGCACGAGGCCGCGCACCCGGTAGTCGGCGACGCTGCCCGCATAGATCGTGGCGATCGTCGCCCCGTCGGAATGGCCGACGAGGACGTAGGCGTCGGCGGCGATGGCGTTCAGCACCTCGGCGAGCGGCCAGAGCGCCTCGCGCGTCATGTAGTCGAGGGGCCGCGGCAGGTCGCAGGCGTCGGACTGGCCGTAGCCGGCGCGCGAATAAGCGAACACCGGCCGGCCGGTGGCGGCGGCCAGCCGTGCGGGGAAATCGCGCCAGAGCGAAACGCAGCCGAGCCCCTCGTGCAGCAGCACGAGCACCGGCGCGCCAGCCGTCCGCTCGCCCCACGCCGCCCACTCCAGCGACTGGCCGCCCGCTACCAGCCGACCCCGCCCCGCGCCCCAGTCGATCGCCATCAGGCGCTCTCCTTCTCGCGCAGCTTGTAGCGCTGGATCTTGCCGGTCGCCGTCTTCGGCAGATCGTCGACGACCTCGATCCACCGGGGGTACTTCCACATGCCGATGCGGGCCTTCACGAACTCCTTGAGCTCGTGCTGGACGTCGGCATCGGCCCCCTGCTTCAGCACGATGTAGGCGGCGGGCTTCAGGAGCTTGTCGGCGTCCTCGCGGGCGACGACCGCCGCCTCCAGCACCGCCGGGTGCTCGACCAGCGCCTGCTCGACCTCGAAGGGCGAGACCCAGATCCCCGAGACCTTGAACATGTCGTCCGTCCGCCCGCAGTAGACGAAGCGGCCGTCGGCCGTCCGCTCGTACTTGTCGCCGGTGCGCGTCCAGTGGCCGGCGAACGTCGACTGCGACTTGTCGCGGCGCTTCCAGTAACCGTCCGCGCTCGACGGGCCGCGGACGAGGAGTTCGCCCACCTCGCCCTCGCCGACCTCGCGGTCGTGCTCGTCGACGAGGCGGACCTCGTAGCCGGGTACGGGCGTGCCGGAGGTGCCGTAGACGATGTCGCCCGGCCGGTTCGACAGGAAGATGTGCAGCATCTCGGTGGAGCCGACGCCGTCGATGACCGGCGTGCCCCACGAGCGCTCCCAGCGCTCGCCGATCTCCCGCGGCAGCGCCTCGCCGGCCGAGGTGCAGAGCCGCAGCCGGTGCGCCGGCGGGCCGCCGAGCTGGTCCTGGCGCGCCATGATGGCGGCGAACAAAGTCGGCACGCCGCAGAAGATCGTCGGTGCCTCGCGGGCGACGATGTCGAGCACCGCGTCCGGCGTCGGCCGGCCGGCATGAATGATCGTCGTCGCCCCGACCGCCATCGGAAACGACATGGCGTTGCCGAGGCCGTAGGCGAAGAACATCTTCGCCGCCGAGAACACCGTGTCGTCCGCGCGGATGCCGAGGACCTCGGACCCGAAGGTGTCGCACGTCGCCTTCAGCGATGAATGGATGTGGCGGACGCCCTTCGGCGCGCCGGTGGACCCGGAGGAATAGAGCCAGAAGGCCGGCTCGTCGGCGTGGGCCTCCACCACCGGCACCGGTTCGGCCCCCTCCATGAAGGCCGCAAAGCTCTGCGTTCCGGGCGGGGCATCGCCGATCACCAACACCGTGCGCAGATGGCGGCTCGCGGCAGCCGCCGGCGCGAGGCTTGGCCACAGCTCGCCGGAGACGACGAGCACGGAGGCCCGCGCGTCCTCGAGGATCGTCGCGTAGACCGGCGTCGACAGCAGCGTGTTCAGCGGCACCGGGATGGCGCCTGCTTTCATCGCCCCCCAGAACATGATGGGAAACTCGATCTGGTCGAGCACGACCATGACGACCCGTTCTTCCCGCCGCACGCCGCAGCGCGCCAGCGCGCCGGCGAAGCGCGCGGACTCCTCGGCGAGGTCGCCGTAGCTGAGCGAGCGCCGGCCGCCGTCCGCCTCGCGGAAGGCCACCTTGTCGCCGTGCCCGGCCTCGACGTGGCGGTCGACGAAATAGAGAGCGGCGTTCGCGTTCACGGCAGGATCCCTCCTGTCGGGCTGCCGCCGCGCCGGCGCATCGGTGACGCTCGCGTCATTGACCCGCGAACCCGAGTACGCCGCGCGACGGCCGATGGCCGGCGGAGGCATCGCCCTCCGCCTCGAGGCGAGCTTGCGACATGACGGCTCCTCCCGGTCCGGGCGCGCGTCGCGCCGGGATCATCTTTTGCGTTATAATGCAAATCGTGCGGAATATTGCAATGCGCTGACGCTGTTCCCGCGGCTGCCAGCGACGATCAGGCCTTGTGGGCGGCGGCGCAGGCCCGCCAAGCCAAGCGCGCTGCCCTTCCCGTGCCGTGATCGTCCGCGAGGATAGCGTGCGCATCCGGCTCGGGTCGTACGGATTGAGCCAGATCAACGCCGATGAGGCGCCCGTATGGAACTGTTGTCCTGTAAAGGTCGGGTCCTGGCGTTAGAACTCGGCTGCAGGAAACGGATCCCCGCATTTTCCTGAGCCGGCGCAAGGAACCGATATCAATTCTGGGATTTTTGATTCTACCGGACCTCTTTGCTTCAGCCGAGACCCGCCCGCGATACAGACCGTGAGGACCGATATGACGATGACGCTGTCCGACTCCGAGCGCTCGGCTCTCGACGCCTATTGGCGGGCCGCCAACTATCTGTCCGTCGGCCAGATCTACCTGCTCGACAACCCGCTACTGCGCGAGCCGCTCGATCAGGCGCACATCAAGCGCCGGCTGCTCGGCCACTGGGGCACGACGCCGGGCCTCAACTTCATCTACGCCCATCTCAATCGCGTCATCAAACGCGACGACCTCGACATGATCTACATCACCGGCCCCGGCCACGGCGGCCCGGCCCTGGTGGCGAATGCCTACCTCGAGGGCACCTACAGCGAGGTCTATCCGAACATCTCGCAGGACGAAGAGGGGATGCAGCGCCTCTTCAAGCAGTTCTCCTTCCCCGGCGGCATCCCGAGCCACGTGGCGCCGGAGACGCCGGGCTCCATGCACGAGGGCGGCGAGCTCGGCTACGCCCTCTCCCACGCCTTCGGCGCCGCCTTCGACAACCCGGACCTGGTCGTCGCCTGCGTCGTCGGCGACGGAGAGGCGGAAACCGGGGCGCTCGCCACCAGCTGGCACTCCAACAAGTTCCTCAACCCCGTCACCGACGGCGTCGTGCTGCCGATCCTGCACCTCAACGGCTACAAGATCGCCAATCCGACGGTGCTCGCGCGCATCAGCCACGAGGAGCTCGACCAGCTCTTCCGCGGCTATGGCTACACCCCCTACTTCGTCGAAGGTCACGATCCCGCCGTCGTGCACGAGAAGATGGCGGCGACGCTCGACGCCGTCTTCGCCGACATCCGCCGCATCAAGGAAGACGCGGCTGCGAACGGCTTCACCGGCCGCCCGCGCTGGCCGATGATCGTCATGCGCACGCCGAAGGGCTGGACCTGCCCGCCAGAGATCGACGGCAAGCGCACCGAGGACTACTGGCGCTCGCACCAGGTGCCAATGGGCGAGATGCACGGCAACCCAGAGCACGTCCGCATCCTCGAGGGCTGGATGAAGTCCTACCGGCCGGAGGAGCTCTTCGACGAGGCGGGCCGGCTCAAGCCGGAGATCGCGGCGCTCGCTCCCACCGGCCATCGCCGCATGAGTGACAACCCGCACACCAACGGCGGCCTGCTCCTGCGCGACCTGAGAATGCCCGACTTCCGCGACTATGCCGTCGAGGTCGCCGTTCCCGGCGCCACCGTGGCGGAATCCACCCGCGTCATGGGCACCTTCCTGCGCGACGTGATGGCCCTCAACAGCGACGCGCGCAATTTCCGCCTGTTCAGCCCGGACGAGAACAACTCCAACCGCTGGCAGGACGTGCTCGAGGTCACCAACCGGGCCTGGGTCGCCGACACCGAGCCTTATGACGACCATCTGGCACCGGATGGCCGCGTCATGGAGATGCTGTCGGAGCACCAGTGCCAGGGCTGGCTGGAGGGCTACCTCCTCACCGGCCGGCACGGCTTCTTCTCCTGCTACGAGGCGTTCATCCACATCGTCGACTCGATGTTCAACCAGCACGCCAAGTGGCTGAAGGTGTGCAACGAAATCCCGTGGCGGCGGCCGATCGGTTCGCTCAACTACCTGCTCTCAAGCCATGTCTGGCGCCAGGATCACAACGGCTTCAGCCACCAGGACCCGGGCTTCATCGACCACGTCGTCAACAAGAAGGCGGAGATCGTCCGCGTCTACCTGCCGCCGGATGCGAACTGCCTGCTGTCGGTCACCGACCACTGCCTGCGCAGCCGCAACTACGTCAACGTCGTCGTCGCCGGCAAGCAGCCGGCGCCGCAGTGGCTGACGATGGACGAGGCGGTGAAGCACTGCACCGCGGGCCTCGGCATCTGGGAATGGGCGAGCAACGACAAGGGTGGCGAACCCGACGTCGTCATGGCCTGCTGCGGCGACGTGCCGACACTCGAGACCCTCGCAGCGGTGGACCTGCTGCGCCAGTACGTCCCCGATCTCAAGGTACGCGTCGTCAACGTCGTCAACCTGATGAAGCTGCAGCCGGCCTCCGAGCACCCTCACGGCCTCAATGACCGCGACTTCGACGCCCTGTTCACCACCGACAAGCCGGTCGTCTTCGCCTTCCACGGCTACCCGTGGCTGATCCACCGTCTGACCTACCGCCGCAACGGCCACGACAACATCCACGTCCGCGGCTACAAGGAGGAAGGTACCACCTCCACCCCCTTCGACATGTGCGTGATGAACGAACTCGACCGGTTCAGCCTGGTCGGCGCCGTCATCGACCGCGTGCCGAAGCTCAGGGCGCGGGCCGCCTACGCCAAGCAGGCGCTGCGCGACAAGCTCCTCGACCACAGGGACTACATCTGCCGGACCGGTGACGACATGCCGGAAATCTCCGGCTGGACGTGGGGCGGCGCCAGCAGCGGCACAGCGATCTCCTCGACGGAAGCCGACAACGTCTGACGCCACCGCCCGATCCGGCGCGGTTCGCCGGCAACGAGACGCCGGGGGAAACGGCCGTGCCGACATCGCAGACGCCCGAGGACCGTGCCGCGGCGGCTGAACCCCAGCCGCCGCTCCTCACTGACGCCGAGCGCGATGCGCTCCTGGAGCGCTACGGCTGCGGGCCGGTCCGCTTCTCGGGTTCGGAGAACGCTCTCTACGAGCGCCATCTGATGTTCGACCACGTCGTCGATCCCGCCGCCGCCGCGCCGCGGGATCGCTTCGAGGCCGTCGCCCGCTCGGTCCGCGACGTGCTCTCGCAGCGCTGGGTCCGCACGGAGGCGACCTACGCTGCCCGCGACCCGAAGCGGGTCTACTACCTGTCGCTCGAGTTTCTGCTCGGCCGCTCGCTCTCCGACAACATCGGCAACCTGATGCTGGAACCGGTGGTCCGGCGCGCCGTCGCGGCGAAGGGCGTCGACTGGCCGGCGATCGTCGAAGAGGAACCCGACGCCGGCCTCGGCAACGGCGGCCTCGGCCGCCTCGCCGCCTGCTTCATCGAATCGATGGCGAGCCTGCAGCTGCCGGCGATGGGCTACGGCCTGCGCTACGAATACGGCATGTTCAGCCAGGACATCGTCGGCGGCTGGCAGCACGAGCGGCCGGACAACTGGCTCCGCCGGCCGGACCCGTGGGAGGTGGCGCGTCCCGACGAGATGGTCGAGGTGCGCCTCGGCTGCTCCTTCGAGGTGCGCGGCGGCTCGCTCGCCGTCGTACCCGGCCGCCCCTCCAGCCTCTACGGGCTGCCCTATGACCGCCCCGTCGTCGGCTTTGGCGGTCGCACTATCAACACGCTCCGGCTGTGGGCGGCGACCGCCCCGAACGAGTTCGACTTTCACGCCTTCAGCAGCGGCGAGTTCGTCAGCGCGCTCGCCGCGCAGCTGAGCGCCGAGTCGCTCACGCGTGTCCTCTATCCCGACGACAGCACCAGCGCCGGCCAGGGCCTGCGCTTCGTCCAGGAATACTTCCTCGTCGCCTGCTCGATCGCCGACATCGTCCGCCGCTTCCGCGCCGGCAACGACGACTGGCGCGCACTCCCCGACAAGGCGGCGATCCAGCTGAACGACACCCACCCCGCCCTCGCCGTCCCGGAGCTCCTGCGCGTCCTTCTCGACGAGGCCGGCCTCGGCTGGGACGAGGCCTGGGACATCACCGTCCGGACGCTCGCCTACACCAACCACACGCTGCTGCCGGAGGCGCTGGAGCGCTGGCCGCGGCAGTGGTTTGCGGCTCTCCTGCCGCGCCACCTCGAGCTCGTCGTCGAGATCGACCGCCGCCTGCGGGAGAATGTCGGTCAGCGCTTCCCCGGCGACGACGGCCGGCTCTCCCGCGTCAGCCTGTTCGAGCCCGGCGCGGTCGAAAAGGTCCGCATGGCGAACCTCGCGATCGTCGGTTCCCACAGCACCAACGGCGTCGCGGCGCTCCATTCCCAACTGCTGCGCACGCAGACGGTCGCCGACCTCGCCGCCGTGTTCCCGGAGCGCTTCGGCAACAAGACCAATGGTGTGACGCCACGGCGCTGGCTGCTCGGCGCCAATCCGCCGCTCGCCAACGTCATCACCGAGGCGATCGGCCCCGGCTGGATCACCGATCTCGACGCCCTCGCCCGCCTGCGGCCGCTCGCCGACGACGCCGCCTTCCGCGCCGCGGCGCTCGCCGCCAAGCGCGCCGCCAAGGAACGCTTCGCCGGCTGGCTGCGGGAGCGTCATGGCGTGATGGTCGACCCGGCCGGCCTCTTCGACACCCAGGTGAAGCGCATCCACGAGTACAAGCGCCAGCTCCTGAACGCCCTGCGCATCATCGCGCTCTACCAGGACCTGCGCGCCGATCCCGGCCGCGCGGTGCAGCCGCGCACTTTCTTCTTCGCCGGCAAGGCGGCCCCGGCCTACCGCTTCGCCAAGCTCGTCATCAAGTTCCTCAACAACCTCGCCGAGACGATCGACGCCGACCCTCTGGTGCGCGGTCGCCTGAAGGTCGTCTTCCTGCCGGACTATTCGGTGTCGCTCGCCGAGCGCGTCATCCCCGCCTCCGACGTCTCCAACCAGATCTCCACCGCCGGCTACGAGGCGAGCGGCACCAGCAACATGAAGTTCATGATGAACGGCGCGCTCACCATCGGCACCCGCGACGGCGCCACTATCGAGATGGCGGAGGCGGCCGGCGAGAAGAATTTCTTCCTGTTCGGCCTCACCGCCGCCCAGGTGGCCGACACGCGCGGCTGGTACAGTCCACGCTGGCACATCGAGCACGAGCCGCGCACCCGCGCCGTCCTCGACCTCCTCACCTCCGGCCACTTCAACCGCGACGAGCCCGGCATCTTCGACCCGCTGATCGACAGCCTCACCGGCAGCGACCACTACATGCTGCTCGCCGACCTCGGGTCCTATCTCGACGCCGACGCGCGCCTGACCGCGCTCTATGCCGATCCTGACGCATGGGCGCGGACGGTGATCGCCAACATCGCTGCGAGCGGCCGCTTCTCCAGCGACCGCACCATCACCGAATACGCCACGGAGATCTGGGGTGTCGCCCCATGTCCGGTCGAATAGCGTTCGCTATCAATCGGATAAGAGACTTCTCTAAAGCAGAGCCTGCAGCGCCAGTCCGGCCAGCGCGCAACCGCCGAGCACCGGCACCAGGCCGAGGCGGAAGCGGAAGATTGCCACCGCCGCGGCGAGCGACAGCACCAGCGCCGCCGGGTCGAGGCTCGCCAGCACCGGCAGGTCGAGCGTCAGCGGCCCGACCGCAACGCGCTCGACTGTGCGGAAGACGACGTGCAGGCCGAACCAGACGGCGAGGTTGAGGATGACGCCCACCACCGCCGCCGTCACCGCCGACAGTGCGCCGGAGAGCGCCGCGTTGTTGCGTACCCGCTCGACATAGGGCGCGCCGACGAAGATCCACAGGAACGACGGCACGAACGTCACCCACAGCGTCAGCCCCGCCCCCGCGACGCCCGCCACCAGTGGCGCGAACGCGCCCGGCTCTCGGAAGGCCGCGAGGAAGCCGACGAACTGCAGCACGAGGATCAGCGGCCCGGGCGTCGTCTCGGCGAGGCCGAGGCCGTCGAGCATCTCGCCGGGCGCCAGCCAGCCATAGGTCGCCACCGCCGCCTGCGCGACATAGGCGAGCACGGCATAGGCGCCGCCGAAGGTGACGACCGCCATCACCGAGAAGAACGCGCCGATGCGGGCGAACACGTCGTCCGGACCGGCGAGCGCCAGCAGCAGCGCCGTCGGAGCGAGCCAGAGCACGAGCCAGACCACGGCCGTCACCAGGCTTCGCCGCCATCCGGGCGCCGGCGGGTCGGAGGCAAGCGTGTCGTCGGCCGCCGCCGCCGCCCCGCCGTGTGCGGCACCGGCCCGGAAGGCGTGGGACCCGGCGCGGGTGGCGAGATAGCCGATCACGCCCGCCGCCAGCACGATCACCGGAAACGGCACGTGCAGGGCGAAGATCGCGATGAACGCCACCGCCGCCAGCAGCTTCGCCGGCCCGGTCTTCAGGGCCCGCCCGGCGATCCGCACCACCGCCTGCACGACGATCGCCAGCACGGCCGCCTTCAGCCCGAAGAACAGCCCGGCGACCAGCGGCGTCTCGCCATAAAGCGCGTAGGCGATGCTCAGCGCCAGCATCGCCACGGCGCCCGGCAACACGAACAGCACCCCGGCAATCAGCCCGCCGCGCACGCCGTGCAGCAGCCAGCCGACATAGGTTGCGAGTTGCTGCGCCTCCGGCCCCGGCAGCAGCATGCAGAAGTTGAGGGCATGCAGGAACCGCGGCTCGGCGATCCAGCGCCGCTCCTCGACCAGCATCCGGTGCATCAGCGCGATCTGGCCGGCCGGCCCGCCGAAGCTCAGGAGCCCGATCCGCGCCCACACAGCGGTCGCCTTGGCGAGGCTCGGCCGCGCAGGCTCCCCCGTCTCTCCGACTGCTTTCGCCGCGTTCGCCATCCACCACCGCCGCGCCGTCGCCTTGGGAATCGCACAGGGGGCACCATCGCCCAGCACAGCCACCGTCCTACACGACGCCGGCAACTCGTGGCCAACGCCGGCCCTGATCCCGCCACAGCAGTCTCTAGCCCCAATTGCCACGCCGCGCGGAACAACTCTCTCGCCGACCTGTTGGGAGGGCATGACGAGGAAGGCGCCCTTTCCCGCGCACCTCCCAGAACCGAAGGATCCAGTCATGTCGCAACTCGTCCGGCTCGCCCTTGCGGGCCTCGTTCTGTCCATTTCGCCGGCGCTCGCCCAGACCGACACCCCTGCCCCGCAGAACCAGCCGGTGCAGACGCCGCAGGCGACCCCGATGACGGCGGAACAGTTCGTGGCGGCCGCGGTCCCGTCGAACCTGTTCGAGATCCAGTCGAGCCAGCTCGCGCTGCAGCACGCCCAGACCGCTCCCGTCCAGCAGTTCGCCCAGCAGATGATCACCGACCACACGGCGGCGGGAGAGCGGCTGCAGGCCCTCCTCGCACAGAACGCGACGGTCGAAGCGCCCCCCATGAGCCTCGATCCGCCGCATGAGGCGATGCTCACGCAGCTGAGCAACGCCACCGTCGAGACTTTCGACACCGTCTACATCAACCTGCAGCTGCAGGCGCACGAGGAAGCCGTCTCGCTGTTCTCGGCCTACGCGACCAGCGGCGACGATCCTGTCCTCCGCTTGTTCGCAGCCGAGACCCTGCCCGTGCTGCGGCATCACCTCTCCGAGGTCCTGATCCTCGCCGGCAACACCTGAGCACTGCTGTCCGAAGGAGCGCAGCGCCAGACTCAGAAGCGCGACCAAACTCGGATTTAGGAGACCGATTGAAGAGGGCCGGCGCACCCGCGTCGGCCCTTTGGCCGTCAGATAGGCGGTTTCGATGCGGCGACGGCGATTTCCACATCCGCCGCCCGGCTGGCCGTGTTAATCTCCCAAACAGCCGTATCGCCTGTCCGATCGGCCGGCGGTGTCGGGGGAAACCGTGCCATCCTCTCCTCGGGAGGGATCGCCGTGACCGCACTGGATCTGACCGCCCCGTTCTGTGTCGTCCTGCTGGCGCTGCTACTGCTGGTCTGGGGCGGCTACCTGGCGCCGGGCTCCTACGTCCCGCGCTTCGTCGCCGCCGCGACGGTCGATGCCGGCCACGGCGTCACCGTCCGCTGCCCGCGCAACAACTGCTGAGGGTTGGCTGGCCGATCGGCGACAGGCCACGGCCCGTCGCCCGGATATCCGCTCAGTCTGGCTTCTCGAACAGGTAGGCGTGGCGGCGAACGAGGGCGGTGACGAGGCAGTACGTCTTCATGTCGCTGATCTCGCCGTTGGTCAGCATCTTCCAGAGCTGCCAGAGGTCGATCTCCACGGGCGCGAGCCGCTCGCCTTCCGACGCGAGGCCGCCACCGGCCTCCACCCGATCATCGGCACCATAGGGAGCGAGGTAGAGGCTCACCCGTTCCGTCGAGATGCCCGGCGAACTCCACAGCCGCGCCACGAACTCCAGCGTGCGCAGCCGCAGCCCCGTCTCCTCTAGCGCCTCCCGCCGCGCACCGGCCTCGGCGTCCTCGCCGGTCTCGACGAGACCAGCCGGGGCCTCGAGCAGCAGAGCTTCCCCCGTGCGGGTCAGGACCGGCACGCGCGGCACCCGGACGAGCATGCCGACGCCCCGATGCAGGTCGTAGGGAAGAACGGCGACGGCGTCGCCGTGGTCCTCCACCTCGTGACAGAGCTCCGTCCCATCGACCTCGGCCGTCACGCGCGACACTGTCGTGTAGCCCTTGTAGGCGCGGACGGAAGAGGTGATCTCGGCGGTCATGTCGGATCTCCGGTCGGTGGATGATCGCAGGCTGCAGTAACGCGCGCGGCCTTGCCCCTCGTGAACGCAGAAATTCAGGTTTCGTTTGCCACGCGAACGGAACAGCGCATGCTTTCGGACGTTTGGGTGCAGGTCCACACTTTGGAAGGCTTCGCCATGATCCTCGCACTCGCCCTCGCCACTTTCGCCTGCGTGCTTGCCGCAGCGGTCATCGACCTGCGTAACACCCCCCGACCGGCACTCGCGCGCACGGGCGGCCGGGAGACTTCGAACCTCACCCACGCCCAGGCGCCGGCCACGGCCGCGCCGGTCGCCAGCGCCCACCCGGCTCCGGTGCGCTGACACGACTGTTCTGGCCGAACGGTACTCTGATGACGGAACAATCCCGGCCGCCGCACTGTCGGCGGCCGGTCTGCGTCAGCCGGCCGGTCGCGAGATCGAAGAGCCGGCCAGCCAATCACGTCAACGGTGGATCGGATCCTTCCACAACACGTCCTCGGGCTTCTCGACGGGCTCGATGTCGAGGTTGACGACCACCGGATCCTGCCCGGACCGCACCAGCACGCATTCCAGCGTCTCGTCGCGGCTCGCATTGATCTCCTGGTGCGGCACGTAGGGCGGCACGAAGATGAAGTCGCCGGGCCCCGCCTCCGCGACGAACTCCAGATTGTTGCCCCACCGCATCCGGGCCTTGCCCTTCACCACGTAGATGATGCTCTCGAGATCGCCGTGATGGTGGGCGCCCGTCTTGGCGTTGGCGTGGATGCTGACGGTCCCCGCCCAGATCTTCTCCGCGCCGGCGCGCGCCTTGTTGATCGCAGCCGCCCGGTTCATCCCCGGCGTCTGCGCCGTGTTCGGGTCGAGGGAATCGCCCGGAATCACCTTCACCCCGTGCTCGCGCCAATCGACCGCGCCGGCCGCCGGGGCTGCCGCGTCGTCGTGCGAATGCCCGTCACTGGAATGACCGTCGTGAGAGTGATCATCGTGGGAATGATCGTCGTGGGAATGATCGTGCGACACGCTACGCGCTCCTCGAACACTTAAGCCGGCGGTATTTTCTAACTCGGCGACGCCGTTCCAGCCCTCGGCCATCCTTCCGGCACGCCGGCGTCGAAGTCAAAGGCGCCCGCCCGTCGCGAGCGACCGCCTCGATCGCTCACGCCGGGGCCAGCGCCGCCGCGCGCTCGCGCAACTGGAACTTCTGGATCTTGCCGGTGGACGTCTTCGGCAGCGGTCCGAACACCACCGTCCGCGGCACCTTGAAGCCGGCGAGCCGCGCCCTGCAGTGGGCGACGATGTCGGCTTCCGACACATCGCCGGCGCCCGGCTTCAGCGTCACGAAGGCACACGGGCTCTCGCCCCATTTCGGGTCCGGCCTCGCCACCACCGCCGCCTCCATCACCGCCGGGTGACGGTACAGCGCCTCCTCCACCTCCAGCGAGGAGATGTTCTCGCCGCCGGAGATGATGATGTCCTTGGCGCGGTCCTTGATCTCGACATAGCCGTCGGGATGGACCACCGCGAGGTCGCCGGTGTGCAGCCAGCCGTCCGCCAGCGCCTCCTCCGTCGCCGTCGGATTGCGGTGGTAGCCTTTCATCACGGTGTTGCCGCGCACCACCAGTTCGCCGATCGTCGCCCCGTCCGCCGGCACGGACGCGCCGGTCTCGCGGTCGATCACGCCATCGTCGGAAAGCGTCAGGTTGCGTACGCCCTGGCGCGCCATCAGCACCGCGCGCTCGTCGAGGGGTAGGCTCTCCCAGCCGGGCTGTGGCGCGCAGCCGGTGGCCGGGCCGTAGCACTCCGTCATGCCGTAGAGGTGGGTGAGGTGGAAGCCCATCCGCTCCATGCCGGCGATCACCGCGCTCGGCGGCGCCGCCCCGCCGGTCGCCACCTCCACCGGGCCGTGAGTGAAGGCGATCTTGTGGGCGTCGGGGGCGTGGATCAGCATCGTCAGCACCACCGGCGCCGCGCAGAGGTGCGTCACCCCGTGCTCGGCGATCAGCCGGAAGATCGCCGCCGTGTCGATCGCCGGCAGGCAGACGTGGCGCGCGCCGACTGCCGTCACCGTCCACGGAAAGCACCAGCCGTTGCAGTGGAACATCGGCAGCGTCCAGAGATAGACCGACTCCGGCCGCACCCCGAAGGTGACGGCATTGCCGAGCGCGTTCAGGTAGGCGCCGCGGTGATGGTAGACGACGCCCTTCGGGTTGCCGGTGGTGCCCGAGGTGTAGTTGAGCGCGATCGACGCCCACTCGTCCGCCGGCCCGGCCCAAGCCGCCGGCGCGGCGCCCGCGATCGCCGCCTCGTAGTCCTCCGCCCCGAGCGCCGCGCGCACATCCGCCGCCGCCGCGATGGCGATGACCCGGGGCCGCGGCCCATCGAGTTGCGCCAGCGCTGCCTCCGCTACGCCGGTGAGGCCCGCGTGCACGATGAACAGCTTCGCGCCGCCATGCTCGAGGATGAAGGCGACGGTCGCCGCATCGAGCCGGGTGTTGATGGCATTCAGAACTGCGCCGGCGAGCGGCACGCCATAGTGCGCCTCCAGCATCTCCGCCACGTTCGGCGACAGCACCGCCACCGTCTCGCCCGGCCCGACCCCGGCCGCCCGCAC
>CAZDCR010000020.1:0-2551 GCA_964503995.1 uncultured Segnochrobactrum sp.
TCCTGCATCGCCTGCAGCAGCGCCGACTGGGTGCGCGGGCTGGCGCGGTTGATCTCGTCGGCCATCAACAGCTGGGCGAACACCGGGCCGGCGATGAAGCGGAAGGAGCGGCTGCCGTCGCGGCCCTGCTCGAGCACCTCGGCGCCGACGATGTCGCTCGGCATCAGGTCCGGCGTGAACTGGATGCGGTGCGCCTCGAGGCCGAGCACGGTGCCGAGCGTCACGACGAGCTTAGTCTTGGCGAGGCCGGGCACGCCGACCAGCAGGCCGTGACCGCCGGACAAGAGCGTCACCAGCGTCCGCTCGACCACCGCCGCCTGGCCAAAGATGACGCGGCCGATCTCGGCGCGGGCCTCGGCGATGCGGGCGACGGCGGCTTCCGCGTCGCGCACGATGGCGTCCTGGTCAACCGCCTCGATCGTCATGGCGCTCATTCGCGTGCCTCTCCGCCTGCGCTTCGCCTCGTCCCGCCCGTCGTCTGACCAGCGGATGATACGCTATCTGGCGCGCCCGTCCCGCGCGACAATCGCCCCGTGCGCGGAAACCGGGCGGCACCACCGGCCTCCGCCGCTCCCCGAAAACGCTGCAATGTTCGTTCCATCGCGGCGAGCGCGACGGCGACCAGTGGTTCCATCCGACCGGCGAAGACCGGCTATTTCGTGGCGCGCCGGTCCGGCGAGGCGCACGCAGCGCGCATTCGACGCAGCACCGATCCGTTCCGGCGCCCACGCGCGCCCGGAACCGAAAGGAGCCGTGCGCCCTTGCACCCCCGGCGCCCGCGCGTCATTTGGAGACGGTCGCCCCGGCGGCGCCCGGTGGCGAAGGCGCCATCGGCGACCGGCGGCAGACGAGGAGTGCGCCCCGTGACGACCCGGCCCGACGAGACGACGCGCGCCAGCGAGAGGGACGAGGCGGCGGCCGACCCGCAGCTCGCCGCACTGATCGCCCGCGCCGGCGCCGCCGGCCGCGCGCCGCCGGTGGACCGCTGGGATCCACCGTTCTGCGGCGACATCGACATGAGGATCTCCGCCGACGGCCGCTGGCACTATGGCGGCTCGCCGATCGGCCGCGAGCCGCTGGTGAAACTGTTCGCCTCGGTGCTGCGCCGCGAGGCGGACGGCCACTATCTGCTGGTGACGCCCGTCGAGAAGCTCGGCATCACCGTCGAGGACGTGCCCTTCCTCGCCGTCGAGATGCACGCCGAGGGCGACGGCGCGGCGACCCGCATCGTCTTCCGCACCAATGTCGGCGACGTCGTCACCGCCGGCCCCGAGCGGCCGCTGCGATTTGCCGACGACGCGGCCACCGGCGGGCTGGTGCCCTATGTACTGGTGCGCGGGCGGCTGGAGGCGCGGTTGACGCGGGCGCTGGCGCACGAGCTGGCTTCCCGAGCCGTCACGGCGAGTGTCGACGGCACCGAGCATCTCGGCGTCTGGAGCGACGGCATGTTCTTTCCGATGATGGCGGCCGATGCGCTCGACGCCTCTCTCCGCTGAGGGCGCCGGCGGCCCGGCGCCGTTCTCGACGGACGACCTCGTCGCCCGGCGGGGCCGGCTGATCGGGCTCGGCGAGGCGGTGCTGTCGCTGCCGCCGTCCGGAGACCATGTCATCGACCCGAGCGTGCCGCTGGCGACCGGCCTGCGCGATGCCGCCGTGCTGATCCCGGTGGTAGCGCGCGGCACGGAAGCCGGCGTGATCCTGACACAGCGCACCGACCACCTGCCGGCCCACGCCGGCCAGGTCGCCTTTCCAGGCGGCAAGGTCGACGCCGGCGACGTCGACCCCGCTGCCACTGCGCTGCGGGAGGCGGAGGAGGAGATCGGGTTGTCACGGTTCCTGGTGACGCCGCTCGGCTATGGCGACCCGTACATCACCACCAGCGGCTACCGGGTCGTGCCGGTGGTGGCGCTTGTCGCCGGGGACCCGGTGCTGGCGCCCAATCCGGCGGAGGTCGCCGACGTCTTCGAGGTGCCGCTCGCCTTCCTGATGACGGCGAGCAACCACGTCGCGGTGCGCCGCGAATGGCGGGGCATGGAGCGGCGAACGTTCGAGATGCCCTATGCCGGCCGCCGCATCTGGGGCGTCACCGCCGGCATCGTGCATGCCCTGCACGCGCGCCTCTACGGCGCCGGCTGAGAAGGAAACTGGATGGTGCTGCGCCTCGCCCTCATCGAGATCGCCCTCTTCCTGGCCCCCTTCGCGATCTATGCGGCGTGGCTCTGGTTCACCCGCGGCAGCGCCGCCCGCTCGAACTGGACCGCCGGACCGGTCTATGGCCTGACGCTCGCCGGGCTCGTCCTGACCGTCATCGGCTTCGTGCTGCTCGCGAGCTTCGGCGAAGCGGAGCGCGGCACCTACCGGCCGGCGGAGGTGCGCGACGGCGTGCTGGTGCCGGGCCGCTTCGAATGAGCGACGACGCCGGCCCCGCCCTGCCCTCCTTCGCCGGCGCGCCCTTCCTCGCCGATCCGGCGCTGCGCCGTGTGGTCGAGGCGATCACGGTGGACGGCGGCGAGGTGCGGCTCGTCGGCGGCACGGTTCCAGATGCCGTGCG
>CAZDCR010000020.1:2651-26108 GCA_964503995.1 uncultured Segnochrobactrum sp.
GTCGGCGGCACGGTTCCAGATGCCGTGCGCCTGGTCGGCGGCACGGTGCGCGACGCGGTGCTGGGCGAGCCGATGGACGGCGACCTCGACCTGGCGACGCCGCTGCTGCCGGAGGTCGTGTCCGAGCGTGCCCGCGCCGCCGGACTGAAGGTGGTGCCGACCGGGATCGAGCACGGCACCGTGACCGTGGTGGCCGGCGGCCGGCCGTTCGAGGTGACGACGCTGCGCCGCGACGTCGCCACCGACGGGCGCCGCGCCGAAGTCGCCTTCGGCAGCGACTGGCTGGAGGACGCCCGCCGTCGCGACTTCACGATGAACGCGATGTCGCTCACGCCGGACGGCACGCTGCACGACCCCGTCGGCGGCTATGCGGACTGCCTCGCCCGCCGCGTCCGCTTCATCGGTATCGCCGACGAGCGCATCCGCGAGGACTATCTGCGCATCCTGCGCTTCTTCCGCTTCCACGCCCGCTTCGGCACCGGCGCACCGGACGGCGAGGGCCTGCACGCGGTGACGCGCAACCTCGCCGGCCTGCAGCAGCTGTCGGCCGAGCGCATCGCCCAGGAGATGCGCAAGCTCGTGCAGGCCACCGGTGCGGCCGAGACGCTCGGCGTGATGGCCGAATGCGGCGTGCTCGACCGCGTGCTCGCCGGCGTGCCGCGGCTGGTACGGTTCGCCCGCTTCGTGGAGCTCGTGCGCGAGACCGGCACGGTCCTCGCGCCGGCCCCGGCGCTGGTGGCGCTGTCGACTTTCGTGCCCGAGGACGTGGAGCGGCTGGCGGCGCGCCTGAAACTCTCGGGCGCCGAGCGCAGCCGCATGGCGGCGGCGGAGGCGGCGCGGCGCGCCTTTGGGAGCCTCTGGGCGGGTGCGGAGGCGGCCTCGTCAGACGGCGCGTCAGACGGCCAGCAGTCACATCAGGCCGCCGGCGGCGACGGCGTGGCCGGCGGACATACCGCCCGCGTGCTGCTCTACCGCCTCGGATCAGCGGCGTGGAGCGACGGCGTGCTGCTCGCCTGGGCCGACGCCGGGGCGGCGCCGGACGATGCCGGGTGGCGGGCGCTGCTGTCACTGCCGGAGCGATGGATGGCGCCGCGCTTTCCCCTCGCCGGCCGAGACCTGATGGCCGCCGGCCTGGCCGCCGGACCAGAGCTCGGCCGCCGCCTCGCGGAGTTGGAGGCTCGGTGGATTGCGTCTGATTTCACGCTGACGAAGACGGAGTTGCTGGCCGGGCGGTAGGCCGTGGTCCGCTTCGCGTCCCTCCCCTGCCAGGGGGAGGGACAGGCCGCGAAGCGGCCAGGGTGGGGCCTGTCAATCCAGCCGCAGGTTCCCGTTGGCATTGACGGGCCCCCACCTGCCGCGCCTGCGGCGCGGCTGTCCTCCCCCCTGGCAGGGGGAGGACGCGTCACCTCGCGCTGCCCGCGCCTCTCTCAGCCCGCCCCGTGCCGCGCCAGGAACGCCTCCAGAGGGGCGAAACTGCTGGCGTCCCCCGCTGCCTCCAGCCGGGCGAAGTCTACCGCGGCGACCTCGTGGTCGATCAGCACGGCGCAGAGGTCCGCGTCCTCCGGCGGGGCGAGGGCGGCGATCTGCTCGAATTCGGCGGTGAAGGCCGGGTAGTTCTCGGCCATCGCGGCGACGAAGGTGGGCCACGGCCTTGCGCCATCGCGATCGGCCTCGGCGCGGCCGGCGGCGCGCAGGGCCTCGGGCGGGTCGAGGCTGAGGCCGTGGCGCTCGACGAGCGGGCGCGTCGCGGCGGCGGTTGCCGCCTCGACCCGGGCGAGCAGCGTCAGCGCCATCCGGCCGCGGCCTGGGTGGAGTTCGGCGAGGCGGGCGAAATAGGCCTCGCCGGCGATCTCCTCCTGCACGGCCATGACGAGCGCGGCGCGGTAGTCGGTGAAGGTGCGGGGAAGCTGCGGCACGGTGGCGGTCTCGCTGTCGGTCGGTTCGGCCTCAGGGATAGGCCGTCCGCCAGTCTCCCTTGCCGCAGGAAGCCTCGAGCTCGGCCGTCTCCATCGCCAGCGCGTAGCCGGTCCAGCGCCAGCGGCCACGGCTGGCGCAGCGGCCCTCGCCGGGATCGTAGAGCGTACCGGTCAGGCGGCCCTCGGCGTCGGTCGAAGGCTGCCACAGCACCTCGGTGCCGGTCCAGCCGAGCGTCTTCGACGGCAGCGCGAAGAACTGTGCGTGGACGCCGCCGATCTCGCCGGTCTCCAGCACATAGAGGCGGAAGGCGGCCCGGGTGGCGTCGCCCGTGCAGGGGATGCCGACGAGGACGGCGGTGGGGCCGAGTTCGGCCACGAGGGCGGCGTGGTCGGCCAGCGCCGGCCCCGACGGGTCCTCGCAGAAGGTGGTCGACACGTGCAGGGCGATCACCGGATCCGGCACGCCGGCGAGCGAGGCCGGCAGCGGCGGCGGGTCATCGCCGGTCTCGGGGCGCGCCGTCGGTCCATCGGCAGGCGGCTCGGTTTCGGATTGCGGCGCGTCCGCCGGGACATCCGCAGCCGGGGCCTCGGCGGCGGCATCGGGCCGTGCCGCAGGCGTCTCGGCGGCCGCGTCGGGTGCGGCGGCGGGAGCTTCCGCAGGCGGTGCTTCCGGGGCCGGGGTCTCGCCGGCGCCGTCGGGCCGAGCCGCCGGTGCCTCGGGCGGTGGTGCCGTCTCGGACTGGGGCGGGGTTTCGGCCGGCCGATCCGTCGGCGGCGTCGTGTCCTGCGCGGTGAGCGGGGCGGCGCCAGCGAGGACCGCGAGCACGGTCATCACCGCGAAGCGGCGTGCAAGGAACCGGTGCGGGGCGCTCATCGCAGCGGCACCGGGCGCACCGGCGGCATGCGGATCCAGTCGGCCTTGCAGGCGCGCGCCTCGACGGCCGGGCAGGCGCGGTAGCCGAGGTCGCGGTCGAGGCAGATGCGGATCTCGCGCAGGCGCCGGCGGTCGCAGGTGACCGAGATCGCACTTGCCGGCATGCCCGGATTGACGCCGCGGAACATCCGCTCGACCACCGCCGGCGACACCATCGAATCGACGTAGAGGCGCTGCAGGTCGTCCGGCACGCGGATCAGGCGGCGGACCTCGCGGACGAGGTCGAAATATTCGTCCGGCGACAAGCCACTGCAGGTGCCGTGCTTTTCCCACTGGTGGCGGATGAGGCCGCGGCTCGGCATCAGCGGCAGCATCTCGTCGACCAACGCGGGATCGAGACGGCGCTCGGCGGAGGCGCAGTAGTCCGGCCAGCCGCGGTTATACTGCGGCCACAGGCCGTGGACGATGAAGCCGTAGGGGCGGCCGGAGGAGCACTGCTCGGGGCTGCCGCCGTCGCCTTCCGCCTCGCAGTAGCTCGGCGACCACGACAGCACGAACAGCCAGTGGTCGAAGCGGCCCGCGACGTCGCCCGTCCGCACATCGGCCGCCCGCCCCGTGGATGGGAGCGAGCCGAGCGCGAGGACGGCGAGGAGAATCGCCGCGGCGAAACGGACGATCATTGCGTGGGCGGCGGCCGGACCGTCTCGCACTGGCCGTCATAGACGCGCCAGCGATCGAGGCCGGAGATGCAGACCTCGACATTCCAGGAGATGCCGACGAAGCCCGCCTTCTCCTCCACCATGTAGAAGGCGAAACGCTCGTGCGGCAGCGTCGGGGCGGGCTCGCCATCGAACAGGACGTTCTTCGGCGGCGCCTTGCCGGCCGGCAGGTTGGCCGGCAGCGGGGCGAGCTCGAGGCGGGCGGTGCAGTAGCGGCGGGCGAGCGGGCTGTCCTTGTTGTCGACGAGCGTCGACTGCTCGATTTGCTTCACCGCGCTCACCGTCACGCCGTAGTAGCGCGGGTCGGCGCTGGCGATCGACTTCACGAGCTTCGCCTGCACCGCGGTGTCGTTGCAGGGCGGCACGCGCTTTTCCACCGGCTGCGGCGTGCCGCCTCCGAACCAGTCGGCGGCGGCCGGGCCCGACAGGGCGACGGCGCCGGCGAAGAGCAGCGCGCCGGCGAGGGGGCGGGAACAGCGACGAAGGGACATGGACGGCTCCCGGACGGACGCACCGATGGACGGCTCGGACGGACCGTGCGGACCTTGGGCGACCCGGCCGGCCGGGTCAAGGCGGCGGACGGCGGCGACGACCCGTGACGGGGGATGGCGGGTGCGGTTTCGCGGCGCTGTCGCCGGGCTGCATCACCCCGGCGCCCGTCGCTCAGCCGTCGGCGAGGACGGCGAGGCGGTGGTGCGCCCCCTCCCCCTGCGCCATCGTCGTTGCGAGCCAGGGCAGCAGAACGGCGAGTTCCTGCGCCAGCGTATAGGGCGGGTTGATTGCGACGATGCCCGCTCCCGGCAGGCCGGGGATCCACTTGTCCGGCGTGCGCACGAGGAGGTCGGCCGTGACGAGGCGCTTCGGGCCGGCGTCCGCGAGGCGGGCGTGGAGGATGTCGACGGGGCCGAACGACTTGATCGGATACCAGCCGATGAAGCAGCCGGTCGGCCACTTCGCTGCCGCCGCGATCAGCCCGTCGGCGAGGCGGTCGAATTCGTCGGTCGCCTCGTAGGGCGGGTCGACGAGGACGACGCCGCGGCGTTCGGGCGGCGGCACCGAACCCGTCAGCGCCTGCCAGCCGTCCTGGACGGACACGCGGGCGCGGGGGTCGCGGCCGATGGCGCGCTTTAGCGTCACCGCGTCCTCGGGGTGGAGCTCGACGGCGGTGAGCCGGTCCTGCGGCCGCATCAGGGTCAGCGCCAGCGCAGGCGAGCCCGGATAGGCGGCGAGGCCGCCGCCGGGGTTCTCCGCCGCCACCGCCGCCCACCACGGCGACAGCAGCGAGGCGACCTCCATCGGCGGGTCGGCGGCCCAGACGCGGGCGACGCCGTCGCGCCACTCGCCGGTGCGCTCGGCCTCGCCGGTGAGGAGATCATAGCGGCCGATGCCGGCGTGGGTGTCGATCAGGCGGTAGGGCGCGGCCTTCTGGGCGAGGTGGACGAGCACGCGCGCCAGCACGACGTGCTTGAGGACGTCGCCGAAGTTCCCGGCATGGAAGGCGTGGCGATAGTTCATGGCGTGCCTCGTCGCACGCGGCCCCCCGCGCCGCAAGCGGTGCGGCGGTGGCGGGATGCGGCGGTGCGCATGGTCCGCCGGCCGGGCGGGGACGTATCAGCCGCACCGGTGCGAGCCGCCGTCGCCCGCAGCCCCTGCGCGCGCGGCCTTCGCCCCCCGTTCTGGAGGTTCCCCATGCGGTCGTTCTCGCGATCGTCGACACGATCGTCACCCTTCGCCCGCCTCGCCCTCGCCGTGGCGGCGCTCCTCGTGGTGGCCGGCTGCGCCACCGTCCCGCCGGTGCCGGCGGGAACCGAGGGGCCGCCCTTGCAGCTTGAGCGCTTCTTCGTCGGGCGCACCAGCGGCGAGGGCCGCTTCGTCAGCTCCATCGGCGGCGCCGACCGCGCCTTCACGGTGGTGACGCGCGGCCGCTTCGACGGCAAGACGCTGACGCTGCGGGAAGACTTCGTCTTCGCCGACGGCGAGAAGGACACCAAGACCTGGGTCTTCGAGAAGGTCGGCGAGGGCCGCTGGATCGGTCGGCGCGAGGACGTCATCGGCACCGCCGACGTGCGCCCGGACGGCAACGCCATCCGCCTCAGCTACGACGCCGACGTGAAGGGCAAGGACGGCAACGTCACCCGCGTGCGCTTCGAGGACGTGCTGGTGGCGGAAGGCCCGCGGCGGGTGCGCAACATCGCGGTGGTGTCGAAGTTCGGCGTGCCGGTCGGCCGCGTCGACGTCTTTTTCGACCGGCGCTGACGGGCGCCGACGCGCACGGCATCACCCCCGAACGCAACACGGGCCGCGAAGGCGGCCCGTGGGAGATGTGAATTCGAGGAGTGCGTGGGCCGGAACGGCC
Source organism: uncultured Segnochrobactrum sp. (assembly GCA_964503995.1). Lineage (GTDB taxonomy): Bacteria > Pseudomonadota > Alphaproteobacteria > Rhizobiales > Segnochrobactraceae > CAMDHY01. The sequence continues at coordinate 8,517 of CAZDCR010000020.1, forward strand.
CGCCACGGCGCTCGGGGACCTGAGCCCCCCGGCGCTCAGGCCTCCTCGTCGTCGTCCGGCGTCTCGCTCTTCATCGCCTTCAGCTTGGCGAAGACCGCCTCGGCGTCGAGCTCGTCCTCCTCCTCGCGGCGGGCCGGCTCGGCGCGGAAAGCCTCCATCGCGTCCGGCGCGGTGGTCTCCTGCACCGGCAGCAGCGTGGCGGCGCCCGGCGCGCCCTCTTCGCGCTTCGGCGAGGAGCGGGCGGCGCGCTCGACCTCGATGTCGAGCTCGATCTGGCTGCACAGGCCGAGCGTCACCGGGTCCATCGGCTGCAGGTTCTGGGCGTTCCAGTGGTTGCGGCTGCGGATCGATTCGATCGTCGTCTTCGTCGTGCCGACGAGGCGCATGATCTGCGCGTCCTTCAACTCGCCGTGATTGCGCAAGAGCCAGAGGATGGCATTCGGCCGGTCCTGGCGCTTCGACACCGGGGTGTAGCGCGGGCCGCGGCGCTTGCTCTCCGGCACCTTCACCTTCGGGTCGGCGATCTTCAGGCGGACGGTCGGATCGGCCTGCGCCCGGTCGATGTCCTGGCGCGACAGCTGGCCGGTCAGCACCGGATCGAGGCCCTTGATGCCCTGGGCGGAATCGCCGTCGGCGATCGCCTTCACTTCCAGCGGATGCATGCGGCAGAAAGCGGCGATCTGTTCGAAGCTCAGTGCCGTGTTCTCGACCAGCCACACGGCGGTGGCCTTCGGCATCAGCGGTCCGTTCATCATCGGGGTCGTCCTCAAAGGCTATGACGTTCCCGTCCGCGTCCAGCGGTTTCAGCCGCGGGAGCCCGGTGTCGACTTCGTCGGCTTTCGGGATTGTCTCCCATATACGGCGCGACGGGACGCGATGCAAACTGGGCGGGTTCTCGCTGGGCACGTCCACGGGAGGCAGCTACCGCAGCGCCTGTCGGCTCAGAATTTGCCGAACTGACCGATCAAGTGACAGCGCGTCGCGCGGATTCTGCAGGTCAGGGAAAAGCAGCTCAGAACGGAACGTAATCTTCCGTTACCCTCAAATAGCAATCCTCATTTATCAATGCATGCCCGAACACATACGGCGTTCCGTCTCGGCAAATAGCAACTGCATACGGACCGCCCGGAAGCCCTGAGCGCGACTTATTTTGAATCTCGCAGAGGTGCTTCCCTCGTAGATCAGTAACTCTGGTATCCGCATTCGGATCTGCTTGCCAATCTTCCAGAAACCCTTTCGCGTGCTCGAACGCGTCGTCAAAGGTATCGTCTACACAGCGTCCGTCCGGGTACCGGGCAAGGTCGTAGAGCAGGTAGGCGACGAAGATCGCGGGGGAGAAGAACGCCACCAGGAGCACGAGAGCACACCCGATCCCGGTACCCCTTACGCCTTGGCGGACGATCTTCGTCAGCCTGTCCATCACCCTTGGTCGGCGACCGTCAGGACGATCTTGCCGATGTGGGCGGAGCTCTCCATGCGGGCGTGAGCGGCGGCGGCCTCAATGAGGGGGAAGGTCGAGTCGATCACCGGCTTGATGCGCCCTTCGGCGATCAGCGGCCAGACCTTCTCCTCAAGCTCGCGGGCGATCGCCGCCTTGAAGGCGACGTCGCGGATGCGCAGCGTCGAGCCGGTGTGGGTGAGGCGCTTCATCATCAGGCGGCGGAAGTCGACGGTGGCCGGTCCCTCCAGCACCGAGACCTGCAGGATGCGGCCCTCGATGGCGGCGGCCTGCCAGTTCCGCTCGACATAGGAGCCGGCGATGATGTCCAGGACGACGTCGGCGCCGTGGCCGTCGGTCGCCTGCTTCACCGCCTCGACGAAGTCGGTGGTGCGGTAGTTGACGGCGAAGTCGGCGCCGAGGCCGCGGCAGGCGTCGCACTTCTCGTCCGATCCGGCGGTTGCGATCACCTTCGCGCCGAAGGCCTTGGCGAGCATGATGGCGGTGGTGCCGATGCCGGACGTGCCGCCGTGGACGAGGATCCACTCGCCCGCCTTCAGGCCGCCGCGCCAGAAGACGTTGTTCCAGACGGTGAAGAATGTCTCCGGCAGCGCCGCCGCCTCGACCATCGACAGGCCGGCCGGGATCGGCAGGGCGTTCTCGGCGTGGACGGGGCAGTATTCGGCGTAGCCGCCGCCGGGGACGAGGGCGGTGACGCGGTCGCCGACGCCGTAGCGGGCGACGCCCTCGCCGACGGCCACGACCGTGCCGGCGATCTCGAGACCCGGCACGTCGGTGACGCCCTTCGGCGGCGGATAGTGGCCCTGGCGCTGCACCACGTCCGGCCGGTTGACGCCGGCGGCGTGGACGCGCACGAGGATCTCGCCGTCGGAGGGCGGGCGCAACTCGCGCGTCTCCGGCTTCAGCACCTCCGGCCCGCCGGGGGTGCGGCAGGCGACGACGGTCATCGTCGGCGGCAGGGGGGTGGTCGGCGCGGCGGCGGTCATCGGCTTGTCTCCCGAATGCGTGCCACGGCGGTTTAGCCCTTGCGACAGGGCACTGGCAAACGCCGAGGACGGCGCGGGGTTGGCAACCCCGCGCCGCCTCGGGCAGGATCGGGCGCAACGAGGCCGCCACGACGGCACGAGGGAGGACGCGATGGCATTCGAGGAGGAGCGGCCGCGGCCGAAGCCGGCGGCGCACGTGATCGGCCAGGACCTGTCGGTGCTGTCGCTCGACGAGCTGGCGGAGCGGACGGTGATGCTGCGCGAGGAAATCGCCCGCATCGAGGCGGCGATGGCATCGAAGCGCGCGAGCGCGGCCGCCGCGGATGCCGTCTTCCGGCTTTGATGGGCAACGCCGTCGCGGCGCACGCGGCGCGCGTTAACCCGGCATTAGCCTTTCCGAATTATCAACAGGAACGTCCGCATGCGGACGCGAGGTGGTTCCCCTCCACCCCGAGCCTCCCTGTCGACTTCTCGAGCCGCGCCCTGCGCGGCTCTTTTTTGTCGTCGGCCCGAGGCCGCGCGAGCCGCGCCATGCGCGGCTCTTTCCTGTCGTCGACCCGCCGGCCGATGCCGGCGAGGGCGCGGGCGGCAGCGCGCCCGCGCGGACGGTTCAGCCGAGGAAGCCGCCGTACTTGTTCTTGAAGCGCGACAGACGGCCGCCACGATCGAGCAGGTGCTGCTGACCGCCGGTCCAGGCCGGATGGGTGCGCGGGTCGATGTCGAGGGTCAGCGTGTCGCCTTCGGCGCCATAGGTCGAGCGCGTCCAGTACTCGGTGCCGTCGGTCATCACGACCTTGATCTTGTGATAGTCGGGGTGGATGTCGTTCTTCATCGCCGGTCGTCCGCTGGCTGAGCGCAGCCGCTGCCGGCCGCTGAGGTCTTCGGATCCGCACTCGCGCACGGCAAATACGCCGGTCCAGGCCCCAAACGAAGCCCGGCCGGTCGATCGGGGCGACGATATATCCCACAGTGCACGCCCCCACAAGGCCGACCCCCGCTTGTGCCCCCGCCCCGCGACGTGATTTCACTTCGCCCGAAGAAAAACCGGAACGAAGGAGGGCAGCGGGTGGCGCGACGCCGGCGCACGACCAGCGAGACCGAGGGCACGGGAACGGCACGGCCCCGCCTCGGCACGCTGAAGATGCTCACGCCCTACATCGCCCGCCACCGCGGCCGGCTGGCTCTCGCCGCCGGTGCGCTATTCGTGGCGGCAGCGGCGACCCTGACGATCCCGCTCGCGGTCAGGCGGATGATCGACCTCGGCTTCGGCGCGGACGATGCGAGCTTCATCGACCGCTATTTCGGCATGCTGGTGGTGATCGTCGGAGTGCTCGCGCTGGCGAGCGCCGCCCGCTACTACCTCGTCACCTGGCTCGGCGAGCGCGTCGTCGCCGACCTGCGGGCCGACGTCTTCGCCCACGTGGCGCGGCTCGATGCCGGCTTCTTCGACCGCACCCACTCCGGCGAGATCGTCTCCCGCCTCACCGCCGACGCGACGCAGATCAAGAGCGCCGTCGGCACGACGATCTTCTCGGCGCTCCGCAACTTCGTGCTCTGCGTCGGCGCCATCGCCATGATGGTGGTGACGAGCCCCGGCCTGTCGCTGCTCGTCATCGTGGCGATCCCGGTGATCGTGCTGCCGCTCTACGGCTTCGCCCGCACGGTCAGGCGCCGATCGCGCCTCGCCCAGGACCTGATCGCCGAGGCCTCCGCCGACGCCACCGAGGCGATCGGGGCGATGCGGGCCCTGCAGGCCTTCCGCGGCGAGACGGATGCGACGGCGCGCTACCGCCGGCGGCTCGAGGCGGCGTTCCAGGCGCTGCGCGGCGCGACGGTGGCGCGCGCGGCGCTGACCGCCGTCGGCGTCTTCCTGGTGTTTTCCAGCGTCGTGGCGGTGCTGTGGATGGGCGCCACCGACGTGCTGGCCGGCGAGATGAGCCCCGGCACGCTCGGCCAGTTCGTGCTCTACGCCGTGTTCGCCGCCGGCACGCTCGGGGAGCTGTCGCAGGTCGGCGGCGAGCTCGCCCAGACCGCCGGCGCGGCCGAGCGCCTCGGCGAGTTGCTGGCGACCGTTCCGGCCGTCGCCGATCCGCCCGAGCCGCGGGCGCTGCCGCAGCCGCCGCTGGGCCGCCTTGCCTTCGAGGGCGTGGCGTTCGCCTACCCGACCGGTGACGGGCCGACGCTGCACCACATCGACCTCGCCGTGGCGCCCGGCGAGACGGTGGCGATCGTCGGGCCCTCCGGCGCCGGCAAGTCGACGCTGTTCGCGCTCGCCTTGCGCTTCTACGACCCCGCGGCCGGGCGCGTCGTCCTCGACGGCGTCGACCTGCGCGAGGCGCGGCTTGCCGACGTGCGCGGCCGCATCGCGCTGGTGCCACAGGATACGGTGGTGTTCGCCGGCACCATCCTCGACAACATCCGCCGCGGCCGCCCCGATGCCGACGCGGCGGCGGTGCGGGACGCGGCCATCGCCGCCCGCGTCGACCGCTTCGCCGCGGCGCTGCCGAACGGCCTCGACACCATCGTCGGCGAGCGCGGCCAGACGCTGTCGGGCGGCGAGCGGCAGCGGCTCGCCATCGCCCGCGCGCTGCTCGAGGACGCGCCGATCCTGCTTCTCGACGAGGCCACGAGCGCCCTCGACGCCGAGAGCGAGGCGGCGGTGCAGGCGGCGCTCGAAAAGCTGAAGGCGGGGCGCACGACGATCGTCATCGCCCACCGGCTCGCCACCGTGCTGTCGGCCGACCGCATCGTCGTCATGGACGGCGGCCGCATCGTCGAGACCGGCACGCACCGCGAACTCGTCGCCCGCGGCGGCCTCTACGCCCGCCTCGCCCGCCTGCAGTTCGAGACGGGTGCTGCGGCCTTGGGCGCGGCCGGTTGATGGGTCCGCCGGCCCGAGGCCGGCGGATGGCACCCGCGCCCCGTTGAGGGGCCCGACGGCTACCGGCTCGCCGTCTCCGCCGCAGCGTTCGCGGCGTCGAGTTCCTTGCGGGCCTCGTTCAGCCGGATGCGGGGCTTGGCGATGCCCGCCCGGGCGATCGCCTTGCCGGTGCGCTTCAAAGCGCGCTCGACGGCGCGAACGTCGAGGGAGTACTGCGTCTCGGCCAGAAGCGCGAAAGCACCGGCGACGTGCGGCGCCGCCATCGAGGTGCCGCTCTTGGTCCCGAGCCCGCCCGGCACGGCCGCCGTGATGTCGGAGCCCGGGGCGAGGACGTCGACGAGCGTCGAGTGATTCGAGAACCACGAGACCTCGTCGTCCTTCGTCGTGCTGCCGACCGCGAACGCCGCGGACACGCAGGCGGGCGAGGAGATCGCTCCGTCGAAGCCGTTGTTGCCGGCCGCTATGACGGTGGCGGTGTTCACGCGCCGGAGCTTCTGGACGATCCTCGTGAAGGCCGGGTTCTCCTCGTCGCAGTGCGCGGTGTACTCGCCGCCGCCGAGGCTCATGTTGACGGCAGCCATGTTGAACCGGGTTCGGCGGAGCCGGTAGACGTGCTCCAGCGCGGCCACCTGATCGCTGGTGTAGCTCAGCACGCACGGCGCCGGGGCTGAGCCGCAGTCTGCCGGATCGTCGAAGCGGCTGAAGACCTGAACGGCGATCAGCCACCCCTTCGGCGCGACCCCGCGCCGCCCGTCGCCCAGACCGACAGCGATCGAGGCGACGTGGGTGCCGTGGTCGCAGCCGCTGATGCTCGTCCGGCAGTTGCGGCCGGAGCCGGCATCGGTCGACGACGCAGCGCCCCCCGGACAGAGCGACTTCGCCCGGCCCGAGACTTTCGAGGAGAAGCAGGCCTGCGCCTTGATGCGCTTGCCGAACATCGGATGGTCGAGGTCGACGCCTGTGTCGAGGACGGCGACGCCATAGCGCCGGCCGAGAATGCCGAGATCGTGGAGACGGGCGGCCTGGACGAGGGGAACACTGTCGAGGAGCGTCGGCGGCACCGGCACGTCTTCCTGCACCGTCACGACGCGGTCGTCGGCGACCAGGCGCGCAAGCTCTGCCGGGGTGACCACCATCGACACGTAGGGGATGGTCTCGTAGCGGCGGACGCGGTCATCGGCGGCGCTGCCGCCGCCGCTCGCGGCCGGCGTGCGGGTGCGGCCGAAGACGCCGGCGATGACCGCGTCCTGGACCTGCCGGAGCCTCGCCTGTTCACGGCCGGCCGCCATCGGCGCGACCGCATCGTCGGACGGCATGTCGACGTCGAGCCCGACGATGACCTTGATGCGACCCTTTTGTCGCGCCTGCGCCGCAAGACCGGATGCGGCGCTGCCACCGGAGGCCTGGGCCACCGGGGCACGCTTGTCGAGGAAGGCGGGCGCGCGATCCCAGGGTTCCGCCGAGGATGCGGCTGTCGCGGCGATCAGGGCCGCCGCGACCACGGCCGACCTCAGGCCAGCGCACAGGGTCGATCTCGTCATCATCGGTGTGCCTTCCTCTTTGCGGACCGCGGCTCGCAGGGTCCGCGCCACCACCCGACCACGGTTTCCGGCACCAGCCCGGCTCAGCTGCCGGACGCCTGCAGGGCCTTGCGGGCGGCGTTGACGTCGATGCGGGGCTTGCGGCGGCCGTCGCGGGAGATCGGCTCGCCGGTGTCGGCCAGCGTCTCGACGATGGTGCCGACGCTGGCGGACGGGTCCGCCTGGCGCAGGACCGCGATGGCGCCCGCGACCATCGGCGCCGCCATCGAGGTGCCGCTCTTGGTGGCGTAGCCGCCGGGCACGGCGGCGAGGATGTCCACGCCGGGCGCGACGAGATCGACCAGCGAGCCCCAGTTCGACCAGCTCGGGATGCGGTCACGATCGCTGGACGCCGCGACGGCGATGGCCGCGGAGATGCAGGCAGGGCCTGAGATGGCGTTGTCATTGCCGCCGTTGCCGGCAGCGATGACCGTCGCCACGTCAGCCTTGCGAAGCCGGCGGATGATGTCCGTCATGGCGGGCACGACCTTGTCGCAGGCAGACTTGTAGGCGCCGGAGCCGATGCTGATGTTGGCGGCGGCGATGTTTTGCGCCTTGCGCTGCTTGTAGACGAACTCGAGACCCGAGATCTGGTCGCTCGAATAGCTCAGCGCACACGGCGCCGGGATCGAGCCGCACCACTCCTTCTTGTCGAACCGGCTAAAGACCTGGACGGCGACGAGGTTTGCCCCGAGGGCGACGCCGTCCCGCCTGCCGGACGACCCGGCGGCGATCGAGGCGACGTGTGTGCCGTGGTCGCATCCCGTGATCGTCTTCGCGCACGGCCGCGCCGAGCCGCCGCCCTCCTGGCGAACCTTGCCGTCCGGACAGACCGTCTTCGCCGTCCCACGCACGCTGGACGAGAAGCAGGCCTCCGCCTTGACGTGTCCCTTCAGCATCGGGTGCTTCGCCTCGACGCCGGAGTCGATCACCGCCACTGCGAAGCCCTTGCCGTCGAAGCCTGCCTTCTGTGCCTGGACGGCGTGGATGATGCGCAGTGCCTCGTTCAGCACCGGCGGCGCGGGGATGTCTTCCTGGATCGACAGCACGCGGCCGTCGGCGATCAGCCGATCGAGCTCGGCCGGCGAGACCGTCAGCGACAGGAAGGGGATGATCTCGTAGCGCCGAATACCATCCTCGGAGGCTGCGCCGGCGCTCGGCGCCGTTGGCGAGGACCCGAAGGTGGCCGCGATGACGGCGTCCTGAACCGCGGCGAGCGCCGCGGCGGACGCGGTCTCGGCCCCGGCGGTGGCGGCCGTGGTGGGAACATCGAGCTCGACCAGGACGCGGATGCGCCCCTGCTTGCGCGCCACCGCGACGAGGCCGCCGTCGGCGGCGCGGCCGGAGGCCTGTGGCACGGGATCGCGCTTGTCGAGGAAGGCGGGATTGCGCTCCCACGGCTCGGCCGCCGAAGCGGCGGCCGGGGCGAGGAAGAGTGCCGCGGCGGCGAATGCGACCAGTGTGAGAGACGAGAAGCGACTCGAGGACTTCGCCATAGGGAACGCATCCACCGGGTGATCTGGAAGATCTCTATACTCGCTTCCGCCGCCGGCTGCATCCTGAGGTAGTCCCATCCGGGACCATGGTCCGAGGGCCGTGCCCGGCCGGCAACACCGGCCGTTCTCCCGGGGCAAACGAAAGGGCCGCATCGTCTCGCGACGAGCGGCCCCCGAACGTGGTGCGAGAAGGGTGGGCGGGCGCGTCAGTCAGCGGCCACCTGCTGCTCCGGCTGAAACGCCGCCTGCAGCTCGAGGAGAGCATCGTTGAGCAGGACGCGCGGCTTTGACACGCCGTTGCGGGCGACCAACAGGCCGGTGAGCTTGATCACGCTCTCGATCTCCTTCGCGGTCGCGGGGGGAACGGACTGCTTCAGCACCGCGAAAGAGCCGGCGATATGCGGCGTCGCCATCGAAGTACCGCTGAGCGTGCCCTGCCCGCCGGGCACGGCCGCGGTGATGAACGAGCCGGGCGCCATCACGTCGACGAGCTCGGAGTGGTTGGAGAAGCCCGAGACGACGTCCTCCTTCGTCGTCGAGCCGACCGCCACCGCCGCCGACACGCAGGCCGGCGAGGAGATCGAACCGTTGAAGCCGTTGTTGCCGGACGCGATGACGGTGGCGATGCCGTTCTTGCGCAGCTTCTTCACCATCTTCGTGAAGGCTGGATTGCTGTCGTCGCAGTGGGCGAAGTTCTGGCCGCCGCCGAGGCTCATGTTGATCGAGGCGATGTTCAGGGTGTTGCGCAGCGCGAAGACGCGCTCGAGAGCGGCCAGCTGATCGCTGTTGTAGCTCAGCACGCAGGGCGCCGGCGAGGAGCCGCAGTCGCCCTGGTTGTCGAAGCGGCTGAACACCTGGATGGCGATCAGGTTCGCCTTCGGGGCGACGCCGCGCACCCCGCCACCGCCGCCGACGGCGATGGAGGCGACGTGGGTGCCGTGATTGCAGCCGGAAATGCTGATCTTGCAGTTCTTGCCGGAGCCCGTCTTGGTCGATTCCTGCGCGCCCTTGGGGCAGACGGACTTCGACTGGCCGGAGACCGTCGAGGAGAAGCACGCCTCCGACTTGATGCGCTTGCCGAACGTCGGGTGCTTGATGTCGACGCCGGTATCGAGCACGGCCACGGCGACGCCGCGTCCGGTGAAGCCGGCGGCGCGGGTGACGTCGGCCTGGATCAGCGGCACGCTCTGGATGAGCGTCGGCGGGACCGGCACGTCCTCCTGAATAGTGGTAACACGGCCGTCGGCGATCAGCCGCTCGAGCTCCAACGGTGTGACGACCATCGACAGATAGGGGATCGTCTCGTAGCGGCGGACGTTGGGCTCGCCGCCCGAGGCGGGGCCGGACGCCGTGCGCGTGCGACGGTTGAAGACGTTGGCGACGACGGCGTCCTGCACCGCCTTCAGGCTCGCCTTCTCGCGGGCGGCGGCCATCGGGGTGATCTCGTCTTCGGACATCGAAACATCGAGGCCGACGATGACCTTGATGCGACCCTGGCGGCGGGCCTGGGCGGTGAGGTCGGAGACGGCGCCGCCGCGGCCGGAGGACTGGGCCACCGGCGCTGTCTTGTCGAAGAAGGCCGGCGTGCGATCCCACGGCTCGGCCGCCACTGCGGCTCCCCCGGTCGCGACGACGAGCGCGAGGGCGGCGGCGCCGAACGTCAGGCGGGCGGCGGTGCGGCTTCTGATCGGCTGGGTCCTGGTCATATCCCGCTCCCCGGGGTTCGAGTTGGACGCGACGCTGGTCGCCCCGGTTTGAAACCACATTAGAAGGCTTCGAGCTGTGAAGTGCATCACACCTTGTCGAGATCGCGGCGGCAGCACCCGACCGGTTGCCACCCCGCCCCGCCGGGCGAAGGCAAGGGCGACGTCGAGACGGCTGGTCGAGCGGCTCGGCCCGGGACGCGGTCGCGGGCACTGTCAAGGGACGTGGTTAAGGGACGTGGTTAACGGCGCCTTAAGGGTTGCCGGGCCAGCTTGTCGGTGATCGCGGGGCCTCGACCGACGCCCTGCCCGGAGCCGTCCCGATGCCCTCGTCGCGTCCTGCGAGCAGCGTTCTCCTCGTCCTGTTGCTGGCACTCGCGGCACCCGCCGCGGCGGCGACGGCTTCGGTCGGGCCGGACGACGATGTCGTCGCCCGCGCCATCGCCGACGCCAATGCAGCCAGCGAGGACGAGGACGCGGTCCCGCAGGGAGATTTGCCAGCGGCGGCGGACGCACCGTCCCTCGGCACCGACGACGCGACGGAGACGGCGGCCGGCCGACCGTCGCCCGCCGACGACGGCCAGGCGCCGGTGCTGGAGCACGACGACGACATCCTTCCCGAGGAGACGAGCCGCGCCGGCCTCTACGTGCGTGGCGACATCGGCGCCGCCCTGTTCGCGACGCCCACGGCGCGGCTTCCCGCCCCCGTCGGCCGCTTCCGCTCGCCGTCGATCGACCCGAGCGTCACCTTCGGTGCCGGCCTCGGCTACGACTTCGGCGGCTGGCTGCGCACCGACGTGACGCTCGACGCGGTCGGCAGTGCCGGCTTCTCCGCCCGCTCCGTCTGCGCCGGCTGCGCGGGCGGCGGCTTCACCCGCGAACGGGCCGACGTCTCGGCGCTCGCCGCCCTCCTCAACGCCTACGTCGAGTTCGACGGCGTGGTGCGGCCCTATGTCGGCGGCGGCATCGGCGTGTCGCGGGTGGAGGCGACCGACTGGCGCACGACGCGCCCTGACGGCCGCACCGGCAAGCGTCCGGACGCCGAGGGCTGGAACTTCGCCTGGGCGCTCGCCGGCGGCGTCGGCTTCGACGTCGCCGACGCCGTCACCCTCGATGCCGGCTACCGCTACCTCGCCCTCGGCTCGGCCGAGACCGGGCGCACGGCGATCGGCGGCGGTGGCGGGCGCGGCCGCGCCAAGCTCGAGGACATCGCCGTCCACCAGGTGCGCCTCGGCGTGCGGGTGCGCTTCCCCTGAGCCGCGGAGCGGCGGCCGCCCTACCGCAACCGCCAAGCCGCGCCTGCCCTGCCTCGACTCGCCGGCTGCCGCGGTGCTATGCAGCGACGACCTTCCTTCCCCCCTGACGCGACCGTCGACGCGCGCGTGCGCCCCGGCCCGCGGCGAGCGACGGTGCCATGACCAACCGGCTCTATCACGGCGACCTGCCGAACCTCGACCGCTATGGCGACGTCGTCGCCATCGACACCGAGGCGCTCGGCCTCAACCCGCACCGTGACCGGCTCTGCGTCGTGCAGCTGTCGCCCGGCGACGGCACGGCCGACGTCGTGCAGATCGCCAAGGGCCAGACCGAGGCGCCGCACATCCAGGCACTGCTCGCCGACCCCAAGGTGCTGAAGGTCTTCCATTACGCCCGCTTCGACATGGGCCTCCTGAAGCACTCCTTCGGGGTCATGCCGGCGCCGGTGTTCTGCACCAAGATCGCCTCGCGGCTGGTGCGCACCTACACCGACCGCCACGGCCTGAAGGACCTCCTGAAGGACCTCGTCGGCGTCGACATCTACAAGCAGCAGCAGAGCTCCGACTGGGCCGCCGAGACGCTGTCCGAGCCGCAGATCGCCTATGCCGCCTCGGACGTCCTGCACCTCCACGCCGTGCGGCGCGAACTGGTGCGCCGCCTCGAGCGCGAGGATCGCGCGGCGCTGGCGCAGGCCTGCTTCGATTTCCTGCCGACCCGCGTCGCCCTCGACCTCGCGGGCTGGCCGGAGGACGACATCTTCGCCCACTCCTGACCGCGCTCGCGCCGGGGGGTCGCACGCGGCGGCGAAACGCGCCATATAGGGACTGACCGTCGGTGCTCGCGTCGAGGGCACCTCCAGTCCGGCCACCACGGCCCTGGTGCCGGACCGGGTCGGGGCCACGAGGAGCCCCGGGGGGCTCCGGACGAGGGCAATGAGCGAGCGGACCGTGACCTCCCTGTCGCCTCCCGTGACCGCCACGCCGCGGAACGACCCGCCGTCGGCCTATGCCGGCATCGGTGGCGTCTCGCCGCCGCTACGTGCCGACGATCCCCGCCGCAGCACCGCCCGCCGGGCCGCGTCCGGCCACAGCCGCGCGGTGCGGCTCCTGCGCTGGCTGCTGCCGGCGGCCGCCCTCGTCATCGTCGGCGGTTTCGCGGTCGCGATGGTCGCGCCGACGCTGATGCCCGGTATCGACCTCGGCGACGTCGGCGTCTCGACCGAAGGGCTCGTCATGGCGAACCCGAAGCTCTCCGGCCACGACGGCGACCGCTCCTACGACATCACCGCCGAGCGCGCCGTGCAGAGCCTGACCAATCCGAAGCTGATCGAGCTCGACGGCATCGACGCGCGCATCTCGCTCCCGAACGACGCCTGGGTGGTGCTGAAGGCGAAGCACGGCCAGTACGACAGCGAGGTCGAGCGGCTGAAGCTGTCGGAGGGCATCACGCTCGAATCGAGCGATGGCGAGCAGGCCACGTTCACCAACGCGGACATCGATCTCAAGACGGGGCTCGTCTTGAGCGATTCGCCGCTGACGATCGACGGTCCGCGAGGCAAGATCAGCGCCGGCAGTGCCGAAGCCAGCGGCGACGGCACCGGCATCATCTTCAAGGACGGCGTCACCCTCACCCTCGATCCGTCTGCCGCGGAGAAACGCCCATGATCCCGACCCCGTGGCGGCACGCCGCCCTCGCCTTCCTCGTCCTCGCCGTCTGCCTGCCCGCGGCGGCCCATGCCCAGACCGCCGGGGGCTTCTCCGGCTTCGGCGGCAGCGATGGCGGCCCGATCCAGATCGAGGCGCGCGAGCTCGAAGTGCGCGACAAGGAGGGTGTGGCGATCTTCACCGGCGACGTCGTCGTCAAGCAGGGCGAGACGACCCTCGAGACCGCCAAGCTGGTCGTCCACTATGTCGGCGGCGGCCAGGGCGCCGGCGGTGGCGAGGGGGCCAAGAAAGAGGGCGGCGGCAAGAAGAAGGCCGCTGAAGCTGCGGCCGCAGCAGCCGCAGCCGGTCAGCCCGCCGCCACGCCGACGGCAACGCCCGCCGCTGCCGGCGGCGCCGCGCCGGTCGCCGGCTCGCAGGAGATCGACCGGCTGGAGGCGAGCGGCAAGGTGCTCGTCACCTCCAAGGACCAGACCGCCTCGGGGGATTCCGCCACCTACGACGGCAAGACGGAGGTGCTGGAGCTGCGCGGGGACGTCGTGCTGACCCAGGGCAAGAACGTCGTGCGCGGCGACCGCCTGGTGGTCGAGATGCAGACCGGCCGCGCCCGCGTGCTCTCCACGAAGAGCCGCGTGCAGATGCTGCTCACCCCCGGCAGCGAGACCAAGCCCGCCGGCAACTGACGGCGCCCTCCCCTTCCACCGCGCCAGCCGCCACCCCCGGCGGCGGCCGGTGCGCGAGCCATCGAGCCGATGCAACGCCCAGTCGACCCATCGAAGTTGCCCCCCCGGGGCGGCGCACCGAGCGGGCGCCGTGACACGGCCGCTGCGCCGGTCGCCGTGGCCGAGGGCGCCGATCGCCTGATCGTCACGGGTGTCGCGAAGAGCTACCGCCGCCGCGAAGTGGTGCGCGACGTCAGCCTCGCCGTCGGGCGTGGCGAGGCGGTCGGCCTGCTCGGCCCGAACGGCGCCGGCAAGACCACAGTCTTCTACATGATCACCGGCCTGATCCGGCCGGACCGCGGCCGCATCACCCTCGACGGCTTCGACATGACGGAACTGCCGATGTACCGGCGGGCCCGCCTCGGCATCGGCTACCTGCCGCAGGAAGCCTCGATCTTCCGCGGCATGACGGTGGAACAGAACGTCCGCGCCGTGCTGGAGGTGGCCGAACCCGACAAGCGCCGGCGCGAGGCCGAGCTCGCGGCGCTGCTGTCGGAGTTCCGCCTCGATCATCTCGCCGAACAACCGGCCACCGCACTCTCGGGCGGCGAGCGGCGGCGCGTCGAGATCGCCCGGGCGCTCGCCGGCCGGCCCGCCTTCATGCTGCTCGACGAGCCGTTCGCCGGCGTCGACCCGATCGCCGTCGGCGACATCCAGGCCCTCGTCCGCCACCTGACGGCCCGCGGCATCGGCGTGCTGATCACCGATCACAATGTGCGCGAGACGCTCGGGCTGATCGACCGGGCCTACATCATCGCCGCCGGCATGGTGCTGACCGAGGGACTGCCGGCCGACATCGTCGCCGATCCGGACGTGCGCCGGCTCTATCTCGGCGAGCGCTTCACGCTTTGACGCATGGCGCCGGCGCAATAAGGTCGTAAGGTAGGCCGTTCAGTCCTAGCAAGAACCGGACCAAGCACCGGCGACCAAAGAGCCCATGTCCCTCGCACCGAAGCTCGAGTTCCGACAGACGCAGTCGCTGGTGATGACGCCGCAGCTGATGCAGGCGATCAAGCTGCTGCAGTTGTCGAACCTCGACCTGGTCGCCTTCGTCGAGACGGAACTCGAGCGCAATCCACTGCTGGAGCGCGAGGAGGAGCCTCCGACGCCGCCCTCGCCCGACCAGGAGCGCGAGGCAGCCGACAGTGCCGGCGACGACGCCGATGGCGCCGGCGACCGCGAGCCGCCGGAGCCGGCCGGCATGGACGCCGCGACCTCCGGCCCCGAGCGCACCGCCGACGTCGACGTGTCGCTCTCCGAGCTCTTTCCCGACGATTCCGGCGCCGGCGCGATCGACCCCGGCCGCCTCTCCGGCGATCCGTGGAGTGAAGCCGCGCGTGGTGGCGAGGACGCCGATCTGGAGGCCTACGTCGCCGGCGAGGTGAGCCTGCGCGACCACCTGCTCGACCAGCTGTCGCTCGCGGTCGCCGATCCGGCCCGGCGGCTGATCGGCCAGTTCCTCGTCGACAGCCTCGACGAGGCGGGCTACCTGCGCATCGACATCGCCGCCACGGCGGCCCAGCTCGGCACCACGGAGGCCGTCGTCGAGGAAATGATCGCGGTGGTGCAGGGCCTCGAGCCCGCCGGCATCGCCGCGCGCGACCTCGCCGAGTGCCTCGCCCTGCAGCTCAGGGACCGCGACCGCTACGACCCGGCGATGCAGGCGCTCGTCGCCAACCTCGACCTCGTGGCGCGCCGCGAGTATCCGGCGCTGCGGCGGCTCTGCCGGGTCGACGACGAAGACCTCGCCGAGATGCTCACCGAGCTGAAGCGGCTCGACCCGAAGCCCGGGCACGCCTTCGGCGGCGCCGCGGTGCCGACGGTGGTGCCCGACGTGGTGGTGCGGCCGGCGCAGGACGGCGGCTTCCGGGTGGAGCTCAACGCCGAGACGCTGCCGCGCGTGCTCGTCAACCGGACCTACTATGCGACGGTGGCGCGCGCCGCCAAGGGGCCGGGCGACAAGGCCTACCTGTCGGACTGCCTGCAGACCGCCAACTGGCTGGTGAAGAGCCTCGACCAGCGCGCCCGAACCATCCTCAAGGTGGCGACCGAGATCGTCCGCCAGCAGTCGGCCTTCCTGCAGCACGGCGTCGCCCACCTGAAGCCGCTCAACCTGAGGACCGTGGCCGACGAGATCGGCATGCACGAATCGACGGTGAGCCGCGTCACCGCCAACAAGTACATGGCGACGACACGCGGCATCTTCGAGCTGAAGTACTTCTTCACCTCCTCGATCGCCGCCTCCGACGGCGGCGACGCCCATTCGGCGGAATCGGTGCGCCATCGCATCCGCCAGCTGATCGACGCCGAGCCGGCCGACGACGTGCTCTCCGACGACGCGATCGTGCAGGCGCTGCGCGACAGCGGCGTCGACATCGCCCGCCGCACCGTCGCCAAGTATCGGGAATCGATGCGCATTCCGTCGTCCGTCGAGCGGCGGCGGGAAAAGCGCGGCCTCGTTCGCAGCGGCTGAACCGGCGAGACGTTTCCCTCGCGCGCCAAACCACACTACAGTCAGGACAGACGGAAAGTCCGACGGCTTGAAGCGCGGCACCGGCCGCGCTAGAACCCCGCCGCGACGGGCGGTCCGGATACCGCGGACCGACAACCGGTCGAAACCGGTACGTCGACGTGGGACGAGAGGCCAGGCGGAGGAACAAGCCGCCAAGGGCCGCCAGCAGGGAGCCGGCACCGCCGCTCCGAGCCCACCAGAGGATCATATGACAATTCGGACTTCTCCCCTTCGGGTCTCCGGCAAGAACGTCGACATCGGCGAGGCCCTGCGCGGCCGCATCGAGGCCCGCATCGAAGAGATCGTCCGCAAGTACTACGACGGCGGCTACACCGGCCATGCGACGGTCGAGAAGGAAGGCTCGGGCTTCCGCACCGACTGCGCCCTCCACCTCGACACCGGCGTGGTGCTGCAGACGTCCGGCAGCGCGGTCGACGCCAACCAGTGCTTCGACCAGGCGGCCGAGCGCATCGACAAGCGGCTGCGCCGCTACAAGCGCAAGCTGAAGGCCCGCCCGACCGGCGCCTCCGCCAGCGAGCCCGCCTTCGAGGCGGCGAGCTACGTGCTCGTCTCGCCGCAGGAGGAGGAAGAGGTCGAGGCCGACTACGCCCCGGTGGTCGTCGCCGAGACCGCCACCAAGGTCCGGACCCTCACCGTCGGCATGGCGGTGATGGAACTCGACCTCTCGGAAGCACCCGTCGTGGTGTTCCGCAGCGCCGCCCACGGCGGGCTGAACGTCGTCTATCGCCGGGCCGACGGCAACATCGGCTGGGTCGATCCCGCCCTCACCAGCAACGGCGGCTGATCATCGTGCATCCCCTGCGAGCCGTCACCCGCTCTCGCGGTCGCCCCGGCGCACCGGTCGGGACGATTTTGCGCGGCGGCACGTCGGTTGGCACCGGCCTTGAATCACGACGGGAACGGCTCGCTCCGGCCGGACCCGGTGCGGGAGGATTCCCATGGACCTGAGCGACCTTCTCTCGGTGCAGGGCATCGTGCCTTCGCTCAAGGTGGCCAGCAAGAAGCAGGCGATCCAGGAGCTGTCGGAGCGCGCTGCCGCGCTCACCGGGCTGCCGGAGCGCGAGATCTTCGACACGCTTCTGCAGCGCGAGCGGCTCGGCTCGACCGGCGTCGGGCACGGGGTGGCGATCCCGCACGGCAAGCTCGTGCGGCTCGACCGCCTGTTCGGCCTGTTCGCGCGTCTCGACCAGCCGATCGACTTCGAGGCCCTCGACGAGGAGCCGGTGGATCTCGTCTTCGTGCTGCTGGCGCCGGAGGGTGCGGGGGCGGACCATCTGAAGGCACTCGCCCGCATCGCGCGCGTGCTGCGCGACC
>CAZDCR010000021.1:0-25540 GCA_964503995.1 uncultured Segnochrobactrum sp.
GTTCGTTTCTCCCGTCAGACCGCCCCTGTGGCTGCCTGACTCCTATAGGGAGAGCGACAAGCGCCTCGGCGCCACCGGGCGGGCGGTGATCACCCGGCTGTTCGGTCTCGTGCTCGCGGCGCTGTCGGTGCAGATCGTCGCCGACGGCACCAAGACGCTGATGGCGGCGCCGGTGATGTGACGCGGTCGCCGCCGTCCCGTGACGCCCGTCACTGCGGCGCCGAGCAGGTTGTGAGACGCTGACCGAACGTTGACAGGGGCTGCCGCACCGGCAGCCGGTGGGGGCGATGATGGCGACGATCCTTTTCCAGACGGACGACGGCCTCGATCCGCGGGGCGTCCTCATCGAGACGCTGGCGAACGGCGTCGTCGAGAGCTTCGGGGCGGACGAGATCGTCTTCTTCGACGAGGCGACCGGCGTGCGCATCACGCTCACCGGGTCCGGCTTCACGCGCGACGAGGACGGCACCTTCACCGGCGGCCTGGTCGAGGGGATCACGTGGGCGGTGGGTGACGACGTGTTGGCGACCGGCGAGTTCTTCTCGCTCGGCGCGGCGGCGCTGTGGGCGGCGGCGCAGGAGGCGGCCGAGGGCGACGAGGGCCCCATCAACACGCTCCTCGACACCAACACCTACGGCATCCAGGGCGGCGGCGGCGACGACCGGATCGTGGGCGGGCGGGGTAACGACTTCCTGGTGGGCGGTGCGGGAGACGACGACATCTCCGGGCGCGGCGGCTTCGACGTCCTCGACTACACTGGCGACGGCGGGGCCGGTGGCGTGGTCGTGGACCTCGCCGCAGGCCTCGCGACCGACACCCACGGCGACACGGACACGATCAGCGGCATCGAGGCCATCCGCGGCTCCTTCGCCGCCGACCGCATCCTCGGCTCCGATCGCAAGGAGACATTCACGGGCTTCGGCGGCAACGACCTCTTCGACGGTCGCGGCGGCTTCGACACGGTCGACTATTCGGAAGAGGACGGCGGGGCGGGCGTCACCGTCGACCTCCTCTCGCGCCGTGCCACCGACTGCTTCGGCGACACCGACCGGCTGAAGTCCATCGAGGCGGTGCGCGGCACGGAGTTTGCCGACGAATTCCTCGGGCGCGACGTCGACGACGTCTTCGAGGGGCTCGCCGGCGACGACGTCATCGACGGCCGTGGCGGCGTCGACCTCGTCCGCTACGACCGCGAGGTCGGCGCGATCCAGGGCATCGACGTCGATCTCACCGCCGGCACGGCAACGGACGGCTTCGGCGACACCGACAGCCTCGCCGGCATCGAGAACGTCCGCGGCGGCGCGCTTGCCGACCGCATCCGCGGCGACGTCGAGGCGAACCGGCTGGAGGGCGGCGGCGGCAACGACCGCCTGACGGGGCTCGCCGGCGCCGACAGCCTGTTCGGCGATGCCGGTCTCGATGTCCTCAACGGCGGCAAGGGCGGCGATCTCCTCGACGGCGGCGAGCGTGCGGATTCGCTCACCGGCGGCAAGGGCGGCGACACCTTCCGCTTCCTCGACGATTTCGGCCGCGACCGCATCCTCGACTTCGGCGGTGCGGACGTGGTCGACCTGCGTGGTTTTTCGGGCGCCGACGAGTTCCGCGACATCCGCCAGCGCACCGACGCGGACGGAAATGCCGTCGCCGACCTGCGCGGCGGCGACACCATCACCTTCGTCGGGCTGACGTGGGACGACCTGTCGGCCGGCGACTTCCTGTTCTGATGCCTCCGGTTCTGATGCTTCGGTCCTCGGCCGGGCCGCGGCCGGGCGTCGCCGCTCTCAGCTTCCGAACACCACCGCGTGCATGATGCGGCCGGGCAGCAGCGTGAAGACTCCAGCGAGTATGAGGGCGAAGAAGAACAGCTGGATCATCGCGCGGCGGTGGCGCGCCACCTGATGGCGGCGGGCGGCGAACACCGCCGCCGGGACGCTGACGATAACGAGCAGCGACAACAGGTGGATGGGGCTCCAGGGGCCCCAGACCCGCAGCTCATGGATCCACAGCGACGAGACGGCGACGACCAGCATCAGCCCGGCCCAGATCCAGCCGGCGAACCGGTGTCCGCCGGTGCCCTTGCCGGCGAGGAGCTGGGCGATGCCAAGCAGCAACGCCGCGATTGCGGCGAAGGCGTGCAGCTGGATGACCGGCGAAGCGGCGAGGAGAGGCGACAGGCTCACCGCACCCTCCGCGACCGGCCCGGATCGGAGTTCACGCGCACTGGGCCGCCCTCAGAAGGGGCTGCGCCCAGGGGCAAGTCTGAAGGCAGATGCGCTCAGAACGGGATGTCGTCGTCGAGCTCGCCGGCGAACGACGTCTCGCGGCCGCGGCCACCGGCGGGCCCTCCACGCTCGCCGCGGTCCGAACCACCGCCACCGCGCTCCATCGGCGAGCCGCGCCCGAAGTCGCTGCCGCCACCGCTGCGCTCCATCTGGCCGCCGCCCTCGCCGCGGCCGTCGAGCATCGTCAGATTCGAGTTGAAGCCCTGCAGCACGACTTCCGTCGAGTAGCGGTCGTTGCCTTCCTTATCCTGCCACTTGCGCGTCTGCAGGGCGCCCTCGAGATAGACCTTCGAGCCCTTGCGCAGATACTGCTCGGCGATCTTGCAGAGGCCTTCATTGAAGACGACGACGGTGTGCCACTCGGTCTTCTCGCGGCGCTCGCCGGAATTCTTGTCGCGCCAGCTCTCGGAGGTGGCGATGCGCAGGTTGGCGATCGGGCGACCGTCCTGGGTGCGACGGATCTCGGGGTCGGCCCCGAGGTTGCCGATCAGGATCACCTTGTTGACGCTGCCGGCCATGTCCCGTCTCCTCTCAAGCCTTCATATCCCGATGCCGCCGGTGGCCGCCGCAAGCTGGACGCCGCCGCCCCGCAGAAGCAGCCGCGCCCCGCGCCCCGCGTCCGCGCGCCTGACGCAAGGACGCGCCGCGCCGCCGGCCCGGGGATGGGAGCGGCACCGTAGGCGCGCCGTCGCACTGGAGTCCATCGCTCCCGTCCGGCGACTGCGAGTTGTCCCCCGCCGATACACCTGCAGTCCCGGCAACAGACGGTTCAGGCCTGCATGTTCGCTTTTTGTTCTATCACTTCGATCGCCCCGCGACAAGGGGCCCGTGACCACCATCATCCGGCCTCTTGCGCGCGGCAGGAGTGGGGAGTCGTATGCGACCGCCCCGTCGCCCGCCGGGCCCGACCGATCGCCCGTGGAAGCCAGCATGCACGACCGCCGCACCACCCTCCGCGGCCCCGACTATTTCGAGACGCGCTACGCCTCCAACCCCGACCCCTGGCGGGTGGCGAGCAGCGACTACGAGACCAGAAAGTACGCCGCGACCCTCGCCGCGCTGCCGGCCGCCCGCTACGCCTCCGCCCTAGATGTCGGCTGCGCGATCGGCGTCTTCACGCGCGCACTCGCCGGGCGGTGCGACCGCGTCCTCGGGCTCGACGTCAGCCAGACCGCCGTCGAGGCGGCGATCGCCCGCTGCGGCGACCTCCCCCATGTCGCCATTGCGGCGATGCAGGTGCCGCAGCAGTGGCCGGACGGCAGCTTCGACCTGATCGTGCTGTCGGAGATCCTCTACTACCTCTCAGACGCCGACCTCGCGGCCCTGGCACGGCGGGTGGAAGCCTCGCTCGCGCCCGGTGGCACGCTGCAACTTGTCCACTGGACGGGGGCCGACGCCGGCCGCAGCGCCGGCGACGTGGCGGTGGCGTTGTTCGAATCCGGCCTCGGCCCAGCCGTGCGCGAGGTTCACCGCACGCGCACCGCGGACTATCGTCTCGACGTGCTGGAACGAACCGCGTCCTGACGCGACAGAAAACGACAACGACGCCGGGAGGCGACCACCGATGACGACAACCGCCCTGAAGGCCGCAGACATCCCGATCGCCGTCACCGCCACGGGCGCGCGCATTCCAGCCATCGGCTACGGCACCGGCGGCGGCGGGCGCGTCACGGCCGAGACGGTCGCGGCGGCGCTCGCCTGCGGCTATCGCCACATCGACACGGCCCGCAAGTACGGCACGGAGCCGCAAGTCGGCGCCGGCCTCAAGATGGGCGGCGTGCCGCGCGAGGACATCTTCCTCACCACCAAGGTCTCGCACGAGAACCTCGCCCCGGCCGACTTCGAGCACTCGACGCTGGAGAGCCTCGAGACGCTCGGCGTCGACTACGTCGACCTGCTGATGGTCCACTGGCCGCTGCCGACGATGGACCTCGCCGCCACGATGACGGCGCTCGCCGAGATGAAGCGGCGCGGCTTTGCGCGCCACATCGGCGTCGCCAACTTCAACGCCACGCTGCTGGAACAGGCCGTGCGGCTCTGCCCGGAGCCGCTGTCGGCGCTGCAGGTCGAGTTCCATCCCTTCCTCGACCAGTCGCGCATGCAGGCGCTCTGCCGGCGGCTCGGGCTCGTCTTCGTCTCCTACTGCCCGCTCGCCCGCGGCCGCGTGCTCGACGCGCCGGTCCTCGCCGAGATCGCCGCGGCACACGGGCGGACGCCGTCGCAGGTGGCGCTGCGCTACATCATCCAGCACGAGGGCGTTGCCGCCATTCCCGGCTCCGGCAATCCGGAGCGGATCGCCGAGAACCTCGCCGCCGCCGCCTTCACCCTGAGCGAGGACGAGATGGCCCGCATCGCAGCGCTCGCCAATCCCGACGGCCGCCTCGTCAGCCCCGCCGGCCGCGCGCCGGACTGGGCGGCCTGACCATGGACACGCCAACCTCCGCCACCCTGCCCGCCGGCCCGCGCACGCTGCGCCTCGCCGAGACCGACAACGTCGTCGTCGCCGTCGACGCCATCGCCGCCGGTGCGGCGGCGGCGGGCATCACGGCGCGCGCGCGCGTCATGCGCGGCCACAAGATGGCCGTCGCCGCGATCGCCGCCGGCGAGCCGGTGCGCAAGTACGGCCAGGTGATCGGCTTCGCCACCGAGGCGATCGCGCCGGGCGACCACGTCCACACCCACAACTGCGCCTTCGCCGCCTTCGCCCGCGACTACGCCTATGCGAGCGAGGCCCGCGAGGAGCCGGTGCTGCCGGTCGCCGAGCAGGCGACGTTCAAGGGGTTTCGGCGCGCGAGCGGCAAGGTCGGCACGCGCAACTATATCGGCGTGCTCACCTCGGTGAACTGCTCGGCCACCGTCGCCCGCTTCATCGCGGCGGAGGTGGAGCGCTCCGGCATGCTGGATGCCTACCCGCACATCGACGGCGTCATCCCGCTCGTCCACGGCACCGGCTGCGCCATGGATCTGAAGGGGGAAGGCTACGAGGTGCTGAAGCGCACCCAGTGGGGCTATGCGGCGAACCCCAACATGGGCGGCGTCGTCATGGTCGGGCTCGGCTGCGAGGCCTTCCAGATCGACCGCTTCATGGAAGCCTACGGCCTGAAGCACAGCGACACCTTCCGCAGCTTCACCATCCAGGAGGTCGGCGGCACGAAGAAGACGGTGGCGGCCGGCGTCGCGGCGATCGCCGAAATGCTGCCGGTGGTCGACCGCGCCCGCCGCGAGACGGTGCCGGCGTCGGAGTTGCTGGTGGCGCTGCAGTGCGGCGGCTCCGACGGCTATTCCGGCATCACCGCGAACCCGGCGCTCGGCGCCGCGGTCGACCGGCTGGTGCACCACGGCGGCACGGCGATCCTGTCGGAAACGCCGGAGATCTACGGCGCCGAGCACCTGCTCACCCGCCGCGCCGCGACGCGGGAGGTCGGCGAGAAGCTCGTCGAGATCATCGGCTGGTGGGAGGAGTACACCGCCCGCAACCGCGGCTCGATGGACAACAACCCCTCCCCCGGCAACAAGGCCGGCGGGCTGACGACCATCCTCGAGAAGTCCCTCGGCGCCGCCGCCAAGGGCGGCTCGACGACGCTGAACGCCGTCTACCACTACGCGGAAGTCGTGACGGCGAAGGGCTTCGTCTTCATGGACACGCCCGGCTACGACCCGGTCGCCGCCACCGGCCAGGTCGCAGGCGGCGCAAACCTGCTCTGCTTCACCACCGGCCGCGGCTCCGCCTATGGCTGCAAGCCGACGCCGTCGATCAAGCTCGCCACCAACTCCGACATCTACCGGCGGATGATCGACGACATGGACATCGACTGCGGCGACATCCTCGACGGCGTGACGATCGCGGCGAAGGGCGACGAGATCTTTGCCGCCATGCTGCGGGTGGCGTCCGGCGAGCGGACGAAGTCGGAAGAGCTCGGCTATGGCGACGCGGAGTTCGTGCCGTGGCAGATCGGGGCGGTGATGTAGGGCGGGGGCACGATCGAGCCCGCCTCCCCCGACAGAAGGCCCTGCCGTGACCCCTCCCCCCGACCCGGCCGCTACCAAGCCCGTGCCCGGCGGCTTCGCGCCGCTGGCACGGCCGGTGTTCGCGGTGCTGTGGGCGGCCACCGTGCTCGGCAACACCGGCTCGTTCATGCGCGACGTGGCGAGCGCGTGGCTCGTCACCGACCTCTCGTCGTCGCCCACTGCGGTGGCGATGATCCAGGTGGCCGGCACGCTGCCGATCTTCCTGCTCGCCATTCCCGCCGGCGTGCTGTCCGACATCCTCGACCGCCGCAAGTTCCTGATCCTCGTGCAGCTGATGCTGGGTGCCGTCAGCCTGGCGCTGCTTTTGCTCGCCCAGAGCGGGCTGATGACGGTGTCGGCGCTGGTGGCGCTGACGTTCGCCGGCGGCGTCGGCGCCGCGCTGATGGCGCCGACCTGGCAGTCGATCGTGCCGGAGCTGGTGCCGCGGGCCGAGCTGAAGAACGCCGTCGCTCTCAACTCGCTCGGCATCAACATCGCCCGCGCCATCGGGCCGGCGGCCGGCGGCGCGCTGGTCGCAGCGTTCGGCGCCGCCGTCACCTACGGCATCGACGTCGCGAGCTATATCGTCGTGATCGCCGCGCTCCTGTGGTGGAAGCGGCCTGCAAACGCCGACGACGGCCTGTCGGAACAGTTCTTCGGCGCCTTCCGGGCGGGGCTTCGCTATGCGCGGGCGAGCCGGCCGCTGCACGTCGTGCTGTTGCGGGCGGTGGTCTTCTTCGCCTTCGCCAGCGCCGTCTGGGCACTGTTGCCGCTGGTGGCGCGAACCCTGCTCGGCGGCGGCGCCGGCTTCTACGGGTTGCTGCTCGGCGCCGTCGGCGCGGGCGCCATTGCCGGGGCGTTGGCGCTGCCGCGGCTGCGCGAGCGGCTCGGGTCCGATGGGCTGATGCTGGCGGCCGCCGTCGTCACTGCGGCTGCGATGGCGGCTCTGGCGCTGGCGCCACCGCAGCCGGTCGCGGTCGCCGTGCTGTTCTGCCTCGGCATCGCCTGGATCGTCGCGCTGACGACGCTGAACGGCACCGCCCAGGCGATCCTGCCGAACTGGGTGCGCGGCCGGGCGCTCGCCGTCTACCTCACCGTCTTCAACGGCGCGATGGCCAGCGGCAGCCTCGCCTGGGGCCTCGTCGCGCAGCAGGCCGGCATCGCCGGCGCCCTGGGATTGTCGGCGGCGGGGCTGCTCGTCGCCGGCTTCCTGCTGCACCGGGTGGCGCTGCCGGTCGGCGAGGCCGACCTGGTCGCCTCCAACCACTGGCCGGAGCCGCTGACGGCGGCCCCGATCGAGGGCGACCGCGGGCCGGTGATGGTGCAGATCGAGTACCGCATCCGCCCCGACGACCGTGCCGCCTTCCTCGCCGCCCTCGGCCGGCTCGCCGGCGAGCGCCGCCGCGACGGCGCCTATGCCTGGGGCGTCACCGAGGACGCCGCGGACGCGGAGCGGATCGTCGAGTGGTTCATGGTCGAATCCTGGGACGAGCACCTGCGCCAGCACCAGCGCGTCTCGGTGGCCGATGCCGACGTGCAGCGCGCGGCGACCGCCTTCCACATCGGCCCCGAGCCGCCGCTCGTCCGTCACCTGATCACGGTGGACCAGCCCACGCGGGACGCCGAGCGGACCGCGGAGGGTTGACGAGGCCGGCGGGAACGACCACCTGCGGCGCCGGGCGGCCGTCCCCGCGTCGCCAGAGAAGGTACGGCCGCTAACCGCCGACCTCCATTCCCCAAGGTGATGCTTGAAGACCATCGGCTTTCTCTCGTTCGGGCACTGGACGCCCGCGCCCCGCTCCGGCACGCGCTCGGCCGGCGACGCGCTGCTGCAGTCGATCGACCTCGCGGTGGCGGCCGAGGAACTCGGGGCCGACGGTGCCTATTTCCGGGTCCATCATTTCGCCCGCCAGCTCGCCTCGCCGTTCCCGCTGCTCGCCGCCGTCGGCGCGCGGACGAAGCGCATCGAGATCGGCACCGCCGTCATCGACATGCGCTACGAGAACCCGCTCTACATGGCCGAGGACGCCGGCGCCGCCGACCTCATCGCCGGCGGGCGCCTGCAGCTCGGCATCAGCCGCGGCTCGCCCGAGCAGGTGATCGATGGCTGGCGCTATTTCGGCTACCAGCCCGGCCCCGAGGAGAGCCCGGCCGACATGGCCCGCCGCCACGCCGAAGTCTTCCTCGGCGTGCTCGGCGGCGAGGGCTTCGCCACCCCCAACCCGCGGCCGATGTTCCCCAATCCGCCGGGGCCACTGCGCCTCGAGCCGCATTCGGAGGGGCTGCGCGAGCGCATCTGGTGGGGGGCGTCGTCGAACGCCACGGCGATCTGGGCGGCCGAGCGCGGTATGAACCTGCAGAGCTCGACGCTCAAGGACGACGAGACCGGCGAACCCCTGCACATCCAGCAGGCGAAGCAGATCCGCGCCTACCGTGAGGCTTGGGCGGCCGCGGGACATACCCGCACGCCGCGCGTCTCGGTGAGCCGCAGCATCTTCGCCCTCGTCGACGATCGCGACCGCGCCTACTTCGGCGGCGGCGACGAGGGCAAGGACACGATCGGCTTCATCGACGAGAAGACCCGCGCCGTCTTCGGCCGCAGCTACGCCGCCGAGCCCGACAAGCTCGTCGAGCAGCTCAAGCAGGACGAGGCGATCGCCGAGGCCGACACGCTGCTCCTGACCGTGCCGAACCAGCTCGGCGTCGACTACAATGCCCACGTCATCGAGGCGATCCTGAAGCAAGTCGCCCCGCCGCTCGGCTGGCGCTGAGCCGCCCCGGCGCGGCCGGACCGGACCGCCCGCCGGCCGGCTCATCGGAACATCTCGTCCTTCTGCCGGTTCGTGTTTCGAACAGACAGAAGGAGAGCCCAATGTCCGATATGCCAAGGCCGCCGCTCGGACCGATCGGCGCACGGGAGAGCACCGCGCGGACGAGCGGCGAGCCGAACGGGCCGCGGCCGCCCGTCCTCGAGGTCGTCGACCGGCCGGCTCGCGACATCGAGAACCGACTGACCTCCCGGCAGTCCTCCAATGTCGTCGCGAGTGCGGAGCCGCCCCGTGCCACCGGACCGGACGTCGCCGTGCGCGGCTTCCATGGCGGGGTCGAACATTCCCAGGAGATGCGGGCGGCACGACGCGCCGACGATCCACGACAGCCGGCGCGCACGGCCGTCGACGAGCCCGGCCGACCCGCCACCGTGGCCCCCACACGGCGATCCTCGACCGACGGGAGGGACTTGTGATGCACCCGGTCGTCACCTTCCAGAGGGTCACCATCATCGCAGGGCTGATGATTGCCGCGGCGTCCAGCCCCTCCATCGGCCAGACAGCCGAAGGCGACGCCTTCATTGCCACGCCGGGCGCGGGGACGTGGTCGGCGAGCGAGATGATCGGCCTCACCGTGCACGATGGCGAGGGTACCAGCCTCGGCTCCGTCGTCGATGTCCTCGTCGGCGGCCCGGAGCAGGACGGCTACGTCGTTTTCGAGACCGGCGGCTTCCTCGGGTCCGGCAAGAAGCAGATCGCCGCGCCGCTGCGCGCCTTCCGGGTCGTGGCGGAGCGCGGAGAGGAGGTGGAGCCGCCGGGCGGCACCGTGACCGGGACACGGCTCCCGGCCGAAAACTCCCAAGGCGTGCCGGATCTGACGGGTGGCGCCGCCGCGGCAGGGTTGAACCCGCTGTTCCTGGAGCTCGCGGTCAGCGAAGAGGAACTCGCCGCCGCCCCGCCCTACAGCGCCGACCCGCGCCGCATCCCGGCGATCGCACCCTGAGGTGGCATCGATGGACAATTTCTCCGGTGTCATGTGGCTGCTCCCCGCCGCCGGCATGGTGGTCTTCGCCGTCGTCGTGGCCTGGCTGATCCTCGCGCGCGGCCTCGGGAGGCGACCACCACGCTGACACGTCGCATCGCTGCCCCTAGCCGGTTTGTCGAGGGGCGGATCTCGCGAGGAGCGAGCCTGGTGCCGGCGGCGGTGTGATCGCTGCGGTCGACGGTCAGCGACGCGGCCGCTCCGACAACCAGCCGCCGACGGCGAGACCGAGCGCCAGGACGGCGTAGGTGGTGGCGACTGAGCGCTTCGGCAGCACCAGTTCCCACCCCGGGGTCAGTCGCTTCGGCACGACGCCGTAGTCGACGACCGCGGCGACCGCCGTGATCGCGGCGGCGTTGCGGAAGAGGACAGGCGCGCCCGGGGGCCCGCGCAGGCCGGCCAGGCGCTCGAAGAGATAGGCCCAGAAGATCGACGAGGCGTGGTGGGTGGCGTAGCCGACGATTGTGCGCCCGAGCGCCGGCGTCGGCAGCCCGGCCGCTTCGTCTCCGTGCAGCCAGTGGCTGGTGGCGTTGACGGGCGCGACGGCCGGGCGGTTCGCAGCCCGTGAAAGCAATGCCAAAGCCGCCGTGGTGGCGAGACTGGCGACGGTCCCGGAGACCAGAGCGCGGGCGAGCGGTGCGGGCATCTTCTCACTCTCCTTGATGGACGGGGCGTGACCCTGCGAGCCCCTCCTCGGGGGGGACAAACCGCTGGGCAACGGCTCGGGAGCTCTGGCCGGCGGGCGGCGCTGCTTCGCCTCTCAGCACGACACTGGAGGTCGCCGGGGGATGCGTGCCGGCGCCGCCGTCCACATTTTCGGGACGCGTCGCCATCAGCCGCTCGAGCCGTTCGCGGCCGCGGCCGAGGCGGCTCTTGATCGTGCCGACGGCGCAGCCGATCACCTCGGCCGCTTCCTCGTAGGAGAAACCCAATCCCCCGACGAGGACGAGGACTTCCTGCTGCTCCGGGGGCAGCACCGCCAACATGCTGCGGAGATCGTTGAGGTCGGCCGCGCCATCCTGCTCGGCCCGGCACTGCAAGGTCGCGACCAAGGCCTCGTAGTTGGTGGTGTTCTCCCGCCGGCGAACGATGTGGCTCGAGCGCTGGCTGTTGCGCATGATCGTGAACAGCCAGGACTTCAGGCGCGTGCCGGGGGTGTACTGGTGGAGGCTCTGGATCGCGCGCACCAGCGTGTCCTGGACGAGATCGTCGGCATCGGCTCGTTGGCTGGTCAGGCTGAAGGCGAATGCCCGCAACGCCGGCAGAAGCTCCAGAATCTCTTCACGAACGCCGTCCTTCGGATCTGTCATGTCGTCCGTGTCTGCCATGCTTCTTCCCGGCGAGGGACGGTTGGGAAGTGACAGCGGAACGATCTGTATGAGGGAGGGTTCCACTAGCGCGGCGGCGATGTCCGCCGCCGCCGGGTGCATCGGGACGCCCGTCGATGCACAGCCGGAGGCTACCATGACGACGCAAGTGCAACCGCCCCCGCGGGCCCGACCGCCGGTCACCACCACCGATGCCTTGCGAGGTCGCATCGACCGCGGTGGCGGCAGCGGCAAGGTGGACTTTGCCGATCCCGCCGCCTCCCCGCTGGGAACCGACGAAGAGGCAGCCGGGACGCCGCCCACGGCCGCCGATGTCGCCTACGCCGCCGCCCACGAGCTCTCGCGTCCCGTCGATACACCCAATGACGGCGGCGAACGGGTCGCGACGGACCTGCGCGAGGGACGCGGGATACCGATGTGGGTCTGGGCCCTCACCGCGCTGCTGATCGCCGCAGCCATCCTGGTCGCCGTGGTGCCACTTCCCTGAGCGGGAGCGCTCACTCGCTCGCCGGCGCGGGAAATTGCCGGCCTTGTCTACACCTTCCGCGCTGGGCAGAGTGCTGCCGGGTGGTGGTGAGGCTCGACGAGAATGCGGCTGACGATCCGGCAGCGGCTCTTCCTTCTGACAGCGGCCGCGCTGACCCCCGCGCTCGTCGCCTTCGCGGTCACCGAGTACCAGTTGCGCCAGGAGCGGACGGCGGACATCCACGCCCTCGCCCTGCGGCAGGCCCAGTTGGCGAGTTCCGAGCTCCGGCGCGTCGTCGACAGCCTGGCGGACCTGTTGCAGGCCACCGCCACGGCCCACGATGCGGGGCTGTTCACCTCGGCGGAATGCCGCGCCTTCATCGATATCGTGGCGGACCAGGGCGAGCAGATCGCAGCGATCGCCTTCTTCGACCCCGACACCGGGGCGAAACAGTGCGACGGCCCGGGCGATGGCATCGCCGGCCTCGACGCGCTCGCGCGCGAAGCAGTGGCGAGACAGGGCGCCGCCATCGGCCGCTATCGCCGCAGCGACGCCACGGCGCCGGCCCTGTTGCCCGTCGCCGTGCCGCACACGCTGGGGGCCGACGGGAGGGTCGTCGTCGCGATCGCGCACATCCGTCTCGATTGGCTCGGGAACGAGTTGCAGGCCCGTGCGCTGGCGCCCGGTGACGCCCTCACCATCGCCGACCGCGACGGGGTGATCGTCGCGCGTGTCCCGCAGTCGGAGCGGTTTGTCGGCACCCGCATCCCGTCACCCTATGTGGACCTGGTGGGCGCCGAGACATCGGGCAGCCTCGAGGTGCGCAGCCAGGACGGAACGTTGCGTGTCATTGGCTACCTGCCCGCCGCGATGACGAGCGGCCTTTATGTCAGCGCCGGGGTCTCCACCGAGCGGGCCTTCGCCGCGATCAATCGCGCCACCGCGACCAGCGCCGCGTTGATGGTGACCGGGGCCGCCCTCGCCTTCGGGTTCGCCTGGTTCGTCGGCCAGCGCGTCATCCAGCGACCGATCGACCGCCTGCTCGCCGTCAGCGACGCCTGGCGCACCGGCGATCTCAGCGCCCGCTCCGGCATGGGCGGCGATCACGGCGAGTTCGAGACCCTGGCCGCCGCGCTCGACGGCATGATGGCGGCGCTGCAGCAGCGCGACATCGAGCGACAACAGGCGACCGAGCAGAGAACCCTGCTCGCCCGCGAGATGAGCCATCGCGCCAAGAACACGCTGGCGCTGGTGCAGGCGATCGCCGCGCAGACCTTCGCGGGCGCGGCGCCGGAGAAGTCCCTGCGGTTCGCCCAGCGGCTCGTGGCGCTGGCTGGTTCGTTCGACCTGCTCGTCGCCTCGAACTGGACGGGGGCCGGCTTGCACGCGACGATCGAGGCGGCGGTCGGGCCGCACCGCAGCGGCGACGGCGTGCGGTTCTCGATCGGGGGGCCGGATGCCGCGCTGCCGGCCCCGGCCGTTGTCGGCCTGTCGCTGGCATTGCACGAACTCGCGACCAACGCAGCGAAGTATGGCGCGCTGACGAAACCGGCGGGGCGTGTCTCCATCCGCTGGACGCTGCGCGACGGACCACCGCCGCGCATCGTGCTCGACTGGGTCGAAAGCGGCGGCCCCCCGGTGGAACCGCCCAGCCGGCGGGGATTCGGCTCGAAGCTGATGCGGCGCATCCTCCCGGCGAACCTGAACCCGGTGGTCGAAATCAACTACGCCCCGGACGGCGTCCGGGCGACCATCGCATTCGATCTCTCCGAGACCGGGCACGCTGCCTGAGACTGGAACGTTCCCCACCGCCGGCGCATTTCCCTCTCGTCCCCGGACACGGACGAGAGGAGATACGGATGCGCCATCGCGACAGAGCGGTCGAGGCCGGACGAGATCCCGGCGTGGGCCGGGAGAGCCGATACGCCGACACGGCGTCCATCGATCCGGCGGACGAGCCCCTACTCGACACCGCACTCGGCCACGAAGACGGCGCCATGCTGGAGGGCGGCGCCAACCCCGTCGAGGCGGAGGCTCGCGCCATTCCCATCGATGCGCAGCCGATGAGCGAAGTGACCGGGCGCCCCGATCCGGGAACGACGTTCGAGACAATCGACGGTCTCGACGAGACCGAGGAAGCCATCCGGCGCGCCGCCGAGGACTACGCCCCCGATCGCGACCGCATGGCAGGAGAATGAAGATGGCTGAAGACCTGGCTTCGCCCGAGGACGACGACGAGCGCATCCGCGCGAAGGCCTATGCGCTCTGGCAGTCGGAGGGCGAGCCGCATGGGCGCGCCGAGGCGCACTGGACGATGGCGCGCGAAATGGTGGCAACGGAGGACAGCCTTCGCTCGACCCTGCTGCCGATCGGCGGCGGAGAGGAGCCCGAGCCCGCCATCGCGCTCGCCAACCAGGGGGAATTCCCAGGGCTGGCGGACCAGGGCGAAGAGACGCCGCACGTGCCGGATCGCATCGCCGTGCCGGACGCGCCGCCGGTGTCTCCGCCGGCGCGGGAGCGTGGCGGGCGCGCCGCCCGTCGCTGACGCTACCTCGACCCAGGGGGGGAGCCGAGGCCACCGGAAGGCCCATGCAAGGGAAAGGAGCCGGATCATCGGCTCCTTTTTTCGCGTCTGCTGGTGAAGTGTTCGCAGGGTCCCGGGCAGCCGGTCGGTCGACTGCCCGCTCCGGTCAGTTCGCGCCGGGCGACGTCGCGCCGCTTCCCGAACTCGTGCCATCGGTTTCGCCGCCCTGACCGCTCTCGATCGGCGAGCCACCGGTGTTGTTGTTGTTGCGCGAGGCGTTGCCCCCGGGCCCAGGCACCTCCCCGGGCGTCGAGCCGCCCTGCTGGGTGGCGATCGGCGGGCACGGCGAACCGTCCGGAAGCGTCGCGCTCCCGTCCGGGCACATGCGGGTGTCGAGCGGGTCCATCTGCTGGGCGAGGCTCGGCGAAGCGAGCGCGACGCCGAGGGCGACGGCATAGAGGAGGCGCATCGGGCCACTCCTTTCCTGTTTCGGTCGCTCTCTCAACGTCGTCACGGCGGGGCCGTTCCGCGCCCCTGCTGCGCCGGGTGGATCAGCGGCCGCAATGCGAGATCGGCGACCAGCGGCAGGTGGTCCGAGGCGTGGCGAGCCTCGGCATCCGTCCATGTCCGCTCCACCGTGAGCGGCGGTCGGGCGTAGATGCGGTCGAGCGACAGAAGCGGCAGGCCGGCGGGAAAGGTCGGCCGGGCTGCCGCCGTCCCGTAAGTGTCGCGCAGGTGCGAACGGACGAACCCGACGCCGAGCCAGTCGTTGAAATCGCCCAGCAGGACAGCGGCCTCGCCCGGAGGCGCCGAAGCACAGACGCGCCGCACCTGCTCGCGCCGCTCGAAGGGGTCGAGGCCAAAGTGGATGGCGCGGACGTGCACGTGCCCGAGCGGTGTCTCGATCAGCCCGCCGATAGCGCAGCGCGGCTCGCGCGACCGGACCGTCAGGTCGAGCCGCTCGTCGGCGAGGATCGGCCAGCGGCTGAGGAGGGCATGGCCGTAATGGCCATCCGGGGCAACGATGGTGCGCGCCTCGACGGCGTGCAGGCCGAACGCCCGCGACAGGATCGAGAGGGGCTGCTTCTCGAGGTCCTGGATGCCGCGGGTATCGAGCTCCTGCAAAGCGAGGACGTCCGGGGCGTGCCGCTCGATCAGTGCGACGACCCGCTGGAAATCGTAGCGTCCGTCCGGCCCGATGCCGCGATGCACGTTCCAGGTCATGCAGCGGATGGTCCCGGGCGACGCGCGCTCCGTGTTCAGCGGCGCCGCCATCGGGAGATCAGCACCTGCAGGCCGAAGGACGTCAGCGCCCAGGCGACGAGCACCGCGACGAGCAGGAGAACGCGCCACAGCGTCGGCTCCCGGATCGCCGCGACCAGCCGGTCGCCCAGCGCGGTCAGAAGCACGAGGCCCGGCAGCAGCCCGAGCAGCGTGCCGACGGTGTAGTCGACGACGGGGATACGAAAGGCGCCGGCGATCAGGTTGACGATCGAGAACGGCGCCACCGGCAGCAGGCGGACGCCGGCGACGGCGAGCACGCCGCGCTCGCTGACGGCCTCGCGCAGGCGCGTCATCCGCGGACCCATGCGCCGCCGCAGCACGTCGGGGCCGATCAGCCGGCCGATCCCGTAGGTCGCGAGCGCGCTCGCCAGCGCTCCGCCGGCAGCATACGGAAGGCCGGGCCAGGCGCCGAAGGCGATGGCGGTCGCACCGATGAGCAGCGTCACCGGGAACGCCACGAGGCCGGCGAGGACGAACAGGCCGGCGACGAGAACGCCGCCGACGACGCCCCCCGGGAAGGTCTCGAGGACGTCGGCGAGCTGGCGCGGGTCAGCGAGGCCGGCAGCCCCGCTATAGCGCCAGGCGAGGCCGGCGAGCACGACGGCGACCACCAGCGCGCCGGCGGCGAGCCACCGCCACTGCCGTCGGCCCCGGCCGCCGCTCAGTCCGGCGATCGGCTCGATGTCGGTGAGCGGCCGGTCGGGGTCGGCGAGCCATTCCATGCCCACAGCGGTGGCCTCTTCCTCGTCGACGTCGACCAGACGGCAGCCCTTCCCCGCGCCAGCGACGGCGGCGAGCAGCGAGCCCTTCTTGTCGATGGACCGGCCGACGACATCGGCCGTGCAGCCGCAGTGCTCGGCGATCAGTTCGTCGCGGATGCGTCTCACCATCGCGCGATCGGCCTGCGTCTCAGCGGCGACGACGAGATCGCACTCGCTGTCGGCACCCATCGAGCGGTTGGCGAGGTTGGCCGAGCCGACGCGCAGGTACCGGTCGTCGACGATCATCACCTTGGCGTGGATCATCTTCGCCTCGCGCCGCTCATCGTCGCCGACCTCGCAGGCGAGCAGTGCGATGCGGTCGCTGAGGCCGGCCTGGCGGAACACGTCGATGAAGCGGACGCGGCCGTTCTGCATCGTCGTGTGCTCGATCCAGGTGTGGTGCTTCAGCGGCGCCACGACGAGCACCTCGAGCTCCGGCCGCTCGAGCATGCGGCGCACCAGGCGCTCGGCGATCGGCAGGCAGGTGAGGAACTGGTTCTCGATGTAGACCGCCCTCTCCGCCACATCGATCATATCGCCGAAGAGGGCCTCGACCTCGCGGATGCCCGCTTCCTCGCCGTCGGACGGCATCGTGCGGGCAATGGCGACGGAGACGTCACGGAAGTGCGGGTCGGCCACGCCCATCTCCGGCGCCGTCGCGGAGGCGCGGCCGAGATGCTGCAAGGTCTCATGCGTGGCGGCCCGCCAGCGCTCGGCGACGAGCTCCGCGATGGCTTCCGCCGCAGCCCCCGTCACCGCCATCTGGACATCGTGGAAGGGCGGGTAGGGCTTGCCGGCGGGGTCGACGCGGTGGGCATTGTCGAGGGCGTGGTCACGGGTGTCCCACCGGCGGATCGTCAGGTCGAGGCCGCCGGAGAAGGCGACCGCGTCGTCGATGACGACGATCTTCTGGTGCTGGGCGCTGCCCGACGGCAACTCGTCGTCGAAGGCGAACTCGATCTGCGCCGGCGTGCCCCACTGCAGGACGACCTCAACCTCAGCCTGGCGGTCGAGGGTGTAGAAGAGCGGGCTCTTCCAGACGAGGATCTTGACGTGAAGCTCGGGCGTGCGCTCGACAAGCGCGGTGAGGAACGGGCCGAGTTCCTCCGGCAGGCCGTCGTCAGGGGGCTCGGCGCCGACGAGCTTCGTGCGGCTGTCGACGTCCCAGCCGACGATGACGATGCGATGCCGGGCGGCCAGCATGGCGCGCCGGAGCGCGCCGAAATAGTCGGCTGCGTCGACGAGCACGTGCGCCGCCTCGGCACGGACGACGCGCCAGGCGTTACGCGGCGGATCGAAGACAGCGTCTGCGACGCCGGTATCCACCGGGCGTCGCTCGCTCACGAGACTCAAGATGGTCACCCCGGTTCGGCACCTAGTTCGTGCAGAACCCCGCACAAGTCGAAGCGTTCCATTGGACTGCGGGGTGCCGGAACCTCCCTGCCCTGCGCCGACCTGACTACCGCGCGAGCGCGCGCTCGACACCGCGCAGCTCGGCGAGCCCCTTGAGGCGGCCGATTGCCGGGTAGCCGGGCTGCGCGCCCCGCGCGAGGTCGTCGAGGATGTCCTGGCCGTGGTCGGGCCGCATCGGGATCTGCGCGTCCCCCCTGCCCGCCGCCCTGCGCCGTGCCTCCTCGCGGACCACGGCGGCGATCACCGCCACCATGTCGGTGTCGCCGTCGAGGTGCTCGGCCTCGTGGAAGGAGCACGGTGTGCCGGGCGTCTCGCGTGTCACGTTCCTCAAATGGAGGAAGTGAATGCGGCTGCCGAGGCGGTCGATCATGCCCGGTAGGTCAACATCGGGGCGAGCGCCAAGCGAGCCGGTGCACAGCGTCACGCCGTTCGCGGGGCTGTCGACGGCGGCGAGCACCGTCTCGTAGTCCGCCTCCGTCGACATCACGCGCGGCAGCCCGAGCAGCGGGAACGGCGGGTCGTCCGGATGGCAGCAGAGCCGGATACCGAGGCGCTCGGCGGTCGGGACGATCTCGGAGAGGAAATCGATGAGGTTCTGCCGCAGCCGGCTGGCATCGACGCCGGCATAGTGGGCGAGTTGCGCCCGGAGGCCGTCGAGCGACCAGTGTTCCTCCGCGCCCGGCAGGCCGGCGCTGACGCTGCGGGCGAGCGTGTCGCGCTCGGCGTCGCTCATGATGGCGAAACGGTCGGACGCCGCCGCGACGAGGTCGGCATCGAACGTCTCGGCCGCGCCGGGGCGCTCAAGGATGTGGATGTCGAAGGCGGCGAAGGCGACGAGGTCGAAGCGCATCGTCGTGCCGCCGTGGGCAACCCGCCAGGCGAGGTCGGTGCGCGTCCAGTCGAGCACGGGCATGAAGTTGTAGCAGACCACCTCGATGCCGGCGGCCGCGAGGTGCTCGAGCGAGGTGCGGTAGGCGGCGAAGTGGTCGCGGAAGGCGCCGGTCTGCGTCTTGATCGCCTCGGAGACCGGCAGGCTCTCCACCACGTCCCAGGCGAGACCACTTGGCGTGCCGTCCGGCAGCGTCGCGACCTCCCGCTGGCGCTTCGCGATCTCCTCCGGGGTCCAGACGACGCCGTTCGGCACGTGGTGGAGGGCGGTGACGATGCCCTGGGCGCCGGCCTGGCGCGCATCGGCGATCGTCACCTTGTCGACCGGGCCGAACCAGCGCCAGACGTGTCTCATCGAGGTCTCCGAAGTCGAGGACGGCGCCGGCTTGCCCGCCTCACCCGAAGGCAAGGTTCGGCAGCCACAGCACCAGGCCGGGAAGGAACAGCAGCGCGACGATCAGCGCAATGATCGTCGCGAGGAACGGCAGCGCCTCGACGGTGTAGTCCTCGACGCGCACGTCCATCAGCGAGCAGACGGCGAACATCGCCACCCCGACGGGCGGCGTCATGCCGCCGAGGGTGACGATCGACATCATCAGGATGCCGAAGTGCACCGGGTCGATGCCGACCTGGGTGACGATCGGCACGAAGATCGGCGTGAGCAGCAGCACCAGCACCGTGCTCTCGATGAAGCACCCGGCGACGAGCAGGAACAGGAGCACGACCATCACGATCAGCCGCGGGTCCTGCAGGCCGTCGAGCATCCACGTCGAGATGCCCTGCGGCACCTGCAGGTAGATGATGGCGAAGCCGACCATGCCCGACATCAGGATGATGATCATGATCAGGCCGATGTCGGAGACGGCGTGGCCGAACGCCTTGAGCGTCTTCTCGAAGGTGAGCTCGCGGTGGGCGAGGACGCCGACGGCGAGCGCGTAGACGACGGCGAAGGCGCCGACCTCCGAGGGTGTGAAGACACCGCCGCGGATCGTCAGCACGAGGGCGACCGGGAACAGCAGCGCCCACTTCGCGCCCCAGGTGGCGGCGGCGAGCGCCTTGAAAGTCGGTCGCTCGGCGTCGGTGACGACGTAGCCGCGGCGGCGGGCGATGACGTAGGTGGTCGTCATCAGGGCCGCCATCATCAGCAGCCCGGGGATGATGCCGGCGA
Source organism: uncultured Segnochrobactrum sp. (assembly GCA_964503995.1). GTDB lineage: Bacteria > Pseudomonadota > Alphaproteobacteria > Rhizobiales > Segnochrobactraceae > CAMDHY01. The sequence continues at coordinate 19,933 of CAZDCR010000021.1, forward strand.
CGAACAGCCGGCCGATCGAGACGTTGCCGACATAGCCGTAGAGGATGAGCCCGATCGAGGGCGGGATCGTCGCGGTGATCAGCGAGCCGACGGCGATGGCGGCGGCCGAAAAGCCCTTGCCGTAGCCCTTGGCGACCATCGTCGGGCCGAGGATGCGTGCCTCCATCGCGGCGTCTGCGACCGCCGAGCCGGAGACGCCGCCCATCACCGTCGACAGCACGATCGCCACCTGGGCGAGGCCGCCGGCCATCCAGCCGACGGCGACGTGGGAGAAGCGGAACAGGCGGTCGGTGATGCCGCTCTCGTTCATCAGGTGGCCGGCGAGGACGAAGAACGGCACGGCGAGCAGCGGGAAGCTCTGGCTCATCGTCGCTATCTTCTGCACCGCGATCGACATCGGCATCGTCGTGTCCGTCATGAAGAAGACGAAGCCGGAGATGCCGATGGCGAAGGCGACGGGTGCGCCGATGAACATCAGAGCGAAGAAGACGACGGCGATCAGCGCCATCTCAGAGCTCCGTTTCCGCGGGGGCGAGCGGATCGGAGCGCGAGTAGACGAGCGTGTGGCCGTCGTGACGCCGGCGCCAGGCGCCAACGAGATTGAAGACGAGTGCTCCGGCGAGCATCAGGCTGCCGATCGGCACAGCCGAGGTGACGAAGGCGTAGGAGAGGCCGCTGTCGCCGAACAGCCGCTGCCGATTGAGCATCGTCAGCTTATAGCCCTCCACCGCGAGCAGCCCGAGGAAGACCAGCACGATCGCCGTCACGACGATCTCGACCGCGAGCCGCGTGCGGTGGCCGAGCAGGCGGACGACGAGGTCGATGCCGATGTGCGCCTTCTCGCGCATCGCCTTGGTGGCACCGAGGAAGCACAGCCAGATGAACAGCAGCTGCGCGAGGTCGACCGACCAGATCAGCGGCGTGCCGAAGAAGCGCATGATCGCCGCCGAGAACACCAAAGCGACGATAATGGCGAGCAGGCCGGCCCCGATGGCGAGTTCGAGTTGAGCGAGGCGCCGGGTCATGGGCAGATCCTCGGTTCGGGGCGGCGTGCCGGCCCGGCGCACGCCGGGCCGAGAGCGAAGGGCGGGCCGGAGAACCGGAAGACTAGTTGCCCGCTGCGATCGCCTGCAGCTGGTCGCGCAGGTCACCATAGCCGAGGGTGTCGTAGACGCCGGCGGTCGCTTCCTTGAAGGGGGTGACGTCAATTTCCGTCACGGTCATGCCCTGGGCCTTCAGGTCGGCCTCGATGGCGGCGAGCGAATCGCGCGTGCCGTAGGAGGCGACGTCGCCGGCCTTCAGCGCCTCCTCGCGCAGGATCGTCTGCTGCTCGGGGGTCAGGCCGTCGAACCAGGCGGCGCTGGTGACGAGGCCGGTGATGAGGTTGATGTGGCCGGTCTTCGTCAGGGTCTTCGTCACCTCGGGCAGCTTGGCGCCCTGGCCGGCGGGAAGCTGCGCCTCGACGGCGTCGATGACGTTCTGCTGCAGGGCCGAATAGACTTCGGCGAACGGCATCGGCGTCGGCGTCGCGCCCATCGCCTTGATCGTCTCCATCCACACCGGCGCACCGGGGGTGCGCATGCGCACACCGGCGAGATCGGCTGGCGTCGCCACCGGCGTGTTGGTCCAGAGCTCGCGCTCGCCCTGCCACCAGTTGAACGACAGCACCTGATGGCCGGAGGCGTCACGCAGCTTGCCGACCCACTCCTCGAACAGCGGCGAGGTGACGACCTTGCGGATGCCGTCATAGCCGGAGGCGAGGTAGGGCGCGCCGAGCACGCCGAACTCCTTCTGGAAGACGGCGAGGCGCCCGCCGTCGACGACGACCGCCACCGGCGCGCCCGCGCGGGCCTGCTCCAGTACGTCCTCGTCGGGGCCGAGCTGGGAGTTCGGGAAGAGCTTCACCTCGATGGTGCCGCCGGAGCGCTCGGCCACCGCGTCGCGGAAGCTTTCGAGGCCCTTGTAGAGCGGGTCCGTCGTGGTGAGCGCCGTGTTGATGCTGAGGGTCTGGTCGGCGGCGAGCGCCGGTCCGGCAGCGACGGCGAGCAGGCCGGCGAAAAGCAGCGGTGCGAAACGGGTGATCGTCATCGTCTCCTCCCAGAGAGCGGCCGCTTGTTTCCGACCTGCTTCCGCAGACTAGTATGGTAGTATATGATCGTCAACATGAGCGATGTAGCCACTCTCCCCCTGTTGCCCGATGCAAGCCTGCGGCAGCGCCAGTCGAGCATCGCCGGCCGCGTCTACGACACGGTGCGACGGGCGATCGTGCAGCTGCAGCTCGAGCCGGGAAACCCGCTGTCGGAAGCCGACATCGCCCGCCAGCTCGGCGTCTCCCGCCAGCCGGTGCGTGAAGCCTTCATCAAGCTGTCGGAGGCGGGTCTCGTCGAGATCCGGCCGCAGCGCGGCACCTTCGTGCGGCTGATTTCGCTGCGCGAGGTCGAGAACGCGCGCTTCATCCGCGAGGCGATCGAGGTGGCGATCGCCCGCAAGGCCGCCGCGGAAGCAGTCGGCGCCGACCTTCAGGCCCTCGATGCCCTGGTCGAGCAGCAGCGCGCTGCGGCCGCGACGTCAGACAACGCCGGCTTTCTGCATCTCGACGAGCATTTCCACCAGCAGATCGCCCGCAGCGCGGGCTGCGACGACGCGTGGCGGGTGCTCGAGGGGCTGAAGGCGCAGATGGACCGCGTCCGCTACCTGTCGCTGCCGCAGGCGACGCCGCTGGACGTCATCCTGGAGCAGCACACCGCGATCGTCGACGCCATTCGCCAGGGTTCGGCGGACGCCGCCGAGACGGCGATGCGGCGCCACCTGTCGGAGATCCTGACGTCGCTCCCGAAGATCGCGACGCAGAAGCCGGCCTACTTCGCGCCCTGAGGCCGCTCGACGCGCGCCCTGCTCACAGCGCTTGCGGTCTGCTCACAGACCGCTGCCGGTCGCCCGCGCCGGCAACGTCCAGGCGAACAGCTGCCCGACCATTCGCGAGGCCTCGGCGCCGTCTGGCGCCGGCTCGCAGCGCGACCGCTGCGATTCGCCCGGGTGCAGAACGCCCTCGTCCTTCTCGAACACGGCGAAGATCGAGCCGATGCCATAGACGGCGAAGCCCGTTCCGAGGACAAGGCCGACGAGCAGCGTTGGCGCCGTCAGCCGGCTTCGAAGCAGACGGGAGCCCACGAACAGCGCCACGAGCACGATCACGGCGAGCGCGCCCACCGCCATCAACTGGCCGATCACGGGGCCGCCGAGGAGGCAGCCGGTCATGGTGTCCACAAGTTCAGGCAAACCGCCCATCGTCCGCCTCGCCAGGACGGGGCGCCGGGACGGCGCCGCCGATCCCGCGTGCTTAGTCGATCACGACCGCGGTTCCCACCCAGGCGGCTCATCACGAATGTCCGTGCGACCACGGGCCTCGCACCAGCGTGTCTGCCTTCTTGCCGACACAGGGGGCGTGGTACCGCAGGGTCACGCAGCACGCCTGTTGCCGCGTTTCGGTGTGGTATCGGAGCTCATGCCAATGTTCGAAATGTTCCAGCGGGGGCGCTGCCTGGTCAGCCTCCTCGCGTCTCTCGTGCTGGGTGGCATCGTCGCCACATCCGGCACAATGCCGGCAACCGCCGCCGACGTCGCGATCGCTACGGGCAGCTACAAGCTTCCCGCGCGCGTCGACCCGCTGGTGGCAACCGATCGCGAGACAGAGCTGTGGGCGCAGGTCTGGCGGCCAGCCAATCTCGGCAAGGGCAAGTTCCCGCTAGCCATTTTTCTGCATGGCAATCACGCTACGTGTGGCATCTTCGACGAGAAGCAAGGCGTCCGCATCGACGACCGCAGCGACTACACGGAAACGGGCACCTGCCCTGAAGGTTACGTCGTGGTGCCCAACCACATGGGCTACGACTATCTCGCGCGGCGCCTCGCAAAGCGCGGATACATCGTCGTTTCCATCAACGCCAACCGCGGCATCACCGCCGGAGAGGGGACGCGGGAGGACGGTGGCCTCAACCTGATGCGGGGCAGGCTGGTGATGCGCCACCTCGCCATCCTCGCCGACTGGAACGCCGGCAAGGGCAAGGCGCCCAAGTCGCTCGGTTTCAACCCGAAGGGCCATCTCGATCTCGGCCAGGTCGGTCTGATGGGCCACAGCCGCGGTGGCGAAGGCGTTCGCGCCGCCCTGCAGCAAATGCGGGACGGCACCGAGCTCGCCGAGAAGGTCCGGGACGTTCGCATCCGGGCGATCTTCGAGATCGGGCCCGTGGACGGCCAGACGAGCCGCGTCCTCAACGCCGACGGCGTTGCCAGCGCCATCCTGCTGCCGGTCTGTGACGGTGACGTCATCGATCTCGGCGGCATGCGGGTCTTCGACCGCACCTTCCTAGTCAAAAAGGACGAGGTCAACGCGATCAAGGCGACTGTTGGCATCTATGGTGCCAACCACAATTTCTACAACACGGAATGGCAGTGGAGCGATTCATCTGGTTGCGTCGGCTATCCGGCTATGTTCGGTCCGCTCGTGGGCTCGGAGGAACAGCGCCAGACGGGCGTCGAAACCTTGGTGCCGTTTTTCCTGGCGAACGTCGGTGCCGACCGGAAGCCCAATCTCAACGCCGTCTTCGATGCCGGCGAGACCCCGCCCAAGAAGCTGGCCCAGCTCGCGACGGTGGTGCGGAACTACCTGCCGGGGCCGATCGGTGACGGCGTACAGGTGCTCCAGCGCTTCACGGGCAAGTCCGGCGTCAGTGACTCGGGAGCCCGCAATCGTGCCGTCGGTGTCGACGTCATTCACTCGACCGTGCTGAAGAGCTTCCCCAAGGACAGCTTCGCGGTTCCGCACGACGAGAGCGTGCACTGGGCGACCATCGACTGGAATCGCTCCGGCAAGAATTACTATGAGGTGGTGATCGCCGACCGTCAGCCGCTCGACCTCGCCGATTTCAAGACGCTGGCGTTCCGCGCTGCGCTTCGTTGCCGCGACGGCGAAGAATGCGCCAAGTTCAACAATGGCCGAAAGCCGAAGATCGAAGTGGCACTGGTGAGTTCCGACGGCAAAGTCTCGCCGGCAGTCGACGTCGGGGCATCGCGCTGGCTTGACTGGCCAAGCATAGACAAGAGCGCCGCCGAGTTCGCCAGCGAACACGAGATGCTGTCGACGATCCGGGTACCGGTCGCCCGCTTCAAGGGATCGGTTGCCAAGGACGTGCGCGCCATCCGCTTCATCTTCTCCGGCCAGAAGAGCGGTCGCGTGGCGATCTCGGACATCACTGCCGATGGTAGCAAAAAGGCGCGCAGCGACGGCGAAGCCTTGCGCGTAGCCAGCGTCGAGACCGCCCCCGTGGCTCCCGCGGAGATCAGGATGCCGGTCCTTCCCGCGCCCAAGGGCGAGCGCAACAGCCTCAGCATCGAGCGCCCCGCTACCAGCGCGAGAGCCAAGGCCGAGGATGGCGCCGCGGCCGAGGACGGCACAGCAGCAGCCGACGTCGCGCTCCGGCTGACGAGCCAGCGGCCGTTCCCGATCACCAACGTGCTGCCGGTGCTGTGGATCGGCGGTCGGCCCTTCACGACTTCGGCGATCGCGCCGGACCGCGGCTCCGTCACCTTCACGATCCCGGCGTCGGAC
>CAZDCR010000022.1:0-6082 GCA_964503995.1 uncultured Segnochrobactrum sp.
AAAATACATGTCCATGATCTCGCGGTTGTCGAGCGCGTCGCCGGCGGCGAACTCCCGCTCCATCCGCCCCTCGTGCAGCAGGTAGAAGCGCGTCGTCAGCGCCAGCAGGAACTTCACGTCCTGCTCGACCAGCAGCAGCGGCATGCCGGCGGCGGAAATCGCCACGATCGCCGCCGCGAGCTCCTCCTTCAGCTTCGGCGACAGGCCGAGCGTCGGCTCGTCGAGCATCAGCAGCTTCGGCTTCGCCATCAACCCGACGCCGATCGACACCATCTGCCGTTCGCCGCCCGAGAGCGTCCGGCAGAGCTGGCGGCGACGCTCGGCGAGCCGGGGGAAGAGGGCGAACACCTCCTCCATCGTCTCGCGGTGGCCGGCGCGCAGCCGGCGCTGGTAGGCGCCGAGCCTGAGGTTTTCCTCCACCGTCATGTCGTGGAACAGCGCGTTGCCCTGCGGCACGTGGACGAGACCGGCGCCGACGATCGCCGCCGGCGTAGAGCCCGCGATCGACGCACCGGCAAGCCGGATGTCGCCCTTCCACGGGCGCAGCAGCCCGGAAATCGCCCGCATCAGCGTCGTCTTGCCGTGGCCGTTCGGGCCGATGATGCCGACGCGCGCGCCGGCCTCGACCGTCATCGACACGCCGCGCAGAACGCGGGTGCGGCCGTAGCCGGTCTCGAGGTCGCGGACATCAAGCAGCGGCGAGGTCACGACCGGCTCCGGCACCGAGATAGGCCTCCACGACGCGCGGATCGCGCACCACATCGACGGGGTCGCCGCTCGCCAGAACGCGGCCGAAGTTCAGCACGACGAGGCGCTCCGACACCGACATCAAGAGCGAGATGACGTGCTCGATGAGAATGATCGCCACGCCCGTGGCATTGATCGACCGGATCAGCGCGATCGTCTCCTCGACCTCGGGCTGCGACAGGCCGGAGGCCGGCTCGTCGAGCAAAAGCAGCTTCGGACGGAGCGCGAGAGCGGTGGCGATCATCAGCTTCTTGCGGTCGAACACCGAGATCTCGCCGGCCGGCCGATCGGGCGCCGCGGCGACGCCGACGACCTCGAGGAGCCGCCGCGCCTCCCGCACCCGCTCGCCATGACTGATGCCGTCGCGCCGCTGCGCCAGCGCCGTCAGCAGGTTGTCTTCGACCGACAGCGTCTCGAAGTCGGTCTCGGTCTGGAAGGTGCGGGCGATGCCGCGGCGGGCGATCAGGTGCGGGGCGAGCCGCTCGATGCGCTCGCCGGCAAACGTGATCGCGCCGCGGTCGGGACGGAAGGGGATGCCGGTGATGATGTTGAACAGCGTGCTCTTGCCGCTGCCGTTCGGGCCGGCGATGCCGAGCACCTCGCCCGTCGCCACCGAGAAGGAGATGCCGTCGACCGCCCTGAGCGCCCCAAACGACTTGCCGACATCGTCGAGCACCAGGAGGTCCGTCATCGCCCGTCCGTCATTCTCGCCGTCGCCGGGCGCGCAGGCGGCGGGATCGCCCGCCCGCGCGCCGAGGCCGTCACGCCCTCACTTCGTCCACGGCGGCGCCTGGTAGTCGCCGGTGGCATATTTGGAAGGATAGATGGTGATCCGCTCGCCGTCCCAGATCTGGTAGAACTGGATCGGCAGGTAGTCGTCGCCCTGGATCGACAGATGCGTCGCCGGGTCGAACTTCACCCGCCCGTGCACCATCTCCTTGTCGACGTTCGCCAGATACTCGTTGATCGCGGCGTAGTTTGACGCGTCGCCGACCTTCTCCAGCGCGTCCTTGTAGAGATAGACCATCTCGTAGACGATATAGCCATAGATCGAGCTGTCGTAGCCGAACTTGTCGGTATACTTCTTGCCGATCTCGGCGGTGCGGGCGTTGACCTTCGCGCTGACGGGGCCGCCGAGCATGTTGTAGAGCACGCCGGTGGAGTTCTTACGGGTGAGGTCGACGAACTCCGGCACCGACGGGGCGTACTGGATGAACAGCAGCGAGTCGGTCGGGTCTTCCATGAACTGGTTCATGAAGGCCGCTGCGTTCGACGACGACGCCTCGGTGTTGATGATCACCGCCGGCGAGTTGGCGCGGATCTTCGACAGCATGACGCGCCAGTCGTTGATCTCGACCGGCGGCACGACGTCGTCGAACGTCACCGTCCAGCCCTTCTCCGTCATAGCCTTCTTCAGGCCGTTGTAGATCGGCATCGAATAGGGATTGTCGGAGCCGATGATCGCAAGCGTGCGCTCCTTCGGCGTGAACTTGCCGGACGCGATGAGTTCTTCGAGAACCAGCGGGAACTCGGTCTGGTAGGCGTCGTAGGACGGCGCCAGGCTCCAGACGTTCTTGAACTTGTCCGGGTTGGGGGCAATGATCGAGCGGTACTGGTTGGAGTTGGCGGCCACCATGTAGGGCACGCCGATCTCCGCCACGTAGTCCATCTCGAAGCCGCTGAGGCTGCCGAACGGCGTGACGATGGCGCCGAGGTTCTCCGTCGCCTTCAGCCGCTCGACGGCGCTCAGCACGCTGTCCGGCGTCATCTCCTTGGTGTCGAACTGCTCGACGCTGAACTCGTAGCCGGCGACGCCGCCGGCGGCGTTGATCTCCTCGGCGGCGAGCAGCGCGCCGTTGTAGCCCTCGACGGCGTCGGCGGCGAACGGGCCGGCAAAGGCGCCGAGGACGCCGAGCGTCACGGTCTTGTCGGCGGCGAGCGCCGGGGAAAGCTGCAGGGAGGCTGCGAGGCCGAGGGCTGCGAGCGCCATTCGCATCAGGCCGGCACGAGGTCGTGGAGCGCATCCGGGTGCAATAGCCATGATCCAGTCCCCTTTATTGATCGTCGAGCGCGTCGAAGACGTGTCGTTCCTGCGCATTGCGACGACGGATGCAGCGGCAGCCGGGTGCGCACACTGAACGGACGAAAGAAAGACTATGGACGGGCCCGGGGAGCGAGAAGGCGCCAAATTCGGATGGCGAGATAGCTTTTGACTATGGCAGCGGCTCCGCTGGCCGTGGCGAAAGCATCAGCGTGCCGCGCCACCGGTCGGTGGCGATCAGGCTGACGGCGAGCTCGCGCACAAGCCGGCGCACGGTGTCGGCGGCGCGCAGCAGCGGCCGGTCGGCGGCAGTCGCGATCTCGACGTGGCGGGTGATGCCTGGTCGCGTCACCTTCAGCCCGTGCAGCGTGCCGGCGGCGCACTCCTGGCCGATCGCCGACCACGGCAGCACCGAATAGCCGAAGCCGGAGGCAACCAGCTGCTTGATTGCCGGCAGCGCGTCGAGCTCCGACTTGATCGTCAGGCTCTGGCCGACCGAGGCGGCGTAGCGCTCGATCAGCGAGCGGACGCCGTGTGCCTGGCTCGTCAGGATCAGCGGCAGGCCGGAGAAGTCGTCGGCGGTGACCTCGCTGCGCTCGCCCGCAAAGATGCCCGGCGCGCTGACGAGATAGAGATCCTCGATGAGCAGCGGCTCGAGTGCGATGCCCGGCGTCTGGCCGGTGTCGAAGCCGATCGCGAGGTCGATGCGGCCGGCCTGCACCCACTCCATCAGGAAGCCGCTGTGGTTCTCGATGATCCTGAGCTGGATGTTCGGATAGCGGCGCTCGACCTCGGTCAGGAGCGGCAGCGTCAGCACCAGCGAGGTGCTGCTCGGCAGGCCGACCGTCACCTTGCCGGAGGGGTTGGCGGAGTGGTCGCGGACATCGCGGGCGGCGTGGTCGATCTGGCGCAGGATCGATTCTGCGTGACCGAGCAGGATCGTGCCGCACTCGGTCGCCGTGACGCCGCGGGTCGAGCGGGCGAGCAGCTGAACGCCGAGCTCGGCCTCGAGGTTGGCGACGTGCTGGCTCAGCGCCGGCTGCGCCACGTGCAGTTCTGCGGCCGCCTTCGACAGGCTGCCGCAGCCGACGATCCTGACGAAATAGCGCAGCTGCCGGATATCCATGTCCCGGTCATAGCATTTTGCTCTAGTCCCAGAACATTCATGTTTTTGCCTGCGTCCGGGAAATTTGCAAGACGAGGGAGGCGGCTTCGAGATCAGAGCCGACATCGGCGTCGTAGTCGCAAGGCGAGTACCAAGAGGAACACGGTGCAGGACAGACCCGCTCCGCTCGCCGGCATCCGCGTCGTCGACATCGCGACGTTCGTCGCCGCGCCCTATGCGGCGTCGATCCTCAGCGAGTTCGGCGCCGAGGTGATCAAGGTCGAACAGCCCGGCGAGGGCGACCCGCTGCGCCGCTTCGGCTCCCCCTCGGCGCGCGACGGCGACACCTATTGCTGGCTGAGCGAAGGGCGCAACAAGCGCTCGATCACCCTCGACCTGCGCAAGGAGCGCGGCAAGGCGCTGTTCCGCGAGCTCGTCGCTGGCGCCGACGTCGTCTGCGAGAACTTCCGCCCCGGCACGCTCGAGAAGTGGGGCATCGGCTATGAGGCCCTGAAGGCGGTCAATCCGCGGCTGATCATGCTGCGCATCTCCGGCTACGGCCAGACCGGGCCCTACCGCGACCGCCCCGGCTTCGCCCGCATCGCCCACGCCTTCTCGGGCCTCGCGCACCTCACCGGCATGCCGGGCGGCCCGCCGCTCACCCCCGGCTCGACCTCGCTCGCCGACTATGTGTCGGGCGCCTATGGCGCAATCGGCGTCCTTCTCGCCTTGCGCAGCCGCGACCAGACCGGGCTCGGCCAATCGATCGACCTCGCCCTCTACGAGCCGATCTTCCGCATGCTCGACGACCTCGCGCCGGCCTTCGCGGCGCACGGCACGACGCGCGGCCGGCTCGGCACCGGCACCACCAACGCCTGCCCGCACGGCCATTTCCAGGCCGCCGACGGCGGCTGGGTGGCGATCGCCTGCACCAGCGACAAGATGTTCGCCCGCCTCGCCACCATCATGGGCCGGCCGGGCCTCGCCGCCGACGACGTCTACGGCCGGGCCGCGGTGCGCATCGCCAATGCCGCCGCCGTCGACAAGCTCACCGCCGACTTCGTCGCCTCGATGCCGACGGACGCCCTGATCGAGGCATGCGTTGCCGGCGAAGTCCCGTGCGCCCGCGTCAACACCATCGCCGACATCTTCGCCGACCCACAGTTCCAGGCGCGCGAGAGCCTGGTGACGCGCCACGACGACACGCTCGGCGACGTCGTCGTGCCGGGACCGCTGCCGCGACTGTCAGAGACGCCCGGCCGCATCGACAGCCTCGGGCCGCTGCTCGGCGCCGGCAATGCCGAGGTCTACGGCACGCTGCTCGGGCTGTCGGAAGCGGAGATCGCGACGCTGAAGGCGGACGGCGTGATATGAACGCGGCGGGCCTCGGGGCGGTGCCGGCGGCGGGAGGGTGAGGATGCAGCGGGGCGACGGCGCGAACTTCGATCCGGTGCTCGACACGCCGATCCCGGTGCGCGACCCGCTGATGCTCGAACGCCTGAAGGCCGATAGCCGGGCGCTTTACGAGGAGTTCCGCACGACGCCCGTCGGCAGGCACACGCCGAACCTGCAGTTCATCCTGCAGCTGTTCCGCGGCGCGCCGGTGCCTGGCAAGTACGCCCTCGTCGCCGTCGAGCCGCACCGCCGCTGGGTGCTGGCGCAGATGACCGGTCGGCGCGGCGATCCGGTCGTCACCTACCCCGACATCACCTTCACCGACCTCGCCGAGGCCGAGCGCACCGTCTACCGCCTCAGGTGGAAGCAGCTCACCGGCGAGACGATCGAGCCCTGACGAGCGCGGTCCCCGCGCCCGCGTCGCCACACCCGAGGACGAGGATGCCGCGAGACCACATCGTCGGCTACGCCGATCGCATCAGCGTCGCGCCGGGCGACACCATCTCCTTCATGGTGAGCGCCGTCGGCACCACCTCGGTCGACGCCGACATCGTCCGCATCCGCTGCGGCGACCTCAACCCCGAGGGGCCCGGCTTCCAGGAAACGGTGGTCGACACGCCGGCCTCCGGCACCTACCCGGTCCGCGAGCAGCCCTGCCGCGCGGGCTCGGCGATCCGCGTGCCGCCCTCGCCGGTGCTCGACGCGCTCGCGAGCTTCACCGTGCAGGCGACGATCTGGCCGACCACCCCCGGCGGCCGCCGGCAGGCGCTGCTCGGCACCTGGGACGACAGCCG
>CAZDCR010000022.1:6182-24593 GCA_964503995.1 uncultured Segnochrobactrum sp.
GCCTTCGACCGGCTGGAAATGGAGCGCGCCCGCGCCGATGCGATCCCCCGCGCCCTTGGCCCCGACATCGTCGGCTGGTGGGATTTCAGCCTCGGCATCCAGACCACCACAGTCCGCGACCTCTCCCGCAACCGCCTCGACGGCCGGCTCGTCAACTTGGCCGCACGCGGCATGACCGGCTCCAACTGGACGGGCGAGGAGGACAACTTCAACCACGCCCCGCACGAGTACGGCGCCATCCACTTCCATGACGACGACATCGCCGACGCCGGCTGGGAGCCGAGCGTCACGCTGACAGTGCCCGACGACATGCCGAGCGGCGTCTACGCCTGCCGCGTCGCCGGCGGCGGCCTCGCCGACCGCATCCCGTTCTTCGTCCGCCCGCCGCGCGGCACGGCCACCGCCCGCGTCGCCTTCCTCGCCTCCACCGCCACCTACCTCGCCTACGCCAACCTCAACCCGGTGCCGTTCGACATCGCCGAGCTGTTGTCGGGCCGGCTCCTCGTCGTGCACGAGGCGAACCGGCTGATCGACGAGCACCCAGAGTGGGGGCCGTCGCTCTACGACGTCCACTCCGACGGCAGCGGCGTCTGCTATTCCTCGTGGCTCCGGCCGATCCTCAACTTCCGGCCCGGCTACGTCAGCCAGTTCGGCGGCAAGGGCTCGTCGCTGCGCGAGTTCAACGCCGACACCCACATCCTCGACTGGCTGGAGGCGACGGGCACCGCCTTCGACGTGATCACAGATCACGATCTGCACGCCGAGGGCCACGCGCTGCTCGCCCGCTACGCCGTCGTGATGACCGGCACCCACCCGGAATATTTCTCGAGCGAGATGTGGGACGCCACCAAGGCCTACACCGACGGTGGCGGCCGGCTGATGGTGATGGGCGGCAACGGCTTCTACTGGCGCGTCGGCTTCCATGCGGAGCTGCCGGGCGTCATGGAGGTGCGCCGCAGCGGCCCGGCGATCCGCACCTGGGAGACGCAGCCCGGCGAGGCCGTGCAGAGCTTCGACGGCCGCCGCGGCGGCCTGTGGCGGGCGCTCGGGCGGGCGCCGCAGTCGATCGGCGGCGTCGGCTTCGTCGCCGAAGGCTTCGACCTCGGCACCTACTATCGCCGCACCCCGGACAGCCTCGATCCGCGCGCCGCCTTCATCTTCGAGGGAGTCAGCGACGAGGAGCTGATCGGCGACTTCGGCCTGCAGGGCGGCGGTGCCGCCGGCGTCGAGATCGACCGTGCCGACGTCACGCTCGGCACGCCCCCGCACGCCCTCGTGCTCGCCACGTCGGAGGGACACTCGGAATCCTACCGCATCGTCAACGAGGAGGTGTCGATCATGATCCCGAACGTCACCGGCCCGACGAATGCCCGCATCGCCGCCGACATGGTGTTCTTCGAGACGACCAACGGCGGCGCCGTCTTCAACACCGGCTCGATCGCCTGGTCGGGCAGCCTCAGCCACGCCGGCTACGACAACAACGTCGCCCGCATCACCGGCAACGTGCTGAAGCGCTTCCTCGACGACACGCCGTTCGCCTGACGGGGGCAGCTGTCGCGGATCGGGCTTTTCCCCGCCGCGGGCGCCGCCTACAAACGCGCCGGTCCGCCGCGCGTGGCAGTGGCGGCGACAGGACCCTGCCCGCCCCGGCCGCAGGGCGCTTTCGGCCGGGTCGCGATGATCGATCTCAGCGTCTATGCGGGGCTGTTCGCCGCCGCCTTCCTGGCGGCGACGCTGCTGCCAGCGCAGTCGGAGGCGGCGCTGGCGTTGACGGTGGCGGCCGGCTACCCGGCCATCGCGGCGATCGCCGTCGCGAGTGTCGGCAACGTCCTCGGCTCCGTGGTCAACTGGATCCTCGGCCGGTTCATCGGCCGCTTCCGCGATCGCCCGTGGTTCCCGGTGAGCGAGCGCCACCTCGTGCGGGCGGAGCGCTGGTACCGCCGCTTCGGCAAGTGGTCGCTGCTGCTGTCTTGGGTGCCGATCATCGGCGACCCGCTCACCGTCGTCGCCGGCGTGCTCAGGGAGCCCCTGCCGGTCTTCCTCCTCCTCGTCGCGCTCGCGAAGACCGGCCGCTACGTGGTGGTGGTGCTCGCCACCCAGGGGCTCGTCTGAAGAGCCCTCAACCGGCGGCGGCCGGCAGCTGCGCCGTCGTCGCCGAGACGGCAGGCGCCGGCGTTTCGAACGCTTCGGGCGCGTCCGGAAGGGCGCCAGCCACCGCATCGGCCAGCGTGTGGGCGACGAAGTCGCTGCCGATCGCGGCACTCCGCTTGACGTCGTCGATGACGTCCCCGGCGCCCGTCCAGAACACCACGCCGACGCGCAGCGACCGGCGCACCCGCTTGAGGCGCCGCACCATGTAGCGGGCGTGCATCTCGGAGGAGGCGTTGAGGAAGCCGATGACGACGCAGTCGACGCCGTCGAGGTCGAGCCCTGCGAGGCGGGTGCTGACGAGGGCGCGGTGGCCGACCGTCCGCACGCTCGCCCCTTCGCAGGCCAGCACCTGCCCCAGCATGAGGGCGGCGGCGTCGTCGAGCTCGCCGCGGCCGCCGGCGCAAAGAACCGTCCTCCCCTCGCCGCGCTGGCGTCGGGGCACGGCTTCGGCGCCCGGATCGTCCCCGACGTCCGCTGTCTCGTCGGTCGCCAGGGTCGCGGCTTCATCCTCTGCCGCCTCGACGACCGCGTAGTCCTCGAGATTATCGACGAGATCGGCCGCACATTCGGCGACGCGCTGCCGGCGCTCGTCGGTGAGGACGCCGCGGGACCGGTCGGCCTCGCCCAGCGCCAGCGCCGGAATGGCGACCGTCGCATAGAAGGTGGCGAGGGACTGGTCGGCGAGGAAGGCTTCCGCCCGGTCCGTCGCCTCGTCCGGATCGCCGGCGAGCAGCCGCTGGTAGAGCTGTTGGTGCGGTTCCAGCACCGGCTCGTTGCCGAGCAGCACGTCGAGGAACTCGAACTGCGGGACGTGCCGGCCGAGCACCACCAGGCACACCGTCAGCGGCGTCGACAGCAGCAGGCCGAGAGGCCCCCACAGCCACGTCCAGAAGATCGCCGAGACGATGATCGCCAGCGCCGACAGACCCGTCCGCGAGCCGTAGAGCCACGGCTCGACGACGTTGTTGCTGATGAGCTCGAGGACGATGAACAGCGCCGCCGTCCACAGCAGCATCGTCCAGCCGGGATCGACCGCCAGCGCCAGGGCGAGCGGAAAGATCGTCGCGATGACCGGGCCGATATAGGGGACGAAGCGCAGCACGAGGGCGAGCAGCGCCCACAGAAGCGCGTTCGGCACGCCGATCACCCACAGCCCGATGCCGACCGGGATCGCGTAGGTGACGTTCACCACCAGCTGCATCAGCAGGTACTGGCCGACGCGTCGGCCGGCGTCCTGGATGGCCGCCGTGGTGCGGTGCAGGTCGCCGGCGCCGACGAGGCGGATGAAGCGGTCGCGCAGGTCCTCCCGCCTCATCAGCATGAAGATCACCACGACGACGATGATGCCGCCGGTGGCGAGCGGCTCGATCAGCGGGCCGACGAGAGATTGCAGCACCTGCAGCGGCTGCGCCGACGGCTCGATGACGCGCACCGGCAGGGGCTGCAGCGTGTCACGGTCTTCCGCCGCCGACCCCGGCCGGCCCTCGTCGTCATCCGCCTCGATCTCGCGGCCGAGCCGCTCCAGCAGCACCGAGACCTTCTCGAAGACGCTCTCGCCGACGTTGGCGTCGCGGATCGTCTGGACCTTCGCCTCGATGTTGCTCTGGTAGAGGGGAAGGTTCTGCGCGAGGCTGCTGAGCTGGCCCGCGACGACGGCGCCGAACAGGATGATGGCGGCGAAGGCGGCGACAACCACCGTGATCACCGCGGCGATCCGCGGCACGTGCACCTTGCGCAGCCAAGCCACGACCGGCGCAAGCGCGAACGTCAGAAGCACCGCCACAGCCAGCGGAAGCAGGACGTCGCGACCGAAATAGAGCGCCGCCACCACCGCGACGATGCCGAGGAGCTTGGTGCCACCCATTGACGGGGTTGCGATTGGCGCGAGTGACGGTGACGCGGCGCCTCGCGGCGAAACTTCCGACGGCCGGCCTTCAGTCGAGGTCACCATGTGCGCGCCGCCTTCGCGGCCCCCAGCGTCACGCCGCATCCCACAATAGGACAACTCGCCCGTTGGTTCCTCCCCGAGGCCATGAATACACAGGGCTGCGCGTTCCCCGGCTCGTTCGCCGCCCCGCTGCCCAACGTCGTCCCGCCCTTCGTCCCCGCCGTCGGCGGTGGCTCATCCAATCACGCCTTCGTCATTACCCCCCGTCACCGCGTCGCCACCGCGGGCGCGATGGCGTAGCGTTGTCGCGCTGCGTCGCCTGCGAACTTGGCCGACGGCGCAGCGGAGGGGGCCACCGAACACCCGGCCGGCGCGCGCGCCGCTCGTTGATCTGGCGCAAGCCGCCGGCTGCCCGGGGCCTCTAGGGTCCCCGCGGAGCGTGCCTGCGTCAGGCCGGCGGACCCGTCGCCTCCGCCGTCGGGCGTCGCCGGTCGCGACCGCCCGATGCGATCAACAAGACCGGGGAACCGCCATGGCGGACGACGTGCATCCTGCAGCCATCGACCACCTGCCCTTCTTCCTGCCGGGGCCGGACGGGTCAGACACCCTGTTCACCGTGATGACGGTGTTCCTGATCGTCATCCTGTTCCTGTTCGGAACCTTCTATCTGCGCCTGCACTCGCTGCCGGAACAGCTCGCCCACGGCGCCAGCAAGGTGCAGCTGCAGCTCGTCGGCGTCCTCGGCCTGCTCGCCCTGTTCACCCACAACCACGTGTTCTGGGTGGCAGCGCTCCTGATCGCCCTGGTGCCGTTCCCGGACTTCGCCCGGCCGCTCTACTCGATGGCGGATTCGCTCGAGCGGCTCGCCGGCGGCCCACCGCCGAACGCCATCGCGTCCGCCGCCGCACCGCTGCACCCGGTCGAGCCGGCCGCGCCCGCCGCTCCCGACGCAACCAGCGCGAAGGGCTGAGCGATGCTGGAGTTCCTCATCTGCTCGATGCTGACGATCGTCCCCGACTTCCTCTATCGCCGCTTCGTGCAGGGCAAGCGGGTCGGCCGGGAGATCAACCTCTACTCGATGTGGTTCGAGCTGCGCTATGGCATCACCGCCTGCGTGATCCTCACCTTGTCGCTGATCACCCTGATCTTCTATTTCCATCCTTCGACAACTTACGTCACCTCGGTCTACCGCACTGTCACCATCCTGCCGGAGGTCGGCGGCCGGGTGGCCGAGGTCTACGTCGCAAACAACGAGACCGTCGCCGCCGGCCAGCCGCTGTTCCGCCTCGACGACCGCGTCCAGCGGGCGGCGGTGGAGACCGACAAGCTGCGCGTCGCCGAGATCGACGCCGAGATCGTCGTCGCGACGAGCGACCTCGCGGGGGCCGACGCGGCGATCGCCGCCGCCCGCAGCGCATACCTGCAGGCCGTCGACGAGCTCGACACCAAGAACGAGCTGATGCGCCGCGGCTCCAACACCGTCTCGCAGCGCGAGATCGAGCGGCTGCAGAACCTGGTCGATGGCCGGCAGGCCGGCGTCGACGCGGCGCTCGCCGCCAAGCAGACGCTGGAGACTCGCATCTCGACCCTGCTGCCGGCCCAGAAGACGCGCTCCGAGGCGGCGCTGGCACAGGCGGAAGTCGAACTCGCCCGGACGCTCGTCGTCGCCGGCTTCGCCGGCACCGTGCAGCAGTTCGGCCTCAGGCCTGGCGACGTCGTCAACCCGATGCTTCGTCCCGCCGGCATCATCGTGCCGGCCGAGGCGGGTCGCACCTGGCTGGTTGCTGGCTTCGGCCAGATCGAGGCGCAGGTTCTGCGGTCCGGCATGATCGGCGAGGTGACCTGCGCGGCGATGCCGTTCAAGGTCATCCCGATGGTGGTGACGCAGGTGCAGTCGGTCATCGCCGGCGGGCAGCTCCGTCCCACCGACCAGCTCGTCGACGTCCAGCAGCTCGCGAGGCCAGGCACCATCACCGTCTTCATGGAAGCGCTCTATCCGGGCGGGCTCGAGAAGCTACCCCCGGGCAGCAACTGCATCGCCAACGTCTACACGAACAACCACGACAAGCTCGCCGCCGCCGATATCGGCGCGCTCGAGTGGTTCTACCTGCACGTCATCGACACCGTCGGCCTCGTCCACGCGATGATCCTGCGCCTGCAGGCGCTGCTGCTGCCGGTGCAGACGCTGGTTCTCGGCGGCCACTGAGGCCGCCGCGACGGGCGACCGAAATCGCGGAGGCGTGCCGATCGTGTCCACGCCCGACGTCCCGGCGCCACCGCCTCGCGCGGCCGGCGCATGGCGCCTGATCCCGGCCGGCCTCGCCGCCGTCCGCACGGCAACGCTCGGCCGCGACGTCTCGGCGGGGCTCGCAGTGGCCGCCGTCGGCCTGCCCTCGGCGATCGCCTACCCCGCCATCGCCGGGCTTCCCGCCGAGACCGGCCTCTATGCGAGCATCGCCGCCGCCGTCGGCTACGCCCTCTTCGGCGCCTCGCGGCGGCTCTGCGTCGGGCCCGATGCGGCGACCATGACGATGCTCGCCGGCGTGCTGGCAACCGTCGTCGCTGCGATCCCCGAGGGCGCCGGCGCCGGCCGCGTCGACGCCGCGGCGGCGATCGCGCTCATCGTCGGCCTGTTCTGCCTGATCGCCCGCGTCCTCCGCCTCGGGGTGCTGGCGACCTTCCTGTCGCGACCGATCCTGACCGGTTTCTTCGCCGGCATCTCGCTGTCGATCCTGATCGGCCAGATCGGCCGCGTCACCGGCGCCTCGATCGCGGCGGGCGGCCTTTTCGCGCCGCCGGTCGAGCTCCTGCGCGAGGCGGCGACGATCCACTGGCCGACGGTAGCGCTCGCCGCCGCCCTGTTCGCCCTGCTGCAGCTGCTCAAGATCCGCAACTCGCCGGTGCCGGGTCCAGTCGTCGTCGTCGTCCTGTCGGTGCTCTTGTCCTGGCTCTTCGATTTCCGCAGCCTCGGCATCGCTGTCGTCGGCGATGTCCCGACCGGGCTGCCGTCGCTCGCCTTGCCGTCGTTCGATGGGATGCCGTTCGGCCCCCTCCTGCTCGGCGCCGGCGCGGTCTTCCTCGTCGCCTTCGGCTCCGGCATCGTCACCGCCCGCTCCTTCGGCGACCGCAGCGGCGACCGGATCGACCCGAACGCCGAGCTCGTCGGCTTCGGCGGTGCCAACCTCGCGGCCGGCCTCGCCGGCGGCTTCCCGGTGTCGTCCTCGGATTCGCGCACCGCCATCAACGTTTCCGTCGGCGGCAGCTCGCAGCTCTCCGGCATCGTCTCGGCGGCCGCCCTTGTCGTGACGCTCCTGTTTCTCGCCGACCCGCTCGCGCTGCTGCCGATTCCGGCGCTCGGGGCGATCCTCGTCTCCGCCGCCCTCGGGATGATCGACGTCGCCAGCCTGAAGCGGCTGTGGCGGGTGAGCCGGATCGAGTTCGCCTTCGCCATGATCGCCTTCGCCGGCGCCGTCGGCTTCGGCGTCCTGAACGGCGTCGTGGTCGCCGTCGTGGCGACCCTCGTCTACCTGCTCCTGAAGAGCATGTACCCGCGCGACGCGCTGCTCGGCCGCGTCGCGGGTCGCGACGGCTTCTACAAGCTGCATCGCGTGCCCGAGGCCCGGCCGGTGCCCGGCCTCACGCTCTGCCTCGTCGAGGGCACCCTGCTCTTCTACAACGCCGACTATGTCGGGGGCCGCCTTGCCGCGATCGCCGACGGGCTCGGGCCGGAGGCGCGCTGGTTCGTGCTCGACGCCAGCGCGATCGTGCAGATCGATTCCACCGGTGCCGCCGCCCTCGACGACTTCGCCGGCCACCTCGAGGCGCGCGGCATCGCGCTCGGCATCGTCGAGCTCCACGCCGAGGCACAGGCATTGCTCGAGCGCACCGGGCTCATTGAGCGCATCGGCCCGACCATGCTGTTCGACGACCTGCAGGACGCACTCGCCGCATACCGCCGGGCGACGCTCACTGAGGCGTGATTGCCGCCATCACGCGGCCGTCACGGTGGCGCGCCACCACTCGCCGGTCGGCATGATCGGTCGCTTGATCTCGGTCAACGCTGCCCGGCACGCTCCATGCTGTGGTGCAGCATGTCCGTGCGGCCCCTCCGCCCGACGGGGATTTTTCAATGCCCAAAGCAACTGCCGAGGAACGCACAGTCGCCCGACTGCCGAGCCCCTTCGCCACCCTTACCCAGGCCGCCGACTACTGGGCCGACGCGGCGCAGCGCTCGGTGCTGTTCCTCGACGTCATGCGGCAGCGCTCCGAGCAGTATCGCGCGCATATGGCGCAGACGGCACCGCACGTCCTCGACTACGCCGCCGAGCTCGTCTGCGATGGCCGGACGCTGGCGCGCCCGGTCAACTACGGCCTCGTCCGCATCGTGCCGCCCGACGGCGTCACCATCGACCCGGCCCGCCGGCCGTTCGTCGTGGTCGACCCGCGCGCCGGCCACGGCCCCGGCATCGGCGGCTTCAAGGCCGACAGCGAGATCGGCGTGGCGCTGAAGGCCGGTCACCCCTGCTACTTCATCGGCTTCCTGCCGGATCCGATGCCCGGCCAGACGATCGAGGACATCGCCCGCGCCGAGGCGGTCTTCCTCGAGGCGGTGATCGCCCGCCACCCCGAGGCGCGCGAAAAACCGTGCGTCATCGGCAACTGCCAGGCCGGCTGGGCGGTGGCGATCCTCGCCTCGCTCCGGCCCGAGCTGTTCGGCCCGATCATCCTCGCCGGCTCGCCGCTCTCCTACTGGGCGGGCGTCACCGGCGCGAACCCGATGCGCTATTCCGGCGGCCTGCTCGGCGGCAGCTGGCTGACGGCGCTCACCGGCGACCTCGGCGCCGGCATCTTCGACGGCGCCTGGCTCGTCCAGAACTTCGAGAACCAGAACCCGGCGAACACGCTGTGGTCGAAGCAGTACAATCTCTATTCCAAGGTCGACACCGAGGCGGAGCGCTATCTCGGCTTCGAGCGCTGGTGGGGCGGCCACGTCACGCTGAACGCCGGGGAGATGCAGTTCATCGTCGACGAGTTGTTCGTCGGCAACAAGCTTGGCGCCGGCGAGATCCGCACCACCGACGGCACCGCGGTCGACCTGCGCAACATCCGCTCGCCGATCGTCGTGTTCTGCTCGAAGGGTGACAACATCACGCCGCCGCAGCAGGCGCTCGACTGGATCCTCGACCTCTACGACAGCGTCGACGACATCCGCGCCTGGGGCCAGACGATCGTCTACACGGTGCACGAGAGCGTCGGCCACCTCGGCATCTTCGTCTCCGCCGGCGTGGCGCGGAAGGAGCACGGCGAGTTCGCCTCCAACATCGACATGATCGACGTGCTTCCGCCCGGCCTCTACGAGGCGACGTTCGAGCCGCGTTCGGCGGCCGCCGGCGAGGCCGATCTCGCCACCGGCGAGTGGGTGATGACCTGCGCGGCGCGCAGCCTCGACGACATCCGCGCCATGGGCGGCAACGACGCCGCCGACGAGCGCCGCTTCGCCACGGCCGCCCGCGTCTCCGAGATCAACCTCTCCCTCTACCGCGCCTTCGCGCAGCCGCTCGTCAAGGCGATGGTGACGCCACCGGTGGCGGAGGCGATGCGCAAGCTCCACCCGTTGCGCCTCTCCTACGAGGCCTTCGGCGACGCCAACCCGTTCCTCGCCTGGCTGCGACCGACCGCCGAGCGGGTGCGCCGGGATCGGCGGCCGGTCGCTCGCGACAACCCGTTCCTCAAGCTGCAGCAGCAGGTCTCCGACCAGATCGTCGACGGCCTCGACGCCTGGCGGGAGACGTGCGAGCGGCTGTCGGAGGAGACCTTCCGCGCCGTCTACGGCAATCCGGTGCTGCAGGCCGCGGTCGGCGTCGACCCGCAGGCGGCCGCCTCGCGCCGGCCTGCCCGCAGCCTTCTCCACCAGGCGCTGGTCGAGCGCCGCATCGCCGAACTGCGCGCCGAGATGACCGTAGGCGGCGTGCGCGAGGCGCTGATCCGCGCCCTCATCTATGTCGGCATGGCCCGCGGCACGGCAAGCGAGCTCGGCTTCGCCGCCATCCGCCGCCGCTACGAGCAGAGCGGTGCCACCGAGCCGCTGCCGATCGACGCCTTCAAGGCCCTCGTGCGGACGCAGTTCTTCCTCATCGTCCTCGACGAGACGGCGGCGCTCGCCGCCATTCCGCAGATGCTGCCGGCGGATGCCGCCGAACGACGAGCGGCATTCGCGGCCCTCACCGAGGTCGTCGAGGCAGCGGGCCCGCTCACGGCCGCCCCGGCGGCGCGCCTCGCCGAGATGGCCAGGCTGTTCGGCATCGACGCCGGGCCGCTCCGCCTCGTACCGGACGCGGGCCGGCCGGCCCGCAAGGCGTCGTGACAGACCGGCAGGTCGTGGTGACCGTCACTGCCAGACAGGAGCCCCCTTTGCCCGACGTCCCGATGCCCCCCGAAGCACCCTCGAAGTACGACCGCCTGATCGCCGGCGCCTCGGGCGGCGAGCCCGCCGTCACCATCGTCGCCCACCCCTGCGACGAGAGCTCGCTTCGTGGTGCCGTCGAGGCGATGGCGATGGGGCTGATCGTGCCCGTCCTCGTCGGCCCGCTGGCGAAGATCCGCGCCGTCGCCGCCCAGCACGGCCTGTCGCTCGCGGGCTGCACCCTCATCGACGCGCCGCACAGCCACGCGTCCGCAGCGCAGGCGGTGGCGCTGATCCGCGAGGGCAAGGGCGAGCTCCTGATGAAGGGCAGCCTGCACACCGACGAGCTGATGCGCGAGGTCACCGCCTCGGCGACCGGCCTGCGCACGGACCGCCGCGTCAGCCACGTCTTCATCATGGACGTGCCGGGCCATGCCGAGACGCTGTTCATCACCGATGCGGCGATCAACATCTTCCCGACCCTCGACGACAAGCGCGACATCGTCCAGAACGCCATCGACCTGTGGGTCGGCATCGGCCTCGGCGTGCCGCGCGTCGCGATCCTCTCGGCGGTGGAGACGGTGACGACCAAGATCCCCTCCACCATCGAGGCCGCCGCGCTCTGCAAGATGGCCGACCGCGGCCAGATCACCGGCGGGCTCGTCGACGGCCCGCTCGCCTTCGACAACGCCATCGACCCCGAGGCCGCCCGCATCAAGGGCATCGTCTCGCCCGTCGCCGGCCAGGCGCAGATCCTCGTCGTGCCCGATCTCGAGGCCGGCAACATGCTGGCGAAGAACCTCACCTTCCTCGCCCGTGCCGACGCCGCCGGCGTCGTCGTCGGCGCCCGCGTGCCGATCGTGCTGACCTCGCGCGCCGACAGCCTGCGCACCCGCCTCGCCTCCTGCGCCGTCGCCTCGCTCTATGCGAAGGCGCTGCGGCGGGCGGCGGCGGTGCCGGCGGTCTGAGCCCTGCCCCCTCGCTTCCGGAGCCGCCCGTGCGATCCATCCTCGTGATCAACGCCGGCTCGTCGAGCCTGAAGTTCCAGGTCTTCGCCATCGTCGAGGGCGGCCTCGAGCGGCGGGTGCGCGGCCAGATGGACGGCGTCGGCGGGCGCCCGTGCCTTAAGGCATCGGACGGCGACGGCGAGAGCCTCGTCGACCGCGCCTATGACGCTGCCGAGATCGCCGACCTGCCGGCCGCGATCGACGCCGTGCAGGCCTTCCTGCGCTCGCTCGGCGGCTTCACGCTCGCCGCCATCGGCCATCGCGTCGTCCACGGCGGGCCCGACTTCACCGACGCCGTGCTGATCGACCCGGAGGTGCTCGACAAGCTCTCGCACTACCAGGACCTCGCGCCGCTGCACCAGCCGAACAACCTCGCGCCGATCCGCCTCGCCATGGAGATCGCGCCGGACCTGCCGCAGGTCGCATGCTTCGACACCGCCTTTCACCGCGGCCACGCCCCCCACACCGACTGCTACGCCATCCCGCGCAAGCTCTATGACGAGGGCGTGCGCCGCTACGGCTTCCACGGCCTCTCCTACGAGTACATCGCCGAGCGTCTTCACGCGGTGGCGCCCGACATCGCCGCCGGCCGCGTCGTCGTCGCCCATCTCGGCAGCGGCGCCTCGATGTGCGCGCTTGCGGGCGGCCGCAGCATCGAGAGCACGATGGGCTTCACGGCGCTCGACGGCCTGCCGATGGGCACCCGCCCCGGCCAGCTCGATCCGGGCGTCGTGCTCTACCTCCTCGACCAGAAGGGCATGAGCGTCGGCGCCGTCACCGACCTGCTCTACCGCGGCTCGGGCCTGAAGGGCCTGTCGGGCCTCTCCAACGACATGCGCGACCTCGTCGACAGCGACGAGCCCCGCGCCGCCTTCGCCATCGACCACTTCGTCCACCGCGCGGCGCTCTCGGCCGGCCAGCTCGCCGCCGCGCTGGGCGGCCTCGACGCCTTCGTCTTCACCGCCGGCATCGGCGAGCACTCGCCGGTGATCCGCGCCCGCATCGCCGAGCGCCTCGCCTGGCTCGGCGCCGAGCTCGACGAGGCCGCCAACGAGGCCGGCGAGACGCTGATCTCGACGCCGGCGAGCCGCGTCGCCCTCATGGTCGTGCCCACCGACGAGGAGCTGATGATCGCCCGCCACACGCTGGCGCTCATCGGCGATCCCGTCGCCTGATCCCGCCGCCTGATCCCCGTGGAGACCGCCGCGATGGCCCTGCCCGACGTCAAGCTGAAGCTGCTGGAGGGCCGCAAGGGCCTGATCGTCGGCATCGCCAACGACCGCTCGATCGCCTGGGGCTGCGCCCGCGCCTTCCGGGCGCTCGGCGCCGACCTCGCAATCACCTACCTCAACGACAAGGCGAAGCCGCACGTCGAGCCGCTCGCAAGGGAGCTCGAGGCATCGATCGTCATGCCCCTCGACGTCTCGGTGCCGGGCGAGATGGAGGCGGTGTTCGCGCGCATCACCGAGGACTGGGGCGCCCTCGACTTCGTCGTCCACTCGATCGCCTTCTCGCCGAAGGACGCGCTCGGCGGCCGCGTCACCGACGTGCCGCGCGACGGGTTCCTGAAGACGATGGACGTCTCCTGCTGGTCGTTCATCCGCATGGGCCATCTCGCCGAGCCGCTGATGAAGGCCGGCGGCACGCTCTTCACGATGACCTATTACGGCTCGCAGATGGTGGTGGAGAACTACAACATCATGGGCGTCGCCAAGGCGGCGCTCGAAAGCGCCGTGCGCTACATGGCGGCCGAGCTCGGCCCGAAGGGCATCCGCGTCCACGCCATCTCGCCCGGCCCGCTCGCCACCCGCGCCGCCTCCGGCATCCCGGAGTTCGACGAGCTGCTCGCGAAGGCCAAGGGGAAGGCGCCGGCGCGCGAGCTCGTCGGCATCGACGACGTCGGCGCCGCCACCGCCTTCCTGGCGCTCGATGCTGCCCGGCTGATCACCGGCCAGGTGATCTATGTCGACGGCGGCTACCACATCATCGATTGAGCCGCCGTCGACGCTTGCGAGGCGCTCGCCTCAGCGGCAGCGCTTCAGCAGCAGCATGCCGAACAGGAACTGCTTGTTGCGCTTCTCGTTCGTGCCCGCCTTCATGGCGTTCACCGCATCCGCCAGATAGGCCGCGTCGGCCGTCACGTCGCGCTTGTACGGCACCACCATGTAGATGACGTCGTCGTCGTCGTCGTCCTGCACGACCTTGAGATCGATCGGCAACTCCTCGCCGTTCATCTCGTAGTACAGGATCTTCTTGCCGCCCGCCTTCACCGCCTTGACGGGATAGTTCTGCCCGTCCTTGTTGTACTCGACGGCGCAGCCCTTGTCGGTGATCACCGTGTAGATCAGCTCCTCGTAGATCTGTCCGGGCTTGATCGCATACTTTCCATTGGCTTTCTTCTTTCCCCACAGCTCGCCGAAGACATCTCCGGCGATGGCGGTGCCCTTGTATTCTGCGTCGTAGTCGTTGCCGCCCTTGAAGATCCTGAAAACAGACATCGTCGTCCCCTCCTCATGTACGCTGGAACTCGGCAGTCATCCTCACACCTCCGCCGCGAGAGCCGGCAGCGGCGCGAGCAGGCCGGCGAACGCGACGAGGTCGCGCAGGCCGTAGCGGTCCGGCCGCGCCGGCCGAAGCCGCGGGTCGGGGCGCCAGGAAAGCGCCGGCCGCCCGCCATCGCCGGCGAGGATCGACGGCGAGGCCGCCGCGATCGCCGCGTGCAGGGTCTCGCCGACGATCCGGCTGCCGAAGGCGCCGAGGCGGCGGCCACCCTGCTGCGCCTCCGCCTCCTTCAGGACGTAGAGCCACATCGGCGTCTCGTCGCAGAGCCGGGCGCCGCCCGGCCCCTCGGCGAGGAGCAACGCGCCGGCCGCTTCGCTTTCGTCGGCGAGGATGTCGTCGCGCGACAACAGCGGTAGCGACGGTCGCCCCAGCGCGGCGAGTTGCTCGTTCACCCGCCGCACCGCCGCCTGCCCGCTCGCGAGCCGCAGCGACTGCGCCCGCTCCAGCGAGCGGGTGGCGAGGTTTGCGGACAGCGGCGGCTGGCCCGGCCCGCCCGGCGGCAGCGCCGCCTCTGGCATGCGCCGGAGCGGGTCGGCGAGCCGGCTCGACAGCGCCGCCGCCCTGAGCGGCCAGCGACCATCGGGCTCGCGATCCTCCGGCGGCAGCAGCCGCGCCCAGTCGGTCACCCAGCTCCAGTCGAGCATCCGCAGCGGATAGGCGGTGCTGGAATAGGTGCTCTCCCAGAAGGCCGGCGCGCCGGCGCCGGGGTGGTGGGCGTTCCAGTCGTAGCGATACTTCACCATCGCGTGGCCGAAGCGGCCGCAGGCGGCGATGAACTCGAGCGGCACGAGGAACGGCGTGCCGGCTTCTGTGCAGTCAGGCCAGACGATGGCCCGGCCGTTCTCCATCACGTCCCGGTACACATCCGGATCGAGAATGCGCGGCAGGTAGTCCGACAGCACCACCGCCTGCACGTGGCGCGCGGCAAGTGCTGCCGCCCCGCCGCGCGGGCCGACCTCCGCCCGCACGGCGTTGGCGAAGGCGGTCATCGCCACGTGCACCTGGGCGAGCGCCAGGTTGTCGTCGTTGCGGGCATCGGCGACGAGCGGCGCGCCGCAGGGTGAGCGCGGCAAATCGGCGGCGAAGCTGCAGCCGGACAGGTCGCGCGTCGTCAGGCCGAGCGGCAGCGGCGCCGTCAGGTCCGGCTCGTCCGACGGCGCGAAGCCGAGCACGCTGTCGAGATCGAGGGCGGCGCTGCGCAGCCCGGCTGAGGGGCCGTCGCCGGCGGGCGGCTTCCAGTGGGTGATGTCGTGGAAGACGAACTGGCCGAAATAGGTGTACGCGGCCGGGATGTCGGTCTCGCGGTCGTGGGCGTCGTCGTGCTCGCGAAAGGTCAGCGCCTCGCCGAGCCGGCGCAGGGCGTCGAGGTCCGGCAGCCGCTCGGCCTCGGTCGGCGGGAACAGCCGCTCGAACGGCACGGCGCGGATGCCGCGGCTCTCGCCGCTCGCCGGGTCCACCGCGCGCACGACACCCGCAGGGGCGTCGAAAACCGCCACCTCGGATGCGAGACGGCCCCAGTCGCCATAGACCGCGAAGCGTCGGGGATCGGGCGAGCCGCCGGCGCCCGTCGCGGCGTTCGCGACGGCGGACGGGCGGCCGGCCGCGCCCGTGGCGGGCTCGGCGACGACGCGCAAACCTCCGCCATGACGAGCCGCCATCGTGCCTCGCCCTCGAGAGGGGTGCACCGCACACGCCGGTGCCGCGGGGTGCCGGAGCGCGTGAAACCGCGGTCACCGGGAGAACGGCCGCACTATCGCACGGCTTGCGTGTAGCGGAAACGACGTTGTCCGCCGTCGCCGGTCACACCACGGCGAGCCCAAGCCTGACACCGGCGTCAGCGACGGCCGCTCACACCAGCAGCGGCACGCGCCGCTCGCGGCCGACAGCCACCCGTTCACCGTCACGCCGGTCGACGGCCGACAGCCGCCGCCGGGCGAACCGCGGCTTGGCGTGGCAGAGCGCCGTCGACAGCGCCCGCACCACCGGCACGCCGATCGCCGGTCGCGTCAGCTCCACCGTCCACAACGGGACCGCGGCCCGGTCGAGCGCTTCCAGCACCGCCCCGAGCCCGGCGAGCGGCCGCTCCCCGGTGCGGCGACCGTCGGCGCGGCGACCGGCCACGCGGCGTCCCGTCGCCAACCGCACCGGCGGCAGCCGGCCGGCGGCGTCGAGCGGCGGCAGCGCCGTCGTCACGCGCCGCCGCCACGTCCACCAGTCCGCCGCCTCCCGACCGAGTTCGCGCGCGGCATCGAGCGCCACCTCCATCTGCAGCATCTCGGTGGCCGCCGCGCACGCCGCCGCCGGTGTGTCGAGACGGGCGGCGAAACCGAGCGCCACGTCGCGCCCGTCCGCCTCAGCCGACACCGCCGCGACGACGGGAATGCCAAGATCGGTGGTGATGTCGAAGAGCACTGTCTGCCGGGTCCGCTCCGTGAGAAAGCCCGCGAGCCCCGCCGGCAGGCCCGCCGCCGCCGGCCCGATCGGCGGCCGTCGCCGGCCGCCGTACCACCAGCGCCCGGTGGCATCGCGCTCGACGAGTTCCAGCACGGCCGCAAGCGTCGCCGCCGCGACCGTCTCCCCCGCCGCGCAGCCGCTGCTGTCGCCGATCGCCACCGCGTCCGCATCGCCCGCCTCCCGCCGGCCGATCAGCACGGCATCTGCCGGCGCGAAGGCGGGCGACCCACCGTAGGCGTCCGCCACCTCCATCCACGCGATCTCCCGGGTCTCGTCGAAGGGAGCCGGCCGCCAGTCGAAGCCACCGTGGCGCGCGTTCCACGCGTCCCGTGCCGCCAGTTGCTGCGCGGTGAAACCCGTCAGCGCCGCCGGCGGGATCGCCGCCGGTCCGAGCGCCGCCATCGTCGCCGTCACAACCGCCTCGTCGCCCCACGCGCAGGCGCTGACGAGTTCTGCGGCCTCGCCGAGGGCGCTCCGCCGCGCGGCCGCCGCTGTCAGGCCGCGCCCGCTGGCGAGCCGCCCCGCCTCCGGCGTCGCCGCCTGCGGAAAGCCCGGCAGCGCCTGCAGCCTATCGCCGGGAAACGCCACGGCGCACCGCACGGGCCCGCCCGCGTCCGGCAGGTCGACGACCGCGAACAGATCTGCCAGGCCCGGCCGTTGCACGGTCGTCACCACGCCTCCGCTCGCCCCTGCGTTGTCCCCGAACGCCCCACCTGTCGCCGCCTCGTTGCTTGCAATTTCGCCGAAAGTGCAGACACTTGGCGAACGCCGTCGACAGTCTGGCCCAGCCTACCAGCGGACCATGGAACGTACCAAGCTCCGGGCGATCCTCTTTGCCGATCTGCAGCAGTTCAGTCGCCTGACCGCGGCCGACGAGCTGACGACGATCGACTTCGTCACCCGCTGCTTCGCCCTTTTCCAGGACCTTTGCCCCGAGTACGGCGGCGTCTTCGTCAAGAACACCGGCGACGGCGTGCTGATCCTGTTCGATAGCGCGCTGTCGGCCGTCGACTACGCCATGACCATCCAGGAGCGCATGCGCGAGGCTGGCGCCGGCACCGTTTCCGGCCGCTTCCGCATCGGCCTGCACATGGGCGAGGTGCGGCTGCGCGGCGGCGACGTCTTCGGCCACGCCGTCAATCTCGCCGCCCGCATCGAATCCCAGGCCGAGCCCGGCGGCGTCTGCGTCACCGAGGAGGTCTACCAGGCGGCGCGCAGCAACTCCGGCTACGGCTTCCGCTTCGGCGGCCGCGCCGCCTTGAAGAACATGCCGGAGCCGGTGTCGATCTACCACGTCTTCGTGCCGGAGGAGGGCGCCGCCCCCCGCACCGCCGCCCATCTTGCGGTCGCCGTCGTCGACGGGCTGGCGCTGTCGACCGAGCGCGGCGACCCGGTGATGCTGCGCTCGCGCAAGGCGCAGGCGCTGATCGGCTACCTGGCGCTCGCCGGCCGCCGGCAGGAATCCCAGGACCGCGTCGCCGCCCTGATCTGGCCGGATCGGCCGCTGCCGGAGGCGCGCAAGGCGCTCGCCGGCTGCGCCGCGCTGGTCGACCGGGCAACCGCCCCGGGCAACGCCGCCTGCGTCGTGCGCCGCGGCGGCATGATCGGCCTCGACACCACCCGCACGGAAATCGACCTCTCGCTCGTCCTCGACAACCTCGACAAGGGCAAGATCGACAGCCTGCTGCTCGACCGGGCCGACTGGCCGCGCGCCATCCTGCGCGGGCTGGAGACCGCGAGCCCGCTGTTCGCCGCCTGGCTGGAGGTCGCCCGCCACAGCCAGCGCTCCAAGGTGAGCGCGGCGCTCGAGCAGATGCTCGACCGCTTCGCCCCGGCCGAGCCCGTCGTCCGCCAGGCCGCCACGGCGCTGCTGCTGCTCGAGCCGAGCCACGAGGGCGCCGCCCAGGGGCTGATCCGGCACCACATGGCGCTCGGCAACGTCTCGG
>CAZDCR010000023.1:0-13606 GCA_964503995.1 uncultured Segnochrobactrum sp.
TCTCGGCGTGGCCGTAGTCGATGACGAGCGCAGCGCCGCCGGCGCCGGCGATGCGGCCGGCGAGCGTCTGCATCACCGCGATCGAGGCCGGCGACACCTCGAGGATCGCGCCGGCCGCCGCCTCGCGCAGCCGCGGCGGCAACTCGCAGGCGGCGAGCGCCCCCGGGCCAAGGCCGAAGGCGAGCCGGCCGTCCGCATCGAGCCCGACGACGCGCTCCTGCCAGGCCGTCTCGGTGCGGACGAACTGGCGCACCGGGAGGGCGTCGAAGAACTCGTTGGCGACCGCCAGCGTGAAGCCCTCCGGCACGTCGTCGAGCCGGTCGTGCCAGTGCACCGCGACCGGGGCGGCCGCCAGGGTCTCGGCCTGAATGGCGCGCAGGCGCGGGCTCGTCTCGACGAGGTGGAGCGTCGCGGCGGCGACGAGGTCCGGCACCAGCCGCAGCGTCCGCAGCAAGTCGGCGGAAAGCGTGCCGCGGCCCGGACCGAGCTCGACGAGGCGGACGTCGCTCGGCCGGCCGGCGGCGTTCCACGCCTCGGCGAGCCAGGCGCCGACGAGCTCGCCGAACATCTGCGAGATCTCCGGCGCGGTGACGAAGTCGCCTGCCGGGCCGAACGGCTCGCGGGCGAGGTAGTAGCCGTGCTCGGGGTCGCCGAGGCAGTGGGCCATGTACTCGGCCACCGTGATCGGCCCCGTCTCGGCGATGAGGCGGACGAGGCGGCGGCCGAGCGGGGTGTCGCCGCTCACGGCGCCGTGCCGGCCGCCACTGCCGGCCGTCGTGCCGCCCACGCCATGACGAGCGCGCCCACCACGATCATCGGGATCGAGAGCAGCATGCCCATCGTCAGCCAGCCCGCGAAAAAGCCGATGTGGGCGTCGGGCATGCGGAAGAACTCGACGACGGTGCGCGCCACCCCGTAGCCGCAGACGAAGGCGCCAGTGGCGAACCACGGCCGCTTCAGGATGCCGAAGCGGTGGGTCAGCAGTCGCAGCACCAGGAATAGCACGAGGCCCTCGAGCGCGGCCTCGTAGAGCTGGCTCGGATGGCGCGGCTCGGGGCCGGCGCGGGGGAAGACGAAGGCCCACGGCACGTCGGTCGGCCGGCCCCACAGCTCGCCGTTGACGAAATTGGCAAGCCGCCCGAACAGCAGCCCGAACGGCGTCGAGACGGCGACGATGTCCGACAGCGAGCCGAGCGGCACGCGCCGCCGCCAGGAGAACAGCGCAACCGCGAGGACGACACCGAGGAAGCCGCCGTGGAAGGACATGCCGCCCTCCCACAGCACCAGGATCTCGGCCGGGTTCTGCAGGAAATACAGCGGGTTGTAGAACAGAACATAGCCGAGCCGGCCGCCGAGCACGATGCCGAGCGTCGCCCACAGGATGACGTCGTCGACATCGGCGAGGCTCGGCCGCGGCTGCCCTGGCGCCCACAGGCGCTCGGTGCGCACGAGCGACCGCATGTACCACCACCCCAGCAGGATGCCGGCGACATAGGCGAGGGCGTACCAGCGCAGCGCGAACGGC
Organism: uncultured Segnochrobactrum sp.; assembly: GCA_964503995.1. GTDB lineage: Bacteria > Pseudomonadota > Alphaproteobacteria > Rhizobiales > Segnochrobactraceae > CAMDHY01. The sequence continues at coordinate 1,526 of CAZDCR010000023.1, forward strand.
CCGAGCTCGACGATGACCGGGTCGATGGCGGGAAACGGCAGGGCGAGCAACATCGGTCGGGGCGTCTCCGGGGCGGCCGGACCCTGCACCGGCCGGCGGCGGCGGGTCAATCGCGCCGCCGGTCGCGGTCCGGCAACGGGCTGCGGCGGAAGGGCCGGCCGCGCTCGTCTTGTGAACGTCCGGTGCCGTCCCCATAGTCTGCCGCAGACGGCGGGTGGACCGGAGGACATGCCGATGACACAGACCAACAATCGCCTGCTCGACGAGTTCGCCAAGCTCGCGACCGACGCCGCCGCCGTCGCCCAGGGCGTGCGCCGCGAGGCTGAGACCGCCTTCCGCGCCCAGGCCGAGCGCTTCCTGTCCGACATGGACGTCGTCAGCCGCGACGAGCACGAAGCGATCAAGGAGATGGCGGTGAAGGCGCGCGCCGAGGCGGACGCCCTGAAGCTCGCGCTCGCCGCCCTCGAAAGCCGGGTCGCGGCGCTCGAGGTCGCGGCCCATGAGCCGCCGGGGCCGATGGACGGCACGGTCGGCTGAGACGGGCCGGTCTGGCGCGCGCGGGCGCGCCGACCGAGCAGGTCGCCGCAAGTAGGTCGCCGCGGCGTCACTTTCGCTCTCGTCGCCCGCATCCGACCTGCTAGACTTCCGATCAAACGGAGATTCGCGCTCGCGGACGCTGCGTGCGTCGGCTAACGAGGCTTCGGCCTCCGAGCGCTCGCTGGCTCCGTCCGGCGGACCGGCCGGTCGGTAACGTGTGGGGGCGGCGCACCCTCCCGGTGTCGCGCCCGCATTCCTCGGAACCGAGAGGAACGGTCATGTCACTCATCGACTTCGAGATCGAGCAGCAGAGCAACCCCGTCGACGCGATCGAGCGGGTGGCGCTGACGAACGACTGGACGTTCGAGCGCGACGGCGACGACGAGATCACCATCTCGGTCGCCGGCAACATGAGCGACTATCACCTGTCGTTCTCCTGGCTCGACAGCTTCGAGGCCCTGCACCTCGCCTGCGCCTTCGACCTCAAGGTGCCGCCGCCACGCCGCACCGAGATCTGCCGCCTGCTCGCCCTCGTCAACGAGCGCATGCTGATGGGCCACTTCGACCTCTGGAACGAGGAAGGGGTCGTCATGTACCGCCAGTCGCTGCTGCTCGCGGGCGACCTCGAGCCCACGCCGGCGCAGATCGAGGGCATGCTGGCGCACGCGCTCGAGACCTGCGAGCAGCACTACCAGGCCTTCCAGTTCGTCGTCTGGGCGGGAAAAAGCGCCGGCGAGGCGCTGGAGACCGTCCTGTTCGAGACCGCCGGCCAGGCCTGAGGCATCAGGGGCCCGAAGGCCCGTCCACGCTGTCGCCCCATCGGCGGCAGGCTTGCTGTAGATTGAAGGCCGGACCCCGGGCGGGTTCGGCCTTCGGCTTTTCCGTCCGCCCGCCTGGCCGATCGTGGAGTGAACGATGTCGCTGACCGCCGCTGCGCCCCTCCTGCTGCTGGGTGCCGGGAAGATGGGGGGCGCGCTCCTCGCCGGCTGGATCGAGGGCGGCCTCGCCCCCGCCGACGTGATCGTCGTCGACCCGATGCCGGCCTCCGAGATGCAGGCCTTCCTGCGCACCCACGCCATCCGCCACGAGAGCGCGATCCCGGCCGACATCGCGCCGCGCGTCGCCGTCGTCGCGGTGAAGCCGCAGACGATGGGCGCGGCACTGCCGGCGCTCGCCGCCGTGCTGACGGATCGGACCCTCGTCGTCTCCATCGCCGCCGGCACGCCGATCGCCCGCTTCGAGCGCGAGCTCCGCGCCAGTGCCGTCGTGCGCGCCATGCCGAACACGCCGGCGCAGGTGCACCGCGGCGTCACCGTCTGCGTCGCCGGCGAGGGCGTGACGCAGGACCAGCGCGCCACCGCCACGGCCCTGATGGCCGCCGTCGGTCGCGTCGAATGGGTGGAGGACGAGGCGCTGATCGACGCCGTCACGGCCGTTTCCGGCTCCGGGCCGGCCTATGTGTTCCTGCTCGCCGAGGCGATGGCGGCGGCCGGCGAGGAGGCGGGGCTGCCGCCGGACCTCGCCTTCCGGCTCGCCCGCGACACCGTCGCCGGTGCCGGCGAACTCCTCGCCCGCTCCGGCCACGATCCCGAGACGCTGCGGCGCAACGTCACCTCCCCTGGCGGCACCACCGCCGCGGCGCTCGACGTGCTGATGGGCGACCGCGGCATCCCGCGCCTGATGCACGACGCCGTGCGCGCCGCCGCGGCCCGCTCCCGCGCGCTGTCCTCGGACGGCTGAACGCGCGCTGGCGGGTGCCTGAACGCTCGCGGCCGACGCCGAGCGCACGCCGCCGGCGCCTGAAAGCCCGCAGCAGGCGCCTGAACGTCGCGGACGCCTTGCAGCGGCGCCCGGCGTTCCTAGCTCTTACGGCAGAGAGTTCGGGCGGGGCAGGCAAGGAGGCCACCATGGCGACCGAGAAGCAGCGTCAGCGCATCGTCGAGGCCCTGATGGCCCTCGCCGGCGAACGCGCCTGGGACACGATTTCGCTCGCTGACGTCGCCACGCGGGCCGACCTGCCGCTCGCCACCCTGCGCGGCGCCTATGCCGGCCGGCGCGCCATCCTCGCCGACTTCGTCGCCCGCATCGATGGCAAGCTCCTCGACGAGGCCGAGAAGGACCGCGCCGGCGAGGAGGAGCTTGGCGACACCGGGCAGCCGGCGCGCGACCGCCTGCTCGACGTGGTGATGCGCCGTCTCGACCTGCTCACCCCCTACAAGCCGGCGATCCGCGGCCTCGCCAGGGCCGCGCGGCGCGATCCGGGCCTCGCCGCCTGCCTCGCCGGCATCGGCCTGTCGGCGCAGCCGTGGACGCTGGCGGCCGCCGGCATCGAGGCGTCGAGCCCGCTCGGCCGCCTGCGCGCTGCCGGTCTCGCCGTGGTGATGGCGCGGATCATGCCGGTTTGGCTCGACGACGACGACCCCGGCCTCGGCCGCACCATGGCGGCCCTCGACCGCACGCTCGCGCGCGGCGAGGCGATGCTGAAGCGCGCCGAGACGGTCGGCTGCCGCGTCGTCAGCTTCCTCGACAAGATGCGCGAGCGCGGCCGCGCCGCCCGCCGCGAGCGCACGTCCACCCGCGATCCCGGTGCAGATGCCGCCGCGGCGGATGCCGGGGCGGTCTGACCGGTCAGGGCAACCCGGTCCTCCCGCGCCTCAGCCCGCCCGACCTTCCATCCCGTCGTCTTGCCTTTGCCCAGCGTCAGCCGGCGGGTGACGCGGCTTGCCGATCTGGTGATGCTGACGTTGCCAGCAACGAGGGTCGGGCCTTCGAGACGAATAATCCGCGGGCGCCGGAAGCAGCCTCTTTTGGTTGCATCACAAAAATTATACTTGTTTAAGTTGCACAGTCGGCGCTAGATTTTCCCCCGAGGGCATCTTTTCACCCTCTGGGGGCGGCCGCTTTCGGGCGCGCCGAGGGCACATGGGGTCATCCGCGGCAGCGCATCTCGCGGGCCTCGACCGGCTGGGACCAGCCGACCCGGGCGTCCGCATCGGCGTTGTCGACGGGGTGCCGGACCTGGCCGACCCGGATCTCGCCAACGCCGCCATCGCGGTCGAGACCACCATGTTGCCGGATGTCGCAGTGCCGCCCGACCGGCACGCCACGGCGATCTGCCGTCTGATCTTCGGCGCCCGCCACGGCCTCGCCAGCGGATGCGCCGGCCTCTCCCTGCCGATCTTCTTCGCGTCGGCGCCCTCGACGGCGCCCGCGGCCGCCCGCGCCTCGCAGATGGACATCGCGCGAGCGCTGCAGATGGCGGCGGAGCGTGGCGTCGCCATCGTCAACGTCAGCGCCGGCCAGCGCAGTTCGACGGAGGAGGCCGGCGAGCACCTCGAGGCGGCGCTGGCGCTCTGCCAGAGGCGGCGCATCCTCGTCGTCGCCGCCGCCGGCAATGATGGCTGCGCCTGCCTGCACGTCCCGGCAGCCGGGCCGACGGTCCTGGCGGTCGGTGCCATGGATGCCGCCGGCCAGCCGCACGCGGCGAGCAACTGGGGCGGCGCCTACGCTCGCAACGGCATCCTAGCGCCCGGGGTCAATCTCGATCTCAGCTGGGGCGAAGGCGGCACCGGCCGATTCGAAACGGGGACGAGCTATGCGGCGGCCGTGGTGACGGGCGTCGCGGCCCGCCTGCTCTCGGAAGCACGGCGGCGCGGCTACGGCCTCGACCCGATCGACATCCGCTCGATCCTGCTCGACAGCGCCGATGCCTGCGACGCGGTGGCGGAGGAAGACTGCGCGCGCGTGCTCGCCGGTCGGCTGAACCTGGCGGCGGCGATCGCCCTGCTGCATCGCCGCGGCGGATCACACACACCAACGGCGGCCGTCGAGCCCTCGGCGGCGCCCATCTGGGGAGAGGCGGGGATGAGCGCGGCAGTGGAAGAGGCCTTCGGAACGTCGGCGGGTGGGGGGGCGGGCGCAGGCTCAGCCGCGAACGCCGGCGCCGCGGTGATGCAGCAAGGCTGTGCCTGCGGCGGCGGAGAGGCGAAGACGGACGAGACGGCGCGCGCGCCGGCAGCCGCTGCATCCTGCGGATGCGGTGGCGCCCAGCCGCCGCAGCTCGCCTACACGATCGGCGCGCTCTGGTTCGATTTTGGCTCCGAGGCCCGCTACGACGCCCTGGTGCAGACCATGAAAGACGGGGCGGTCAGCGTCAACAATCCGGCCGTGCTCCTACCGTTCCTCGCGGACAACCTGCCGTTCGCCTCGGGCATCACCTTCATCCTCATGCAGGAGCAGATCCCGGTCTATGCGGTGCAACCGGCCGGGCCGTTCGCGCTGGATATCTACCGCGCCATGCTCGACGCCCTGCTGTCGTGCCTGACACCCGACGGCGACCTGCAGCGCGTCGCCCTCCCCGGCCTTGTCTCCGGCACGACGCGGCTCGCCAACGGCATGACGCTGCCGGTGCTGTTTCCCGACTTGCGCGGCATGGTGAAGTGGCGGGCGAGTGAACTCGTCGCCGCCGCCCGCAAGGCTCCGGAACTGGACGATATTCCGGACGCCACGTTCTTCAACTTCCTCGTTCGCGTCTACGACGAGCTCAGGAACTTCGGGCTGAGCCCGGAGGACCGCGCCCTGAATTTCGCGGCCACCAACGCCTTCCAGGCCGCCGCCTCCTTCGGCGATGCCGCCAAGCGCCACCTGGAGCTCGACCGGATCACCGTCCGGAAGAGCCCGATCTGCCGGCCGGATTCCGATTGCTGGGACGTCCAGCTGGTGATGTTCGACCCCGACAACGACCGGCGGGCGGGACGGTTCTACCGCTACACCGTCGACGTCAGCGAGGTGCTGCCGGTGACCATCGGCCATACGCGCAGCTGGAATGCGCCGCTGCACGGATTGTGAGCCGATGGTGTCCGCCATCCAACGGGAGAGTTCGACCGCCGGCCGTGGTGGCCGGCGTCGGAGCGAGGAGGAACGAAGATGAGATCACCCATCCAGGCTGCCCCCGTCGCGCGCGGCGCGGGCCGCTATCGCCAGTCGGCGGCGGTGGCGCAGAGCGCGTGTAACATCATCACGTGCGGCGCCGCGGTAGCGGGCTGCCTCGCGGTGTGTATCGGCGCCCCGGCATCGCCCGCCTGCATCGCCTGCCTCGGGCCGGCCTATGCGTCCTGCAAGGACTGCCTGCCGTTCTGACCGACCCGCCCCGCCCGCCGACGGCGGACGGGGCTTCGGACGGAGAGGCGTGCCGGACAGCGGCCGAAGCGGTCGCGCCGATGACGATCGCCAGGGCGAGGAGATGCTTCGATGATGCGAGCGCCGATGCAGGCCCCGCCAGTCCCGCGGCTGTTCATGCGGCTCGTCGTTGGGCGCGACTGGGACCCGCACTTTGAAAAGATGGCGATCCCCCGGCGTGGGAAGAGCGCAAAGCCACCACCGAACCCGTGCCTCGTCCAGCTAACGACGTTCGCGCTGCGCCGGCGGAAAGGCCGCTGAGCACGTGTGGGCTGTGCGGTGGCGCCGCTCTCGGGCGAGTTCCCGCATGGGCGGCGGGCGTGGTTGCGGGGCGGGCTGCTGGGCGTGGCTGCTGGGCGTGGCTGCTGGGCGTGGCTGCTGGGCGCCTTGGCAGCGGGCGGCGCGACCGCTAGCGTCGCGCCCTCCGATGCCTTCCGCGAGCCGCGCCCCATGTCCGAGACCACCCCCGCCGCGCCCATCACCTTCGACGATTTCCTGAAGGTCGACGTGCGCGTCGGCATCGTCCGCGCCGTGCATCCGTTCCCGGAGGCGCGCAAGCCCGCCTACAAGCTCGACATCGACTTCGGGCCGGAGATCGGGGTGAAGAAGTCCTCGGCGCAGATCACCGTGCACTACACTCCCGAGGATCTCGTCGGACGGCGCGTGATGGCGGTGGTGAACTTCCCGCCGCGGCAGATCGGCAAGTTCATGTCGGAGGTGCTGACCCTCGGCGTGCCCGACGAGAACGGCGCCGTCGTGCTGGTGCGGCCCGATCTGGACGTGCCGATCGGCGGCCGGCTGTTCTGACGCCTCCGCCTGCGACAACACGGGAATAGGTGGATCAGGGCTGCTCAGCCGGCGAAGCGCCAGACCCGCGTCACCTTGATCTCGGAATCCTCCAGCGCCCGCGTCACCGGCACGCGGTATTCGGCGACCGCCTCGAGGCGCTCCTTCGGCAGGTAGGAGCGGCCGGGATCGCCGACGAGCACCGTGGCGCCGGCGGCGCGCTCGCGGTCGAGCCAGGCGAGCACCTTCGCGGCCATCGGCTTCTCGTAGAAGACGTCGCCGCACAGCACGACGTCGAAGCGCCCCGCCGGCTCGGCCGTCGTGTCCTCGTCGTGGGCGGTGACGGTGACGTCGTTCAGGGCCGCATTCGCCGTGATCGCCGCCAGCGCGAAGCCGTCGATCTCGGTGGAGACGGCGGAGGCGGCGCCCGCCCGCATCGCGGCGATGCCGACGACGCCGGAGCCGGCGGCGAAGTCGAGCACGGAGCGCCCCGCCACGATGTCCGGATTGTCGAGGACGTAGCGGGCCAGCGCCTGGCCGCCGGCCCAGGCGAACGCCCAGTAGGGCGGCGGCAGGCCCATGGCGCCGAGCTCTTCCTCGGTCTTCTCCCACAGCGCCGTCGCCTCGTCGGCGAGGTGCAGGCGGAGTTCCGGGACGTGCGGGGGCGCCAGAACGCGGGTGTTGTCGCGGACGAAGGCGGCGCGGTCGATCGTCGCCGCCCCGCTCACGGGGCGATGCCGCCCATCTCGCAGACGAGCGCCCACTCGGCGTCGGTGACGGGCTGCACGGAGAGGCGCGAGAACTTGATCAGCGCCATCTCCTTGAGGCGCGGCTCCGCCTTGACCGCCTCGAGGCTGACCGGTCGCTTCAGCGGCTTCACCGCCTTGAGGTCGACCATGACGAACACGCCCTTCTCGTCCTTCGGATCGGGGTAGGCCTGCTTGATCACCTCGACGATGCCGACGATCTCCTTGCCCTCGTTGGAGTGGTAGAAGAAGCCGCGCTCGCCCTTTTGCATGGCCATCAGGTTGAGCTTGGCGGCGTGGTTGCGCACGCCGTCCCAGTGCGTGCCCTTGGCGCCGGCCTTGACCTGGTCGTCCCACGACCAGACCGACGGCTCGGACTTGTAGAGCCAGTGCGCCATGGCCTCCTCCCCCGCGATCCCGGCGTGCTCAGCCGAGCTTGCCGATACCGACCCGCCACGGCTTCACGTCGATGGACGCGAACATGCCGACCTCTTCGTAGGGATCCCCGGCGAGCATCGTCTTCGCGGCGTCGAGATCGGCCGCCTCGACGATCAGAAGCGAGCCAACCGGCTTCTGGCCGGTGGCGTCGAGAAACGGTCCGGTGAGCTTGAGCGCATCGCCGTGGCCCTTCAGCCAGGCTTCGCGTGCCGGACGGGTGGCAGCGCGGGTCTCGTGCATGCCCGGCTTGTCCAGGCAAATGGCGACAAACAGCATCGGTTTCTCCGTTTCCATCCCCGGGCGCACCGTTCCGGGCGACGGCGATGTCGCCCGCGGTGGCCTCTGCGCACGCTTCCCGTGGTTAGCTGGTTCCGTGCGGCTTTGCACGCGGCACCCGTGGCCGCAGCCGCCCGGAATGGGCCTCGGTGCTCAGCCGAGCTTGCCGTTGCCGACCCGCCAGGGCGTCACGTCGACGGAGGCGAAGATGCCGAGCTTGGCGTAGGGGTCCTCGGCGAGCATCGCCTTGACGGCGTCGATGTCGGCGGCCTCGATGATCAGCATCGAGCCGACCGGGTTCTGGCCGGCGGCATCGAGGAACGGGCCGGCGAGCTTCACCGCGCCGGCGGTGCCCTCCATCCAGGCGACGTGCGCCGGACGGTTCGACACGCGGGTCTCGAGCATGCCCGGCTTGTCCGAGCAGACGGCGACAAACAGCATCGGCGACCTCTCCGTTTCCAGCCCCTCCGGCGCCCTCGACCGAGGCCGCCGGCCGCCGCGGCCAACCCTCGAACGGGGTGTCTGGCGCGGCCCTCGTGGTTAGCCGGTTCGCGGCGGAATTGCACGTGCTTACGAAGGCCGGGCCGGCCCGACCCGAGGCGGCCGCCGCCACGAGAGCGGCGCAATCGCGGCCGACAGAGCCATGCAAGCGAGACTGACGGAGCCGAAGGTGCGCGCCGCGTTCGTCACCATGGGCAGGTGGGTGGTCAGGCTCGCGGCGGTCCCGGTCGCGGTCGTGGCGGCTGCTTCGATGGCGCTCGCTCTGTTTGCGTTCGCGACCGCGGGCACTGGCGACCCCGGGCTCTATCCACCGGCGCCGGACGACGCCACCGTCGACCTCGCCCTCGTCGACCACGGCTACCACGCCGGCCTCGTGCTGCGGACCGCCGATGTCGCCCGCGCCGGTGCGGAACGGGGACTGCCGCCGCTGTCGGCGCTCGCGGCACGCTTCGGCGCCTATCCCTTCATCGAGATCGGCTGGGGGGACAGCGAGTTCTATCGCTTTGCCCCGCGCCTGTCCGACGTCACCGTGGCGATGGCGGTCACCGCGCTGTCGGGCGGCAACGGCGGCAGCGTGCTGCACGTCGTCGGCCTCGCGGCGGGACCCGCGGAGAGCTTCCCCGCATCCGACGCGCAGACCCTGCGGCTGTCGGAGGCGGGCTTCGACGCCCTCGCCAACCGGCTGGCGGCGGCCTTCGCGGTCGATGGCACCGGGCAGCCGGAAGCGCTCGGCCCCGGCCTCTATGGGCCGAGCCTGTTCTTCCGGGCGAACGGACGCTACAGCCTCTTCGCCACCTGCAACCACTGGGTCGCCGGCCTCGTCGCCGCCGCCGGGCTCAAGGTATCGCCGGTGCCGGCCGTTCTTTCGAACGGGCTGCTGACGGAGATCAGGTGGCGCAATCCGCTCTAGGCGGGCGCGGGGCCGCCACGATGCGATGCGTCGTCGTGATCGGGTGCGACGACGCCGCGCTCAGCGCGGCGCCAGCACCATGACCATCTGGCGGCCTTCGAGCTTGGGCTCGGATTCCACCTTGGCGATCTCGACCGTCTCCGAGCGCACCTGGTCGAGGAGCTTCACGCCGAGATCCTGATGCGCCATTTCGCGCCCGCGGAACCGCAGCGTTACCTTGACCTTGTCGCCTTCCTCAAAGAAACGCAGCATGGCCCGCATCTTCACCTCATAGTCGTGGGTGTCGATGTTCGGGCGCATCTTGATTTCTTTGACTTCGACGGTCTTCTGCTTCTTGCGAGCCTCAGACGCCTTCTTCTGCGACTGGTATTTGAACTTACCGAAGTCGAGAATCTTGCAGACGGGAGGCTCGGAATTGGGGGCGATCTCGACGAGGTCGAGCCCGGCGGCCTCGGCCAGTGCCAAAGCCTCCGGCATCGCGACGACGCCGAGGTTGGCGCCTTCGGCGTCGATCAGCTGGACTTCCGGAACACGGATCTCGCGGTTGACGCGCGGCCCGTCCTTGACGGTGGGCGGCGCACGGAACGGACGACGAATGGTCGAGACTCCTCGATCGTTGGCGACAGGTGTTGCGACGAACCCGGCCCCCTCCCAGGCGACACGGGTTGCCGTCGGCTCGATCTGCCACGGGGCACGATCGGGTCCGACCCCCAACCATATCGCATCGGCGGGCGCGCAATACAACAAAAGCTGCACAACGCGACAAGCCCCGGACGCGTGGCGTCGGGGCTACCGGCGGGCCGAACCCGCGCAAACGTGATCATGGGCGCCGATTCGGGCGAAAAGCCGACCGCTCAGCCGACCGGGCCGCCCAGCACCTGCTCGTAGACGGCAAGCGTCGCCGACGTCATCGTCTCCACCCCATAGGCGGCCGCGACGTGGGTTCGGGCCCGCTCGGCGAGCGCCAGCTTCTCGACGGGGTCGAGCGCCAGCGCCTCCGCCACGGCCCGGGCGAGGGCGGTCGCGTCTCCCGGCGGCACCCGCCAGCCGGTGCGCCGGTCCGCCGGCGTCGTCGGCGGCGCAAGCACCGTCTCGGCGGCGGCGCCGTGGTCGCTCGCCACCACCGGCACGCCGGCCGCCTGCGCCTCCACTGCCGCCCGTCCGAACGCCTCCGGCTCGGTCGACGGCACCACCGCCACGGTGGCGAGCGCCAGTGCCGCCGGCACGTCGTCGCAGTGGCCGACGAGGCGGACCCGGTCCGCGAGGCCCACGGCGGCGATGCGGCGGCTGAGGTCGTCGACGTATCCGTCCCGCCCCTGCGCGTCGCCGGCGAGGATGGTGACGAGGTCGTGGCCCTCGCGCGCGAGCGCGGCGGCGGCGTCGATCAGCACGCGCTGGCCCTTCCAGCCGGTCAGGCGGGCGAGGTGCAGGATCACCGGCCGCCGCTCGTCGTCGCCGAGGTCGAACTGCGCCGCCACCGCCGCCCGCCGCTCGGGCGAGACGGCGCCGGGCGCGAAGGCCGAGAGGTCGCTGCCGCGGGCGATGGTGACGATGCGGGAGGCCGCGAAGGGGTAGCGGGCGGCGATCTCGCCGGCCGTCCAGGCGGAGTTGGCGATCACCGCGTCGCCGCGCGCCATGACGGAGTTGTAGAAGGCCTTCGGCCGCGAGCCGGCGCGGTAGGCGCCGTGATAGGTGGTGACGAAGGGCACGCCGGTGCGCCGCGCCGCGGCGAGCGCCACCCAGGCCGGCGCCCGCGAACGGGCGTGCAGGAGGTCGACGCCCTCGCGCCGGACGAGCCCCGCGAGGCGGGCGATGTTCACGGCCATCGCGAAGGGGTTCTTCGTCGCCGCCGGGAAGGCGAGATGTTCGGCCCCGGCGGCTTCCAGCTCGGCCACCATGCGGCCGCCCTCGCTCGCCACGATCGCGCGGTGGCCCGCCGCCACCAGCGCCGCCGCGACGTCGACGGCGGTACGCTCCGCGCCGCCGGTCTCGAGGCTCGGCAGGATCTGCAGGACGGTGCGGCGGGGCGGCGACACGCTCAACGGATCCTCGGGTGTCGCGGCGCTTTGCCGGCGCGGCGGGTCGTGGCATCACCGGCGCGCGATCGGCGGGGCGACGGCAGAGGATGGCTCTTAGGATGGACGAGGCGATGCTGCAAACGCTCACTGTCGGCACCGGCGCGGACGCGCGCGACATCGCGGTGCTGCGCCGCGAGGGGACCGGGCCCGACGTGGTGTTCCTGATCGGCTTCCGTTCCGACATGGCGGGCTCGAAGGCGACCGCGCTCGACGCCTGGGGCGCCGAGACGGGACGGGCGGTGGTGCGCTTCGACTATTCCGGCCACGGCCGATCCGGCGGCCGCTTCGAGGACGGTACCATCGGCCGATGGCTGGAGGAGGCGGAGGCGGTGGTGGCGCGCGTCTGCCGCCGGCCGGTCGTGCTCGTCGGCTCCTCGCTCGGCGGCTGGATCGCGCTGCTGCTGGCGCAGAAGCTGAAGGCCGAGCGGGCCGTCGCCGGCCTCGTGCTGGTGGCGCCGGCGGCGGACTTCACGGCGCGGCTGATGGAGCCGGCCTTCTCGGAGGAGGCGTGGGCCGCTCTCCAGCGCGAGGGCGTCTACCATCGCCCCTCGGCCTACGGCGACCCCTATCCGATCACCCGCACATTGCTCGAGGAATCACGGGAGCACCTGCTCCTCGACGGGCCGATCGA
>CAZDCR010000023.1:13706-24029 GCA_964503995.1 uncultured Segnochrobactrum sp.
CGGCGCTCTTGCGGGCGAGCAGCTTCTCGCCGTCGGGCGTCACGGTGACGACCTCGGGCTCCAGCGAAATCCGCTGGGAGCCAAATCCGAACAGGCCCCCGCCGATATCGGCGTGGATTTCACGCAGCTTGCCGTTCGGATCGCGGACGACGCCGACGACGGTGCCGACGGCCTCCCCGTCCTCGGCGGCGAGCGGCTTGCCGATCATCATCTCGGCCCGGTCGGCGACCTCGGTGACGAGGCCCGCATTGGGGCCGGCAGGCTTCGCCTCGACGACCGGCTCGGTCGGGATCGGGGGGATCGACGGCAGCTCCACCGGCGGGACCGCGGGATCCGGCTGGGTGACGGCCGGATCCGACTGGGCGATCGCGGGGGCGGCGGCGAGCCCGAGGACGAGCGCCGCGGACAACAGCACGCGCATGGGTCGGTCTCCCTTCTGAACAGACGACGCGGCGCTCCCGCGCGTGCCTGCGCCGGAGCACGAGGCTCCCCCGACTAACGCGCACCGGGGCCGGTGGTTGCGCCGCGACGGTTCAGAAGAGGGAGATTGCGATCGCCACCAGGGCACCGGCGCCGACCCAGAGCGGCAGGCGGACCGTCCAGTCGCGGCGGGCGGCAGCGACGCGCCGGACCGATTCGTCCGACAGGTCGAGGCCCGTCTCGGCCATGCGGGCGAAGCCGGCCGACATCGCCTCCGCCCGGGCGGCGAGGGCCGGCAGTTCGCCGGCAAGGCGCAGGAGACTGCCGAGGCCACCAGCCGCCGAGGCGAGCCGTCCGGCCGGACCGAGGTTGCCGGCGATCCACGACGACACCACCGGCTCGGCCGTCTTCCAGATGTCGAGTTGCGGATCGAGGGTCCGGGCGACGCCTTCGACCACCACCATCGTCTTCTGCAGCAGGATCAGCCGCGGCTGCGTCCGCATGGCGAACATCTCGGTGACTTCGAGGAGCTGCGTCAGAAGCCGCGCCATCGAGATGTCGGCTGCCGTCTGGCCGCGGATTGGCTCGCCGATGGCGCGCAGCGCCTGGGCGAACACCTCGACGTCCTGTCCGGCCGGCACATAGCCCGCCTCGAAGTGGACCTCGGCGACGCGCCGATAGTCGCGGCGGATGAAGCCGTAGAGGATCTCGGCGAGGAAGCGCCGCTCGGCGGCGTCGAGGCGGCCCATGATGCCGAGATCGACGGCGACCAGCGTGCCGTCCGCCACGACGAACAGGTTCCCCTGGTGCATGTCGGCGTGGAAGAAGCCGTCGCGCATGGCGTGGCGCAGGAACGACTGGATGATCGTCTCCGACAGCGCCACGAGGTCGTGGCCGGCCTCGCGCAGGCGCTCGACCTCCGACAGCTTGATGCCGTCGATCCACTCCATCGTCAGCACCGACTTGGCGGTGTGGCGCCAGTCGACCACCGGCAGGCGGAAGCCGGGGTCGTCCTGCGTGTTCTCGGCCATCTCCGAGAGGGCCGCTGCCTCCAGCCTAAGGTCCATCTCCAGCACGACCGAGCGGGCGAGCGTATCGACGACGGCGATCGGCCTGAGCCGCCGGGCGGCGGGCGAGAAACGCTCGATCAGCCGCGCCGCGAGGTAGAAGCTCTCGAGGTCGCGGGCGAACCGGCGGGCGACGCCGGGCTTCAGCACCTTCACCGCGACGGGGTGCTCGCTGCCGTCGGCGTCGCGCACCACCGCCTTGTGCACTTGGGCGATCGAGGCCGCGGCCACCGCAGGCCCGAACGACACGAACATCTCGTCGACCGGCTTGCCGAGCGCCTCGGCGACGGCGGCGCGGGCCGCCTCCTCCGGGGCCGCCGGCACCTGGTCCTGCAGGCGGGCGAGGTCGGCGGCGGCCTCGCGTCCGACGACGTCGGCCCGCGTCGCCAGGAACTGGCCGAGCTTCACATAGGAGGGGCCGAGGCGGTTGAAGGCGGCGGTGAGCCGGCCAGCAGCATCGGTGTCGGAGCGCGAGCGCCGCTCGATCGAGCGGGCGAGCGCCAGCCCCAGCCGCGCCGAGGCCGGCAGGTCGACCGTCGGGACCAGCGCGAACACGCCCTCCCGGGCCATGACCCAGCCGGCGAGGGCGAGACGGGCGAGCGGAACGATGACGCGGCCCATCAGACGGCGCCGCGCATCAGAGCTTGTAGCCGGAGTGGAGCGCCGCGATGCCGCCGGAATAGAGCCGGTGGTCGACGCGGGAGAAGCCGGCGCGGGTCACCATCGCCGCGAAGCGGGCGGGGTTCGGGAACTCGCGGATCGATTCGACCAGGTAGCGGTAGGACTCCGCATCGCCGGCGACGCGCCCGCCGAGCCAAGGGATCACCCGGAACGAATAGGCATCGTAGACCCGGTCGAGCATCGGCACGTCGACGGCCGAGAACTCGAGGCAGAGGAAACGGCCGCCGGGCTTCAGCACGCGGTAGGCTTCCGACAGCGCCACCTCGCGGCGCGGCACGTTGCGGATGCCGAAGGCGATCGTATAGGCGTCGAAGGAGGCGTCGGGGAACGGCAGCGCCTCGGCGTTGGCCTCGACGAAATCGATCGGCAGCTTGCGCTTGGCCGCCCGCTCGCGCCCGACGGCGAGCATCTCGCCGTTGATGTCGGCCACTGTCGCCTTGGCGTGGCCGCCGGAGCGCTCGACGATGCGCGTCGCCACGTCGCCGGTGCCGCCGGCGACGTCGATCACCGACCACGGCCGCTTGCCCGAGCGCGGCGGGGCGAGCCAGGAGACGAGCCCGTCCTTCCACAGCCGGTGCAGGCCGCCGGACATCAGGTCGTTCATCAGGTCGTAGCGCTTGGCGACACTCGCAAAGACGTCGTCGACGAGGCGCTGCTTCTCGGCGAGCGGCACCGTGCGGAAGCCGTAGTCGACGGTGGCGCCCTCGGCTTCTCGGTTCGTCGCCATCTCGCTCCTCGCACTCGCGCCCCGGCCACATATGGTTCGGCCGGCCGGGCGGACCATAGCGAAGGCCGCCCGCCCACGCTATCGTCCCGCCCCCGTGCGCGTCGTCGCGCCCGGCCCCTCATGGACATCCGATGCCCGAGCTACCCGAGGTCGAGACGGTGCGGCGCGGCCTCGAGCCGGCGATGGCCGGCCGGCGGCTCACCGCCGTCACCTTGAACCGGCCGGACCTGCGCTTCCCGCTGCCGGAGCGCTTCGCCGAGCGGCTGACCGGCCGGCGCATCGAAAGCGTCGACCGCCGCGCCAAGTACCTGCTTTTGCGCACCGACGGGCCGGAGGTGGCGATCATGCACCTCGGCATGTCCGGCTCCTTCCGCATCCACGCGCCCGGCGAGGCACCCATCCAGGGCGAGACCCCCGGCTCCTTCGCCATGGCGCGCTCCAAGGACGCCGCCCACGACCACGTCGTCTTCGACCTCGAGGGGGGCGGGCGCGTCGTCTACAACGACCCGCGCCGCTTCGGCTTCATGGCACTCACTGAGGCCGCAACCCTCCACGAGCACCCGCACCTCGCCGGCCTCGGCATCGAGCCGACCGGCAATGCGCTGTCCGGTGCGCTGCTGGCGCGCGCCTTCTCCGGCCGGGCGGCGCCCTTGAAGGCCGCGCTGCTCGACCAGAGCGTCGTCGCCGGGCTCGGCAACATCTATGTCTGCGAGGCGCTGTGGCGGGCGGGGCTGTCGCCGCTCAGGGCGGCCGGTACGATCGCCCGCGCCGATGGCGGCCCGACGGTCAGGGCGGAGCGGCTCGCCACCGCCATCCGCGACGTCATCGCCGAGGCGATCGTCGCGGGTGGATCGTCGCTCAGGGACTACATGCAGGCCGACGGCTCGCTCGGCTACTTCCAGCACCGCTTCGCCGTCTACGACCGCGAGGGCGAGCCGTGCCCGAAGCCCGGCTGCCGCGGCATCGTCACACGCGTCGTGCAGTCCGGGCGGTCGAGTTTCTTCTGCCCCGTCTGCCAGAAGTGATCCGGCAGACGGGTTGTGCAGGGGTGACCCAGCCTCAGCGGTAAACGGTGACGGCGGCGCCGGTCGAGAGGCGGCCGGTGAAGCGGCCGGGCTCGACGGAGACGAGCGTGGCGATCGGCGCGGTGGCCGAGTCCTTCAGCGTGATCTCCTTGCCGGCGAGATCCCAGGCCGACACGCCCTTCAGCTGCTCGGACGTGCAGCCCCGCGTCGAGGCGCGGTAGCCGCCGGTCCAGCCGGTGAGGTTGACGAAGAGCTGGCAGCGCTCGCCGCCCGACTCGATCACCCAGCCGCCGACGAGCTCGTTGCGCTGTACGGGAAGCTGCGTCTCGGCGGTCGGCAGCGCCACCGGCGTGATCGGAACCGGCTCCTCCTCGACGGGCGGCGGGGCCACCGGCGGCGGCGGCAACGCGACGGTGGCGACCGGCGCGGCAGGGACGGCGGGCAGCGGCATCGGCTCGCTGGCGCCGAACCGCGAGCAGCCACCCGCGGCCAGCAGGGCAAGGAGGGCGGCGGCGAGCGGAATGGGCCGGTTCATCGGTATCTCGTTCTCCAGCGGCGCCGGGGGCGCCTGGCAAAGTTCGGGGCACTAGGACAGCGGCGGGGCGCCGCGTCAACGCCCGTCGACATGCTCCCGCCACAGATTTCGGTGAGGTGTTGCCTCGTCAAAGGGAAGAAGCGCGGGAGCGGCTCACTCCGGAAGGATCGAGCATGACCCGCTCATCGAACAACACAGCCCACGGTCTGGTTCCCGGGCTCATTCGCCGTCTCGGTCCACGCGATGCCGACGGCTTCACCGCCCACCTCCTCCGGCTCGATGCCGAGGCGCGGGCCTCGCGCTTCGGCGGCCTCGTCGCCGACACCGCCTTGCACGACCACGCCCTGCTGGCGCTTGCCGGCGGTGCCGTCGTGCTCGGCTATGTCGAGGACGGCGTCCTGCGCGGCGCCGGCGAACTGCACGAGCAGCCCGGCTCGTCGCCGTCGGCCGCCGAGGCGGCGTTCTCGGTGGAGGCCGGCTGGCAGGGACGCGGCATCGGCAGCAAGCTGATGCGCCGCGTGCTCACGGCCGCCACCGCACGCGGCATCCGCCGCGTCGTCGTCGTCTGCCAGAGCTCCAACCGGATGATGCGGCGCCTCGCCGGCCACTTCGACGCGCGCCTCGAGATCGTCGGCACCGAGACCACCGGCCACCTGACGACGCCCGCCGCCACGCCGCTCCGCCTGCTGCGGGTGGCGGTCAGCGACGGCTTCGACCTCGCTGCGGACAACGTCGAGCGGCAGGCCCGCCTGTTCCTCGCGACGCTCCCCGACCGCGCCGCCTGACGGGCTCTGCAGCGTACCCGGCGGCGCGCACTCCCGCGTCCGGTCCACCCTGCCGCCGTCAGACGGCGGGAACCGAGGCGGGCTCGCGGGCGAAGCTGCCGTCGGCGAGCGCCCGGTCGATCCGCTCGGTGAGGGCGAGGAACATTTTCGCGAAGGCCGCCCGGCCGGCGGCGGGGCCGGGATCGGCGACGCTCCAGATGAAGTGGCGCTTCGGCGGCCACCAGGCCGGCGCGGGGCGGGCGAGCGGCCGCGGCGTCAGCGTCACCACCACGTCCGGCCGCGGCGCATGGGGCAACGTGAAGATCTCGAGCGGCTTCGGCGCCAGGCCGTCGACGGGCAACCCCGCCGCCTGCAGGGTGCGCAGCACCGACGCGTCGACGCGCTCGTCCGGATCGAGGCCGGCGCTGAAGGCGCGCAGGTGCGGGCCGCCGACCTCGTTCAGGTAGGCCTCCGCCATCGGGCTCGGCCCGGCATTGCGGGCGCACACGAACAGCACCGTCGTCGCGTCCATCGTTGGCTCCCTCTCGACCGTCACCCCTGCCCCGGCCGAATCGTCGCCGGCTCGGCGATGCCCCTCTAGGCCCGGAAGCCGACGAGGATGTGACGATGGGCATTGTCGGCGCTCGCCTGTCAGAAGGCGGCCCGGGGCGGCAGGGTTCCGCCGGCCGGCTCAGGCGGCGAGGGCAGCGATCAGCGTGTTGAGCACCATGCGGCCCTGCGGCGTGGCGGCGAGGCGGCCGGCCGGCGTCCAGGCGAGCAATCCGTCGCCGACGAGCGGCGCGATTCGCGCCGGGTCGATCGGCCGGCCAGCGTGCCGGGCATGGCGGGCGAGGTCGACACCTTCCGACAGACGAAGGCCCATCAACAGCAGCTCGTCGGCCCGCTCCGCCTCGTCCACGACCTCATCGACGACGAAGCCGTGTCCGCGAGCCTCGACGGCGGCGAGCCAGCGCTCGGGGTTCTTCTCGGCCGCCGTCGCGCGCCGCACGCCGCCCGGCTCCAGGCGGCCGTGGGCGCCGGGGCCGACGCCGACATAGGCGCCGCCGCGCCAGTAGACGAGGTTGTGCCGCGATTCCTGGCCCGGCCGGGCGTGGTTCGAGACCTCGTAGGCGGGCATCCCGGCGGCCTCGGCGAGCGCCTGCGTCAGCTCGTAGAGATCAGCGGCGGTATCGTCGTCGGGGACGTGCAGCTTGCCGGCGGAATGCAGCGCGGCGAACGGCGTGCCCTCCTCGATGGTGAGCTGGTAGAGCGACAGGTGGTCGGTGCCGATCGACAGCGCCCGCGTCAGCTCCGCCGCCCAGGCCTCGGCGGTCATGGCGGGGCGGGCGTAGATGAGGTCGAAGGAGACGCGCGGGAAGATCGACTGCGCCAGCGCCACGGCCTTCAGCGCCTCGTCCGCCGTGTGGCGGCGGCCGAGGGCTGCGAGCGCGGCATCGTCCAGGGCCTGCACGCCGAGCGAGACGCGGTTGACGCCGGCGGCACGGTAGCCGGCGAAGCGGCCGGCCTCGACGCTGGTCGGGTTCGCCTCCAGCGTCACCTCGGCGGAGGCATCGAGGCCCCACAGGCGGTCGACCGTGTCGAGCACGGCGCCGACGGTCGCCGGCGACATCAGCGACGGCGTACCGCCGCCGAAGAAGACGCTGTCGGGGCGGCGGCGCTCGGTGCGGTCCGCCGCGGTCTCGAGCTCACGCACCAGCGCGGCGGCGAAGCGCGGCTCGTCGACGCCGTTGTGGCGGACGTGGCTGTTGAAGTCGCAATAGGGGCATTTCGAGGCGCAGAACGGCCAGTGCACGTAGATCGCGAAGCCGCCCTCGGCGGGAACCGGCGCCGTCGCCACCGGCGCGTCGCCGGCCGCAGAACCAACGCTCGGTGCGGCCACGGCCGCCATCGCGCTCACCCCTCCAGGCACTCGCGGGCGAAGATCTCGAAGGCACGGGCACGGTGCGACAGCGGGCCAGTGGCGGCGCCCAGCCCGTGCTTCTCCTCGCCGCTCATCTCGCCGAAGGTGCGGTCGTGGCCGTCGGGCAGGAACATCGGATCGTAGCCGAAGCCCATGTCGCCGCGCGGCGGCCAGACCAGCGTGCCGTGCACCTCGCCGCGGAACTCCTCGACGTGGCCGTCCGGCCAGGCGAGCGAGAGGACGGCGACGAAGAAGGCGCGGCGCTGGTCGGGCGTCGTCGCGCCGACGGCCTGAAGCGCGTCCTCGACCTTGCGCATGGCGAGGCTGAAATCCTTGCTCTCGCCGGCCCAGCGGGCGGAGTAGATGCCGGGGTCGCCGCCGATCGCCGGCACGACGAGGCCTGAGTCGTCGGCGAGCGCCGGCAGGCCCGATGCGGTGGCCGAGGCGAGCGACTTCAGGGTCGCGTTCCCCTCGAAGGTGGAAGCGGTCTCCTCCGGCTCCGGCAGGCCGAGCTCGCCCGCCGACACCGTCTCGATGCCGAACGGCGCCACCAGCATGCGGATCTCGAAGATCTTGCCCTTGTTGTGGCTCGCCACCACGAGCTTTGGCTCGGTGAGGCGGCGGGCGCTGCGAACGGGGGCGTTCATGGCGAGGTCCTCAGGAGATCGCGAGCTTCTGCAGCTCGACCAGGCGCGAGACGCCGCCGGCCGCGAGATCGAGCAAGGTGTCGAGGTCGGCGCGGCTGAACGGCTTGCCCTCCGCCGTGCCCTGCACCTCGACGATGCCGCCCGCCCCGGTGATGACGAAGTTCGCGTCCGTCTCGGCGCGGCTGTCCTCGGCGTAATCGAGGTCGAGCACCGGCGTACCTTCCAGGATACCGCAGGAGATGGCGGCGATGTGGTCGGTCAGCACTGGCGCGGTGATCATGCCGCGGGCGCGCATCCACTCGACGCAGTCGCGCAGCGCCACCCAGGCGCCGGTGATGGACGCCGTGCGGGTGCCGCCGTCGGCCTGCAGCACGTCGCAGTCGATTGAGATCTGCCGCTCGCCGAGCGCCGGCAGGTCGACGACGGCCCGCAGCGATCGGCCGATCAGCCGCTGGATCTCCTGGGTGCGGCCGGACGCCTTGCCGGCGGTCACCTCGCGGCGATTGCGGGTGTGGGTGGCGCGCGGCAGCATCCCGTATTCCGCCGTCACCCAGCCCTTGCCGCCGCCGCGCAGCCACGGCGGCACCTTCTCTTCCAGGCTCGCCGTGCAGATGACGTGGGTGTCGCCGAAGCGGACCAGGCACGAGCCTTCGGCGTGGCGGGCGACGCCGCGCTCGAGGGAGACGGCGCGCAGTTCGTCGGCGGCACGCTTTGAGGGTCGCACGAAGCTCATCGGCGGTTACTTTCAGAGACGAGGGGCCATCGGAAGGGCACGGCTACCGGTGCGACACGCGCCGCCGAGCCGCCTCCTTAGCCTTCCGCGACGCTCCACAGCAAGCCGCGCCGGATCGATCCCCTTGCTGCGGCGCGACGAGCCCCCATACTCTGAGGGCTCGTACCCGTCACGGCCGCCTCCCGCGGCCGCATTTGCCATGCCACGGGAGGAGCCTGGAGCAGATCATGGACCTCGACGCAACGCCGTCGCTCCCGTCGGGGATCGTCGATCTCGACGAGCGCTCGCGCGAGATCTTCCGGCGGCTGGTCGACGCCTATCTCAGCACCGGCGAGCCCGTCGGCTCGCGCAACCTGTCGCGACTGCTGCAGGTGTCGCTGTCGCCGGCTTCGGTGCGCAACGTCATGGCCGACCTCGAGCAGCTCGGCCTCATCTATTCCCCCCACACCAGCGCCGGCCGCCTGCCGACCGAGCGGGGCCTCCGCCTGTTCGTCGACGCGATGCTGGAGTTCGGCGATCTGGGCCTGGAGGAGCGCCGCCGCATCGAGGCGCAGGTTGCCGTGACCGACGGTGGCCGCACGGTCGATAGCGTGCTCGGCGAGGCGAGCCAGCTATTGTCCGGCCTGTCGCGCGGCGCCGGGGTCGTGCTCACCCACAAGGCGGACCTCAGGCTGAAGCACATCGAGTTCGTGCGGCTGGAGCCGACCCGCGCCCTCGTCGTGCTGGTCGGCGAGAGCGGCACGGTCGAGAACCGCGTCGTCGGCCTGCCGCCGGGCCTGCCGGCCTCGGCGCTGACCGAGGCGACGAACTATCTGAACGCCCACCTGCGCGGCATGACGCTGTCGGAAGCGCGCGCCGAGCTCGAGCGGCTGCAGGCCGAGGAGGCGGCCGAGCTCGACGCGCTCGCCCGCCAGGTGGTCGAGGACGGCCTCGGCGTCTGGTCCGGCGCCGAAGGCGACAGCCCGAACCGGCTGATCATCAGCGGCCGCGCCAATCTTCTCGAAGACGTCAAGGCGCGCGAGGACCTCGAGCGCGTGCGGCTCCTGTTCGAGGACCTCGAGCAGAAGCGCGACCTCATCCACCTGCTCGGGCTCGCCGAGGGCGGCGAGGGCGTGCGCATCTTCATCGGCTCGGAGAACAAGCTGTTCTCGCTGTCGGGTTCGTCAGTGGTGGTCTCCCCCTACCGCGACCGCGAGGGCCGCATCGTCGGCGTGCTCGGCGTCATCGGCCCGACGCGGCTCAACTACGCCCGCGTCGTGCCGGTGGTCGACTACACCGCCAAGGTGGTCGGCCGCATCCTCGGCTGAGCGAGAGAGCCACGCGCCGCGGGAAGCCGGATGATGGGGGCGAGACATCCGCCTTGCTACCGCCCCCGCCGCCGGCTAATCGCGTGCGCCGGCGAAAGGCCGGCCGCCTCCCCGGAACCGAAGCCGATGTCGCTCAACGCCCTGCTGCCGACCGGCGGCCTGCCGGCCTATCTCCTGCCCGTCGTCATGCTGATCTTCTCGAACGTCTTCATGACGTTCGCCTGGTACGGCCACCTCAAATACAAGTCGGCGCCGATCCTGCTCGCCGTGCTGGTGAGCTGGGGCATCGCCTTCATCGAGTACTGCTTCGCCGTGCCGGCAAACCGCATCGGCTCCAACGTCTACTCGCCCGCCCAGCTGAAGACGATGCAGGAGGTGATCACCCTGATCGTCTTCGCGGTGTTCTCCGCCACCTATCTCGGCGAGGCGGTGACGTGGAAGCAGGGCGCCGGCTTCGTGCTGATCGCCGCCGGCGCCGCGCTGATCTTCCAGAAGT
>CAZDCR010000024.1:0-23460 GCA_964503995.1 uncultured Segnochrobactrum sp.
CCGGCGGCATCACCCGCGAGAAGCTCGACGTGCTCCGCCGCGCCGACGCGATCTACCTCGAGGAGATCAGGGCGGCCGGCCTCTACGACGCCATCTGGCAGGCCTTCGCGGTGCTGTTGCCGGTGCAGACGGTGGGCGTGATGGGCGACGGCCGCACCTACGAGCACGTGCTGGCGCTGAGGGCGGTGACCTCCATCGACGGCATGACGGCGGACTTCTACCCCTTCGACATGGCCTTCCTCGGCCGCACCGCGACCCGCATCATCAACGAGATCCGCGGCATCAACCGCGTCGTCTACGACGTGACGTCAAAGCCGCCGGGCACGATCGAGTGGGAATGACCGTACGCAGGTCACAGTGGTGACGGGTTGTGCGCGTTTTCGTAACTTCTCCGGACCAGTTTCGTGCTCCCTGCAGTGAGCGCGCCAACGCGCCTCAGTCAGCCGGAAGTGGACCAACGGCAATTACTCGGCATCCGATCGATACAGGCGTCCACGTAACGCGCCGCCGGTCTCATCGGCGCGCGGTGTCTCGGGTTTGCGAGGGCTACCGCGCGTGATGGACACGCTCATCGCCACCCTGGATGGCTGGGTCCGCGCCGGCGCGGGCTGGGCCCCGGCGGCGGTCTTCATCATCACCTTCCTGGAATCGCTGCCCGGCATCAGCCTGCTGGTGCCGGCGACCGCCCTGCTCGTCGCCATCGGGGCGCTTCTCGGCACCGGCACGCTAGAGCCGGGGCCGATCGTGATCGCCGCGATCACGGGTGCGATCGCCGGTGACGCCGTCGGATTCTGGGTCTCCCGCGCGGTGGGACCGCGCGTGGTGCGCCGCTGGCTACCGCGCAGCCAGAGACGCGCCTATGCCCGCGCACTGCTGCTGTTTCGCCGGTGGGGCTGGGCCGCCGTGTTCTTCGGCCGGTTCCTCGGCCCAGTGCGAGCGGTGGCGCCGCTGATGGCGGGCGTCGCGCGCATGCGGGAGCGGCATTTCCAGGCCGCCAACATCGCCTCCGCAATTGTCTGGGCGCCGCTGATGCTGTTGCCCGGCTACGCCGCCGCGCGCGGTGTGGAGGAGATGGCGGCCAGCGAAAATCCGCTGGTGTGGGGCGCGGCGCTGCCGCTTCTGATGGCTGCGGTCTGGCTGATATGGCGCCGGTTTCTCCAGAGCCGCAGCGCAGCCCTTCTGGACCCTGGGGCCAATTTGACCGTGCCTGGTCGGGAGAGGCAGGGCCCGGCACAAGGAGATACCGGAGGTGACCGCATCGCCAAGCATCCGGACGGCGCGGTGAGGCAAGGACCTCGCTTCCCTCTGTCGTCGTGACGCTTTGTCGTCGAGCTGGATGCGTTGTCGTCGGGGCTGTCGTTCCAGCCCGCCGCATGGGCAGTTTCTGCGCGCGCAAGTCCCGCGGCCGCCGATCGACGGCCGCGGGTGCGCGCGTCAGCGGCGCCGGGTGAGGATCATGCCGCCGTGGTGCAGCGTGTCCGCGTCGACGAAGACGCCGTCGGCGGTGAAGCCGGTGTCGTCCCAGTAGAAGATCTCGGTGCCGGTGACCTCGTAGCGACCCTGGTAGGCGCTCTCGCGGCTGCCGCGGGCCTCGTCGTAGCGGCCCTTCGGCAGGAGCTCGTGGCGGATGCGGCCGTCGGCCGTGACCCACATGCCGACATAGGGGTGGGGCTGGTGTTCCGCGGCGGGAGCAGCGTGTTCGGTGGTCATCTGGGCCTGTGTCTGGGGACGGGTTTCGAGGGCAGTCCCGGCAGCATGGGCAGTCCCGGCTGCGAGGGCAGTTCCGGCTGCGAGCGCGACGGTGGCCGCGAGGGTGAGGGCGGGGGTGCGCAGCGCCGTCATGGCGTCGCCCTCCCTTCGCCCGCGGCCGCTCCGCGGCGTTCGGCGAAGAGTTCGGAGAGCGTCTGCGAGGCGGCGATGGCGCGGGGGAAGCCGGCCGGCACGGTGATCATGTAGACGACCTCCTTCAGCTCCTCCTCGCTCACGCCGACATTGAGGGCGTAGCCGGCGTGGACCTTCACGAACGGCGTCAGGCCGAGGGACGCGAACGCGGCGACCGCCGCAAGCTGACGCGTGCGGTCGTCGAGGCCGGGGCGGGACCAGACGTCGCCGAGGGCGTAGGCCTCGGTGGCATCGGCGAGGAAGGGAAACTCGCGGCGCATCTCCTCCAGCACCGGCTGGGATTGGCCGTGGTTGAGGGAGCGGACGACGGCGTCGCCGCGCTGGCGCCGTTCCTCGGTGGTCTCGGCGAAGGCCGGGGCGGGCAGGGCGGCGAAGGCGACCGCCGCAGCGGCCGCGCGCAGCGAAGAGTGGATCAGACGGGGCATGGCTGAGCTCCTCAGGTGCTGGCGGTGGGGCGGACGACGATCTCGCTGACGTCCACGTCATCGGGCTGCTCGAGGGCGTATCGGACGGCACGGGCGATGGCGTCCGGCTGGAGCGCGATGGCGCGGTAGGCCTTCATGGCGGCCGCGGCGGTCGGGTCGGTGATCGTGTCGGCGAGCTCGCTCTCGACGACACCCGGATGGACGCAGGTGACGCGGATACGCTCGTTCTCCTGCCGCAGCCCCTCGGAAAGCGCGCGGACCGCGTACTTCGTCGCACAGTAGACCGCCGCCGTCGGGACCACGCGCAGGGCGCCGATGGAGGCGATGTTGACGATGTGGCCGGAGCCGCGCGCGGTCATCTCCGGCAACACCGCGGCGACGCCCCAGAGCACGCCCTTGATGTTGACGTCGATCATCCGCTCCCACTCCTCGACCTTCAGCGAGGCCATCGGCGAGAGCGGCATGACGCCGGCGTTGTTGACGATCACATCGATGCGGCCGAACCGCTCCCGCGCCGCTTCGGCGAACGCGGCGACGTCCGCGCGGTTGGTGACGTCGAGGTGGCGGACCAGCACGTCGCCGCCGATCGCGGCTGCCAGCGCCTCGAGGCGGTCGGTGCGGCGGGCGCCGAGGGCAAGCCTGGCGCCGGCGCGGCCGAGCTCGCGGGCGATCGCGGCCCCGATGCCGCTGGAGGCGCCGGTGATCAGGACAGTCTTGTCGAGAGGCATGGTCGGTCCTTCCTGTGCTCAAGTGCTTGCCAGGAAGGTGGACCTGTCGGATTGTCGAGAGTAGGCGGCGAGTTCTGATCAGTGAGGCAAGCAAAGTTAACCAATGGAGCCGGATCTCAATGCCCTCGCCGTCTTCGTCCTGGTCGCCGAGGAGCGGAGTTTCCGTGCCGCCGCCGACCGGCTGGGCGTCACGCGGTCGGCGGTGAGCCAGACGATGCGGCGGCTCGAGGAGAGCCTCGGCATCGCGCTCGTGCAGCGCACGACGCGCAGCGTCAGCCCGACGGAGGCCGGCGAACGGCTGCTGGCGGACATCGCGCCGGCGGTCGCCGACATGCGCTCCGCGCTCGAGGGGCTCGAGGGCCTGAAGGGTCGCCCGCGCGGCCGGCTGCGGCTGGCGGTCTCGTCGATCGCCGAGCGGTTCCTCTCCGGGCCGTTCCTGGCGGCATTCGCCGGGGCCTACCCCGAGGTCGCGCTCGACATCACCGTCACCGACGAGGAGTTCGACATCGTCGCGGAGGGCTTCGACGCGGGCGTCCGGCTCGGCGAGGTGATCGAGCAGGACATGATCGCCGTGCCGGTGGCGGGGGAGGAGCGGCAGCTCGCCGTCTGCGCGCCGTCCTACCGGGCCCGGTTCGGGGTGCCGTCACACCCCGCAGAGCTCGCCGGGCATGCCTGCATCGGCTGGCGGCCGACGCCGAAGGGAGCGCCCTATCGCTGGGAGTTTGCCGAGAAAGGCCGGGACTTCAGCGTCGATGTCGCGCCGCGCTTCACCACCAACGACATGGCGCTGATGATCAAGCTCGCGACGGCCGGCGCGGGCATCACCTTCGGCATGGAGGAGAGCTTCCGCCCGGCGCTGGACCGGGGGGAACTGGAGCCGATCCTCGAGGACTACCTGCCGACCTTTCCCGGCTTCTACCTCTACTATCCGAGCCGCAGGAACGTCGCGCCGAAGCTGCGGGCCCTCATCGATCATCTACAGCGCCGCGGCGGAGCGCGATCGGAGGCGGGCTGACCGGCGCTCCGCCAGCCAGTGCGCTATTGCCTTCTCGACCTCGACGATCACCAGCATCACGACGCCGATGCCGATGATGGCCAGTCCATCTGCGAGCGAGACCGAGCGGCTGCCGAAGACCGCCTGCAGCGGCGGCAGATAGGTGAAGGCGAGCTGCGCGACGATGACGATGCCGACGCCGATCAGGACGGCACGGGTGCCGAGCACACCGGTCCAGGTGAGTGACGTCCCGTGCACGTAACGGACGCTGAAGAGATAGAAGATCTCCATCACCACGATCGCATTCACCGCCATCGTGCGGGCGGTCTCCAGCGGCAGCTCGCGCGACAGCGCCCAGACGAAGATGCCGAAGGTGCCGGCGACCATCAGGCCCGAGACGAAAAGGATCCGCCACAGGAGACGGCCCGAAAGGATCGCGGTCCCGGAGGGGCGGGCCGGGCGGCGCATCGCCCCCGGCTCGGTCGGCTCGAAGGCGAGCGTCAGCCCGAGCGCGACGGCGGTGACCATGTTGATCCACAGGATCTGCACCGGCGTCACCGGCAGGGTCAGGCCGAACAGGATGGCGAGGATGATGGTGAAGGCCTCGCCGCCATTGGTCGGCAGCGTCCAGGCGATCACCTTGGTGAGGTTGTCGTAGACGGTGCGGCCCTCGCGCACGGCGGCGACGATCGAGGCGAAGTTGTCGTCGGCGAGCACCATCTCGCTCGCCTCCTTGGCGGCCTCCGTGCCCTTGCCGCCCATGGCGACGCCGACGTCGGCGCGCTTCAGGGCCGGTGCGTCGTTGACGCCGTCGCCGGTCATGGCGATCACGGAACCGTCGCGCTGCAGCGATTCCACCAGGCGCAGCTTGTGCTCGGGGCTGGTGCGGGCGAACACCACCGCCTGCTGGGCGAGATGGTGGAAGCCGTCGCCCTCCACGCCGTCGAGGTCGTGGCCCGTCACCGCTTTTGGGTCATCGGCGAGGCCGAGCTTGATGGCAATGGCGCGGGCCGTGGCGGCGTGGTCGCCGGTGATCATCTTCACCCGGATGCCGGCGGCCTTGCATTCGGCGATGGCGGCGATCGCCTCGGGGCGGGGCGGGTCGATCAGTCCAACAAGGCCGAGCAGCGTCAGCCCGCCGTCCACGTCCGCCGGCTGGATCGCGCGGGCCTCCGGTGAGAGGCTGCGGCGGGCGACGGCGATGACACGCTGGCCGTCCCTCGCCAGCGTTTCGACATGGTGATGCCAGGCGGAGGCATCGAGCGGCCGTTCGCCGTCGAGGGTCGCCGCGGAAGCGCACATAGCGAGGATGCGCTCCGGCGCGCCCTTGACGTAGGCGACCGGCGCGCGACCGTCGCGGCGGTGCAGCGTCGCCATGTAGCGATGGCGGGAATCGAAGGGGATCTCGTCGAGCCTGACGAAACTTGAGCGCGCGGCTGCGTCGTCGTGGCCGGCCTTCACCGCCAGCGACACCAGCGCGCCCTCCATCGGGTCGCCATCGACGATCCAGGATCCGTCCGCGGTGCGCAACTGGGCGTCGTTGCAGAGCAGGCTGGCGAGCGTCAGCTCTTCGAGGACGGGATCTGCAGCAGGATCGAGGCGCTCGCCCGTCGTGCTGAACTCGCCCTCCGGAGCGTAGCCCGTGCCGCCGACGTTCGCCTTGCGGTCCGCGGTGACGACCCGGGCGACCATCATCTCGTTGCGGGTGAGGGTGCCCGTCTTGTCCGAGCAGATCACCGAGACCGACCCCAGGGTCTCCACCGCCGGCAGCCTTCGGATGATGGCGTTGCGGCGGGCCATGCGCCGGACGCCGACGGCGAGGGCGATCGTCATGACCGCCGGAAGCCCCTCAGGGATCGCCGCCACGGCGAGGCCGACCACCGCCATGAAGGCGTCGTCCAGACCATAGGCCTGTGCGAACACCGCATAGGCGAACACCAGGACAGACACGGCCAGCACCGCCACGGTGATCTGGCGGGCGAACTGGTCCATCTGCCGGACGAGCGGCGTGGCGAGTTGCTCCACCGCGCCGATCAGGGTGCTGATCCGCCCGAGCTCCGTCGCAGCGCCGGTCGCGACGGCGACGCCGGTCGCCTGTCCGGCGGTGACGAAGGTCCCGGAGAAGGCCATCGAGAGACGGTCGCCCAACGCCACCCCCGCTGCGGCGGCGGCCGTGGCCTTGTCGACGGGAACGGATTCGCCCGTGAGGATCGCCTCGTCGATCCGCAGGTTGCGGGCCCGTATGAGGCGCAGGTCCGCCGGCACGCGGTCGCCCGCCTCCAGCAGGACGATATCGCCCGGCACCACCGCGTCCGCGCCAATGGTGACGCGCCGGCCGCCACGAATGACGGAGGCGTGCGGGTCGATCATGCCGCGGATCGCTGCCAGCGCCTCTTCGGCGCGCCCCTCCTGGACGAAGCCGATGATGGCGTTGAGCAGCACGACGGCGAGCACCACCAGCGCATCGGTCGGGTGGCCGGTGACGGCTGCGAGGGCGGCGGCACCCAGCAGCACGTAGATCAGGAGGTTGTGGAACTGCAGGAGAAAGCGGACGAGGGCCGAGCGGCGACGTCCCTCCGGCAGCCGGTTGGGGCCGTGGACCTCCAGGCGTCGGGCCGCTTCTACGTCCGACAGGCCATCGGCGGTGGTCTCGAGGGCATCGAGGACGACCTCGGGCGCGACGGCGTGCCAGACCAGGTCGGCGGACGTGGCTTCGGAACGTCGCCCATCGGTCGCGGCGGGATGCAGGGGGGCGGGGGTGGCGTTGCTCACGTCGTCGTGGCCTCCGATCGACCGGCCTCGTTTCGCCTCTGGAGACGGCGGCGCTTCTGGATGAAGCCACGACCCTAACGGCCCTCGCTGCCTCACCACTTGATCGAGATCAACGCATCATCGTCCCCCTCGTCAGCGGCGATGGAAAGTTTCGATTTTCGCCATCGTGCCAAGATCGACGCAAGTTTTCAAGAAATCATGGTTGGGAATGCGGAGATGTGCTGCCGTCCCCTCGGCTTGATTGATTCAAGCGTCGTCGACGACGCCCATGCGAACGCTCGCTTCGATGTGAAACGATGCCGCGCTTCGTCGGATACGGGAGACGCCGGGTTCGGGCTGCGGGGGTGGTTCGAGGTTCGATGCAAGGCGTTGACGGCGCCGGCCGCGTTGGACGACGCTGGCGCTCCGGCAGCGTCCGATCGGCGGTGCCCGGCGGAACGGTCGCCGCTCGCCTTCCTGACCGGCGGAACAAGGTCACGGTCGGAGGAGACGAGATGGCCGACGATCACGAGGGTCCGACCCGTCCGCTGCGGTCCGCGCGCTGGTTTGCACCCGACGACCTGCGCAGCTTCGGCCATCGCTCGCGCCT
This sequence comes from uncultured Segnochrobactrum sp., assembly GCA_964503995.1. GTDB lineage: Bacteria > Pseudomonadota > Alphaproteobacteria > Rhizobiales > Segnochrobactraceae > CAMDHY01. Next base: position 7,411 of record CAZDCR010000024.1, read on the forward strand.
GATGCAGCTCGGCTACGCCGAGGAGGATTTCCGCGGCCGGCCCGTGATCGGGATCCTCAACACCTGGTCGGAGCTCAACTCCTGCCACGGTCACTTCCGCGAGCGGGCGCAGGACGTGAAGCGCGGGGTGCTGCAGGCCGGTGGCTTCCCGCTCGAGATGCCGGCGCTGTCGGTGGACGAGAGCTTCACCAAGCCGACCTCGATGCTCTATCGCAACATGCTGGCGATGGAGACGGAGGAGATGATCCGCTCCCATCCCTTCGACGGCGTCGTGCTGATGGGTGGCTGCGACAAGACCACGCCGGGGCTGGTGATGGGGGCTCTCAGCGCCGGCATCCCGATGATCTACCTGCCGGCCGGGCCGATGCTGCGCGGCAACTATGCCGGCAAGCCACTCGGCTCGGGCTCGGATGCCTGGAAATTCTGGGACGAACGCCGCGCCGGCAACGTCTCCGATGCGGAGTGGACCGGCATCCAGGGCGGCATCGCCCGCTCCGCCGGCGTCTGCATGACGATGGGCACCGCTTCCACCATGACGGCGATCGCCGAGGCGCTCGGGCTGTCGCTGCCGGGGGCATCGTCGATCCCGGCCGTCGATGCGAACCACCAGCGCATGTCGGCGGCCTGCGGGCGGCGCATCGTCGGGATGGTGGCTGAGGACCTGACGCCGGACCGGATCGTCACCGCCGCGGGGGTGGGCAATGCGGCGGTCGTGGCGATGGCGACGGGGTGCTCGACCAACGCCGTCGTCCACCTGATCGCGATGGCGCGGCGTGCCGGCGTACCCCTGACCCTCGACGATCTCGACGCCCTCGGCCGCGTTACGCCGCTGATCGCCAACGTCCGGCCGGCGGGCCGGGACTACCTGATGGAGGACTTCTACTACGCCGGCGGGCTCAGGGCGCTGATGGCGGAGATCCGGGAACTGCTCGACGTCTCGGCGCTGACCGTCACGGGAAGCTCGCTCGGCGAGACCCTCGAAGGCGCCCGCGTCTTCAACGCCGACGTCATCCGGCCGCTGTCGAGCCCGGTCTACCGCGAGGGCTCGCTCGCCGTGCTCCGCGGCAATCTCTGCCCGGACGGGGCGGTGATGAAGCCGGCGGCGTGCGACCCACGCTTCCACCGCCACGAGGGCCCGGCGCTCGTCTTCGACAGCTATCCGGCGATGAAGGCGGCGATCGACGACGAGGCGCTCGACGTCACCCCCGACCACGTGCTGGTGCTGCGCAATGCCGGTCCCCTCGGCGGCCCGGGCTTTCCGGAGTGGGGGATGCTGCCGATCCCCAAGGCGCTGATCAAGCAGGGCCACCGCGACATGCTGCGCCTCTCGGACGCGCGCATGTCCGGCACGTCTTACGGAGCGTGCGTGCTGCACGTCGCCCCGGAGGCCTATGTCGGCGGGCCCCTGGCGCTGCTGCGGACGGGCGACATCATCCGCCTCGATCTGGCGGCGCGCCGCCTCGACATGCTGGTCGGCGAGGACGAACTGGCGCGCCGGCGGGCGGCGTGGACGCCGCCGCCGCCCCGCTTCGAGCGCGGCTGGGGCTGGATGTTCTCCCGCCACGTCACGCAGGCCGACAAGGGCTGCGACTTCGACTTTCTGGAGCGCGATTTCGGTGCCGCGGCCGGCGAGCCGGAGATCTACTGAGGAGCTTCGGACCGCGCCACGGGCCGGCCGGGTTCAGTCGGTCCGCAGTCCCTGGAAGGCGAAGAACGTGCCTCGCTTCGACCCGTCGGCCAGCACGAGGCGGCCGAGCAGGCGGTCGACACGGGCAGGGCGCTGCTCCCCGGCGAACAGACCATCGACGTTGAAAAGGGTCTTCACGCCGCTGCCGGGCGGATCCTCGATCGACAGGCTTCCGCTGGCGCGGCAACTGCCCTCCTGCGGAAACAGCGGTCCCTCGATGCTGATCTGCGGCGCCGTCAGCGAATCGGCCTGGCAGGACTGGCGGTCGATCCAGCCCTTGGCGATGCGGACCTCGCAGTAGATCGGTGCCTTGGCGGCATTGATGACGAGCAGCCAGGTGCCGTCGGCGGCGCGGGCCTCGCACGACTGCGCCGCCTCGACCGAGGCGATCGGCAGCGCCAGCGCGAACATCAGGGTCGGGACAGCCGCTCCTATCCGCACCGACTCACGCCTCCCTCCGCGACCTCGCCCTCGTCCGATACGTTGTCCCCGCACCACGCGCAACCTTTGGAGGGTGCCGTTCGGGCGACGAGGTAAACCGAGCCGACCGATGAACCCGGACCATCACCGCGTGATGACGATCCGGGTGTTGCGGGGGCCGTAGGACGACACGAGCTGAAACAGCGTCGCGGCGTTGCCCGGCGCGAGCCGCACGCAGCCGTGCGAGGCGGGGCGACCCAGCGACTTCAGGGCATTGGTTCCGTGGATGGCATAGCCGCCGCGGAAGAAGATCGAGTACGGCATCGGGGAGTTGTTGTACTTGCGGGAGTACCAGCGCCGATGCAGCCGGGTCGGCCGGTAGCTGCCGGTGGGCGTGACGTAGCCGCGCCGCGCGGTCGAGACCGGCCAGGAATAGGCGGGCTTGCCGGCGATCGAGACGTACATCCGCTGCTCCGACAGGTCGACGCGCGCCACAACGCTGCCTGCGGCGGCCGGTGCTGCGGCGACAAGGCAGCCGATCGCCAGCGTCAGAAGTGTCGAAACGGCCAGTCTGAGCATCGCTCCCCCTCCCGTATTCCCCCTTCCAGGTTCTTGTTCCGGAGCTTAGTCGGCGCGGGGGCTCGTCGCCATTGTCGTGACGGCAGCCGAGACCGCCAAGCCCCTGCGAGCGGTCAACAATCGGTGATGGACCGGTGCCGGGACGGCGTTCCGGCGATGGCGCGACCGTTGGACGCCTCGTCGGCGCCATCGGAACGGGTAAGGTGCGCCGCGTCGCATTCGCGATCCGGAGATGTCTGCATGCTCGTCCTCGTGCTCGGGCTCGTCATCTTTCTCGGCAGCCACCTGCTGCCGACGGCACCCGCGTTGCACGACCGGCTGATCGCCCGCTTCGGCGTCAACACCTACAAGTTGGTGTATTCGGCAATCTCCCTCGTCGGGCTCATCCTGGTGATCTGGGGCTACGGGCTGGCGCGGGCGGCGGGGCCGGCGATCCTCTACGACCCGCCGACCTGGCTGCGGCACGTCACGTTGCTCCTGATGGTGCCGGTGTTCGTGCTGGCGGTGGCGGCCTATCTGCCCGGTCGCATCAGCGCCACCGTCCGCCATCCGCTGATCACGGCGGTGAAGCTCTGGGCGTTCGCGCACCTGCTCGCCAATGGCGACACGGCCTCGGTGCTCCTGTTCGCGAGCTTCCTCGCGTGGGGCGTGATCGACCGCATTTCGCTGAAGCGGCGGGAAGCGGCGGCGCGCGTAGCGGTGCCGCGAGGCCCCATCCGCAACGATTTCATCGCGCTCGGCGTCGGGCTCCTTCTTTATGCCGCCTTCGTGGCCAAGCTGCACGCTTGGCTGATCGGGGTGCCGGTCGTCTGAGTCGTGCGCCGGCCGTTGCCGTTCCGCTTGGCTCGGTGACCCGAACCCTGTAAGCCGACGACACTTCGCGCCGTTCTGCGCCGTGCCTCCGTGCGACGGGGCAGGGGCGTGCGTCGTGTGCGGCCAGCTTCGTCGAGACGGGATCGAATGTCGGATATCTTCCACGAGGCCGAGCGCGACTATAAGCGCGAGCAGATGAAGAAGCTCTGGGAGCGCTTCGGCGTCGTCGCGATTGCGATCGCGGTGCTGATCGTTGCCGGCACCGCCGGGTGGCGCGGTTATCTCCACTGGCAGCAGTCGCAGGCGAACATGTCCGGCGATCTGTTCTTCTCCGCCCTCGAACTCGCCCAGCAGGAAGACCATTCCGGCGCGGCGACTGCGCTCGCGAGCCTCGCCGAGAGCGGGCCGGCGGGATACAAGCTGCTCGCCCGCTTCCGTGCCGCCAGCGAGTACGCCCAGGCCGAGGATCGCGCCGCCGGCATCGCGGCCTTCGACGCCATCGCCGCCGACAGCGGCGTTCCGACGCTCTATCGCAATCTCGCCCGCGTCCGGGCCGGCTATCTCGCCCTCGACGACGGCGACCGTGCCGCCGTCGACGAGCGCGTCGCCGCTCTGGCGGTGGGAGAGGGCCCGTGGCGGCAGGCGGCGCGTGAAGTCGCCGGTCTCGCGGCCTACTCGGCCGGTGATCTCACCGCGGCCGAAGGCTATTTCCGACAGATCGCGGACGACCGGGCGGCGACGGGCGAGTTCCAGAACCGCGCCCAGTTGATGCTCTCGCTGATCCAGAGCGCGAAGCCGCCGGCCGCCGCAAGCGGTGGAGATCCCTCTTGAGTGCTTCCCCGTTTGCCGGCGCTGTCGCGCGCATCGTCGCCGTCGCGCTGTGCGCCGGTGTGGTCACCGGCTGCGAGACGGTGTCGGACGCCGTCTATTCGTTCAATCCCTTCGCCGAGAAGGACAAGATCCTTCCCGGGACCCGCACCGCCGTCTTCAACGACGAAGGTTCCGCAGCGCTGGTGCAGCCGGAAGGCGGTTCGCGCGCGGCCTCGATCGGACCGGCCCAGGCCTATGCCGACTGGTCGCAGCCCGGCGGCAACGCAGCCAACGACCCCGGCAACATCGCCTATGACGGCAGCGCTTCGCGGGTCTGGAGCACCTCCGTCGGCGGCGGTGGCGGGTCGGGGCTCGGGAACTTCGCCGGCGGCAAGGGGCTGCGCATCTCGGCCCGCCCGGTCGCGGCCGGTGGCCGCCTCTTCGTCTATTCTCCCGGCGCCGTCGTCACCTCGCTGTCGCTTTCCGGTGGCGGCCGTGGCTGGACGGTGACGCTCAGGCCGGAGGGCGAGCGCGGCATCGCCAGCGGTGGTGGCGTCTCCTATGACCAGGGTCGCGTCTATGTCGGCACCGCCTACGGCGCGCTGACGGCGCTCGACGCCGGCTCGGGCTCGCAGGTGTGGACGAAGGAGCTCGAGGCACCCGCCCGCGGCGCTCCGACCGCCGCCAACGGCAAGGTGTTCGTCGTCACCCAGACGAACGTTGTGTTCGCCGTCAACCAGGCCGACGGTGCCGAGCTGTGGTCCTACCGCGGCATCCCCGAGACCGCCGGACTGCTCGCCAACGCCTCGCCGGCCGTCGTCGGCGACACGGTGGTCGTTCCCTATACCTCCGGCGAGGTGATCGCCTTCAACGCCACCACCGGCGAGCCGAAGTGGTCGGATGCGGTGACGCGGGCGACACGGACGATGGCGCTCTCCTCCATCAACGACCTGTCGGCGAGCCCCGTGGTGAGCGGCGGCGTCGTCTTCGCCTCCGGCGTGGCGGGGCGGACCATCGCCATCGACCTCTCCACCGGCGCGCGCAAGTGGGAGCAGGATGTCGGCAGCGCCCACACGCCGATCGTCTCCGGCAACGCGCTGTTCCTGGTGGATCTGGACGACCGGGTGGTGGCGCTCGATCGCAACACCGGCGCGCCGCTGTGGTCGACGCAGCTGCCGATCGTCCGGACGCGCAAGGAGCGGACGAACTGGGCGGGGCCGGTGCTGGCGGGCGGATCTCTGTGGTTCGTCTCCAGCGATTCGAAGCTCGCCTCGGTCGATGCCTCCTCCGGCCAGATCACCAGCACGCGCTCGATCGGTGAGCCCGCCTACATTTCGCCGATCGCGGCCTCCGGGCTGATGATCACCGTGTCGGAGAATGGCACGATCTCCGCGTATCGCTGACGCGGGGGAAACGCGAATGCAGCTCAGGGTCGCAATCGTCGGCCGGCCGAATGTCGGCAAGTCGACCCTCTTCAACCGCCTCGTCGGGCGCAAGATCGCGCTCGTCGACGACACGCCGGGCGTGACGCGCGACCGGCGCGAGGGCAACGCGCGCCTGTCGGGCATGCGCTTCGTCGCCATCGACACCGCCGGCCTCGACGACGTCGACGCCGAGAGCCTCGCCGGCCGCATGCGCGCGCAGACGGAAGCCGCGATCCGCGAGGCGGACGTCGTGCTGTTCGTCATCGACGCGCGCGCGGGCGTGACGCCCCTCGACGAGCATTTCGCCGAGCTGGTCCGCCGCACCGACCGCCCGGTCATCCTCGTCGCCAACAAGTCCGAAGGGCGTGCTGGCGAGGCGGGGGCACTGGAGGCTTACTCGCTCGGCCTTGGCGACCCGGTGCAGGTGTCGGCCGAGCACGGCGAGGGCATGGCGGACCTCCACACCGTGCTGTCGCGCTTCGAGCCGCCGGAGGAGCCGGATCTCGAGGACGACGCTGCGGCGGTCGTGGAAGGGCCTGACGACGACGGCGAGGACGATGCGCCGACGATCGATACGCGGCCCCTGAAGCTCGCCATCGTCGGCCGTCCCAACGCCGGCAAGTCGACGCTGATCAACGCGCTGCTCGGCGAGGAGCGCTTGCTGACTGGCCCTGAGGCCGGCATCACCCGCGACGCCATCACGGTGCCGTGGACGTGGCGCGACCGCCGGGTCGATCTCGTCGACACCGCCGGCCTGCGCCGCAAGGCGAAGGTGGAAGGCAAGCTCGAACGCCTCTCCGTCGGCGAGACGCTGCGCTCGATTCGCTTCGCCGAGGTCGTCGTGTTGACCCTCGACGCAACGCAGCCCTTCGAGAAGCAGGACCTGCAGATCGCCGATCTCGTCGAGCGCGAGGGCCGGGCGATCATCGTCGTCGCCGACAAGTGGGACCTCGTCGAGGACCGCAATGCGGCGCTACGGGCGCTGCGCGAGATGTCGGACCGGCTGTTGCCGCAGCTGCGCGGCGTCACCATCGTGCCGGTCTCGGGTTTGGTCGGCACCGGCCTCGACAAGATGATGCAGGCGGCCTTCGCGGCGCGTGACAGCTGGAGCCGACGCATCTCGACGGGTCGGCTCAACCGCTGGCTCGGCACCGTCATCGAGCATCACCCACCGCCGGCGGTGTCGGGGCGGCGCATCAAGCTGCGCTACATGACGCAGGTGAAGAGCCGGCCGCCGCACTTCGTGGTGTTCTGCTCGCGGCCGGAGGCGCTGCCGGACGCCTACATGCGCTATCTGGTCAACGGCCTGCGCGAGCGCTTCGAGCTGCCGGGCGTGCCGATCCGCTTCTCGCTGCGCAAGGGCGACAACCCGTTCGCCGACAAGGACTAGCGCCTCAGGCGAGCGGGGCGGGCGGCTGGAACGCCTTCAGCGACCGGCTCGGATGGTCGTAGAGAACGCCCGAGACGGTGCACTCCGGCGCCAGCAGGTCGAGGATGGGCGCCGCGACGTCTTCCGGCGGCGGAAGCGTCGCCGGGTCCTCGCCCGGCATCGCCTGGGCGCGCATCTTGGTGCGCATGGCGCCCGGATTGACGAGGTTCGCCTTGATGGGCGTGTGCGCGGTCTCGGCCGCGTAGGTGCGCACGATCATCTCGAGGGCGAGCTTCGTCGTCGCGTAGAGGCCCCAGTAGGGCCGGCTGCGCTGCGAGGCGGTGGACGACAGGAACACCGCCCGGCCTGCCTCCGACTGGCGCAGCAGCGGGTCGAGGGAGCGGATCAGCCGCCAGTTGGCAGTGACGTTCACCGCCATCACCTCGTCGAACACCTTCGGATCGATATGGCTGATCGGCGACAGCGGGCCGAGAACGCCGGCGTTGCCGACGAGGATGTCGAGGCGGCCCCAGCGCTCGTGGATCGAGAGGCCGAGGCGGTCGAGGGCGGGCATGTCCTTGAGGTCGACCGGCACCAGCGTCGCCGCCGCACCGCCCGCGGCGCGAATCTCGTCGTCGAGCTCCTCGAGCGCCCCGGCAGTGCGCGACAGGGCGATGACGTGGGCGCCAGCCGCCCCGAGCGCGAGCGCAAGGGCACGGCCGATGCCGCGCGAGGCACCGGTGACGAGGGCGATGCGCCCGTCGAAGCGAGGATCCATCCGGCGTGTCCGTTGCTGTCCGGTCAGGAAACCTCGGCGAGCAGCGAAAGCTGCCGCACGGTTTCCTTTTCCTGGCGGTCGGTAAGGCGGGTCGGGTAGTCGCCCGTGAAGCAGGCGTCGCAGAACTGCGGGTGCCGGGGGTCGCGGCGCGGCTGACCGACGGCGCGGTAGAGGCCGTCGATCGACAGGAAGGCGAGGCTGTCGACCTTGATGAAGCGGGCCATCTCCTCGACAGACATGCGCGAGGCGATCAGCTTAGACTTCTCCGGCGTATCGACGCCGTAGAAGCAGGAATCGGTCGTCGGCGGCGAGGCGATGCGCATGTGCACCTCGGCCGCGCCGGCTTCCCGCATCATCTCGACGATCTTCAGCGAGGTCGTGCCGCGGACGATGGAATCGTCGATGAGCACGATCCGCCGGCCCTCGATGAGGGCGCGGTTGGGGCTGTGCTTCAGCTTGACGCCCATGTGGCGGATCGCGTCCGACGGCTCGATGAAGGTCCGCCCGACATAGTGGTTGCGGATGATCCCGAGCTCGAACGGGATGCCGGCCTCCTGGGAGAAGCCGATCGCCGCGGGCGTGCCGGAATCGGGCACCGGCACGACGAGGTCGACGTCGGCGGGGGATTCGCGTGCGAGCTCTGCGCCGATCTTCTTGCGCACGTCGTAGACGTTGCGTCCCTCGACGTTGGAATCGGGGCGGGCAAAATAGACGTACTCGAAGACGCAGAAGCGCGACTTCAGGCGCTGGAAGGGGAACAGGCTCTCGATGCCGGTCTCGGTGATGACCACCATCTCGCCGGGCTCGACGTCGCGGATGAAGGTGGCGCCGATGATGTCGAGGGCGCAGGTCTCGGACGCCAGCACGAAGGCGTCATCGAGGCGGCCGAGCAGCAGCGGCCGCACGCCCAGCGGGTCGCGGCAGCCGATCATCTTCTTCTCCGACAGCGCCACCAGCGCGTAGGCGCCCTCGATCTGGCGGAGCGCCGTGATGAAGCGCTCGACCAGCGGGCCGGGCTCGCTCGTCGCGATCAGGTGGATGATCGTCTCGGTGTCGGACGTCGACTGGAAGATCGAGCCACGGTTCTGCAGGCGCCGCTGCAGCGTCATGGCGTTCGTCAGGTTGCCGTTGTGGGCGACCGAGAAGCCGCCGCCGGCGAACTCGGCGAACAAGGGCTGCACGTTGCGCAGGATCTGGCCGCCGGTGGTGGCGTAGCGGGTGTGGCCGATGGCGCGGTCGCCCTTCAGGCGCTCCATCACCGACGGCTTCGTGAAGTTGTCACCGACGAGGCCGATATAGCGCTCGGGGACGAACTGGTGGCCGTCGAAGGAGACGATGCCGGCGGCTTCCTGGCCGCGGTGCTGCAGGGCGTGCAGGCCGAGCGCCACCAGGGCTGCAGCCTGGTCGTGGCCGAACACGCCGAAGACGCCGCACTCCTCATGGAGGTGGTCGTCGTCAAAGGCGTGGCCGCCGAAGCTGGCCTCAGTGACGGAAGAGCCGCCGGGAGCGACCTCTCGCGAGTGGGTCGGTGCGTCACCGGCCGGGGCGGAACCGTCGTTCATCGTCTCGCTCGAACCACTCTGCGGCTCGCGACAAAAGACCATTCGCCGGACCCGACTATTGGCCGTTGCTGCCGCTCGATTGAATCAACTGGTTGAGCCCCTGCCGGGCTCCCGAGCCGTAGCTCGCATCGGACTGCTGTTCGGTCGTCGGCGGTGTTCCGGCCGGAGCCCCGTCGATGGGGGCGGGGGCGCCGTCGGTCGGTGCGGGTGCCGAACCGGCCGGCGGCGTCCGGTTTCCGCCGGGTATATAGCGATCCAGGATCGATCGGTCAGGGGCGTCGGGCAGGGCTGCGACAAGTTGCGTGCCGAGATTGTCGAGCATCGGCTTCGAGCGCGCCTGCGCCACCCAGGCCGGCTGCTGCACCGGCGGCACGAGGAAGTTGAAGAACAGCATCGCCACGACGATCAGGAGCAGGCCGCGCGCCGCCCCGAAAACGAAGCCGAGCGTCCGGTCGAGGATGCCGATCTTGCTGTCGATGACGAAGTCGGAGATCTTCATCGTGATGATGCTGACAATGATCAGCGTGATGAAGAAGATGCCGCCGATGGCGATGCCGAGCGAGACGTACTCGTTGCTGACGTACTGCCGCACCAGCGGCAGCAGATCGTCATAGAAGAAGTAAGCCGCGGCGGCGGCGGCGACCCACGAGGCGATCGACAGCACCTCGCGGACGAAGCCGCGCAGCATGGCCAGGAAAGCCGAGATCAGGATGACGACGAGAACGAGCCCGTCGAGCAGCGTCACCGACATTTTTCGGACAACCTCACTCGCGTGGCACGACCACGACGCCTCGTTTCATCACCGCGCATTCCCGCTCCGCTGAGGCGCACCGACACGCTGGACGCCGGCTCTGGTGGGAGGGGAGAGTTCACCATCGTCGATCGATGAAGCCGCGACTCGGCCGACAAGATCAAGCAGCGTCTGCAATCCGGTGACGTCGAGCCGGCGCTCCCGGACCTCGTCCCCGATCGATCCTTCTGGCAAGACCGCCCGCCGGAAGCCGAGCTTTTCCGCTTCCTTGAGACGCGTCGAGACGTGCCCGACGGGGCGGATGCCCCCCGTCAGGCTGACTTCGCCGAAATAGACGCAATCGGCAGGCAGGGCAACCCCGCTCAAGGACGACAGCAGCGCTGCGGCGACCGCGAGGTCGGCCGCCGGCTCGACGATCCGGAGGCCGCCGGCGACGTTGAGATAGACGTCGTTGACGCCGAAGCGGATGCCGCAGCGTGCTTCCAGCACGGCGAGGATCATCGACAGGCGATTGCCGTCCCAGCCGACGGTGGCGCGGCGCGGGTTGGCGAGCGGCGAGGGGGCGACGAGGGCCTGGATTTCGACGAGCAGCGGTCGCGTGCCCTCCACGCCGGCAAACACCGCCGTGCCCGGGCTCGTGCGGTCGCGGTCGCCGAGGAAGAGCTCCGAAGGGTTCAGCACCTCCTTGAGGCCGGCCCCGGTCATCTCGAAGACGCCAATCTCGTCGGTCGGGCCGAAGCGGTTCTTCGTCGTCCGCAAGATGCGGAAGGGGCCGCTGCCGTCGCCCTCGAAGCCCATCACCGCGTCGACCATGTGCTCGACGACGCGGGGGCCGGCGATCTGGCCGTCCTTGGTGACGTGGCCGACGAGGACGAGGGCGGCGCCGGACTGCTTGGCGTAGCGGATGAGGGCGTGGGAGGAGGCGCGCACCTGGCTGACGGTGCCCGGCGCCGACTCGATCGCCGCCGTCCACGCCGTCTGGATCGAATCGATGACGATGAGGGCCGGCGGCGGCGCGGCGGTCAGCGTCGCCAGGATGTCCTCGACCGAGGTCTCCGCGGCAAGGCCGACGGCGCTGCCGGAGAGGCCGAGACGCTGCGCCCTGAGGCGAACCTGGTCGGCCGCCTCCTCGCCGGTGATGTAGACGACCCGGCCGCCGCGGCCTGCGATGGCGGCGGCGGCCTGCAGCAGCAGCGTCGACTTGCCGATGCCGGGGTCGCCGCCGAGCAGGATCGCCGAGCCGCGCACGAAGCCGCCGCCGGTCACCCGGTCGAGCTCGGCGATGCCGGAGGGCGTGCGCGGCGCGGCCGCCCCTTCACCCTCGAGGCTGCCGAGCGGCACCACCCGGCCCGGCCGTGCCGCCGGCGTCGGCCCGCTCGCCGCCTCCTCGACGATCGAGTTCCATTCGCCGCACGCCTCGCAGCGGCCGTTCCAGCGGTTGGTGATGTTGCCGCAGGACTGGCAGACGAACTGGCTGCGCGCGCGCGCCATCAGGCCTGGCCGACATAGTCGCGGGAGAAGCGGCTGCCGAGATGCGTCAGTACCTCGTAGCCGATCGTGCCGGCCCGCGTCGCGACGTCGTCGACAGGGACGTGCTCGCCGAACAGCTCGATCCACTCGCCACGGCGCGCGGCCGCCGGCGGCACGTCGGTGACGTCATAGACCAGGAGGTCCATGGAGACCCGGCCGACGAGGGGCACGCGGTGGCCGGCGAGCCAGCCGGCGGCCCCGCCGGTCGCGTCGCTTGAGCCGGCGGCGCGCGGAAAACCGTCGGCGTAGCCGATGCCGACGACGGCGAGCCGGCTCGGACGGGCGAGCGTCTCCGCCGCACCGTAGCCGACCGATTCGCCAGCACCGGCCTCGCGGATCTTGATGATCCGCCCCTCGAGCCGGGCGACGGGCCGCATGGGATTGGCGAACCCCGCGACCGCCTGGCCGCCATAGGCGGCGATGCCGGGGCGGACGAGGTCGAAGTGGGTTGCCGGCAGCGCCAGCGTCGCCGCCGAGTTCGCCAGCGAGGCGGGCACGCCCGGAAACAGCGAGCGCGCCGCCTGGAAGGCCTCGCGCTGGCGGGCGTTCAGCGGGTGGTCCGGCGTATCGGCACAGGCGAGGTGGCTCATCAGCAGCGTCAGGCCGAGGTGACGGCAGAGCTCGGCGCTGTCCGCCACAGCCATCGCAACGTCACGGGCGAGGCCGAGCCGGTTCATGCCGGTGTCGACGTGCAGCGCCGCAGGCAGCGCGCGGCCGCGGGAGCGTCCGAGGGCGGCCCAGTCCTCGACCTCCTCCAGGCTGCCGAGCACCGGGCGCAGGCCGGCGTCCGCGACAAGCGCCGCGGCACCCGGGGGGAAGCCGTTCAGGACGTAGACGGCGGCGTCCGGCACGATCGCCTTCGCCCTCAGACCCTCGGCGATGGTGGCGGTGAAGAAGGTGCGGCAGCCGGCGTCGGCCAGCGTCCCCGTCGCCGCCTCGAGGCCGACGCCGTAGCCGTCGCCCTTGACCACGCCGGCGCATTCGCTCGGCCCGGACCGGGCGGCAAGGCTTCGCCAGTTGGCGGCGAGAGCGGCAAGGTCGATCGTCAACCGTCCACCCGCAAGGTGGTCGGTCTCGTCGAGAAGCAGCGGTCTGACCGGCGCGGCGAGGGCGGACGGGTCGACCGGTCGATGCATCGCCGCCTTCGGCATCCTCATTCCCTGTCCGGGATGTGGTAATCGCGTGCAAGATTCGAGAAGCGCGTCACCTCTGCATCGAATTGCAGCGGAACCGTGCCCGTCGGCCCGTGACGCTGCTTGCCGACGATGACCTCGGCGACGCCGGCGACCGCCTCCATCTCCGCCTGCCACTTGAAGAACTCCTCCGAACCCTCCTTCGGCTTGCGGCTCTTCAGGTAGTACTCCTCGCGGTAGACGAACATGACGACGTCGGCATCCTGCTCGATCGAGCCGGATTCGCGCAGGTCCGAGAGCTGCGGCCGCTTGTCCTCGCGCGCCTCGACCTGGCGCGACAGCTGCGAGAGCGCGAGGATCGGCAGGTCGAGCTCCTTGGCCAGCGCCTTCAGGCCTGTGGTGATCTCGGTGATCTCCTGCACGCGGTTTTCGCCACGCTTGCCGGAGCCCTGCAGCAGCTGCAGGTAGTCGACGACGAGGAGATCGAGGCCGCGCTGGCGCTTCAGACGGCGGGCGCGGGCGGCGAGCTGGCCGATCGAGATGCCACCGGTCTGATCGATGTAGAGCGGCAGCGACTGGATTTCCTGCGCCACCGCGGCGATGCGGTCGAACTGCTCGGCATCGATCGAGCCGCGGCGGATCAGCGATGACGACACGCCGGATTGCTCGGCGATGATGCGGGTGGCGAGCTGTTCGGCCGACATCTCGAGCGAGAAGAAGCCGACGATGCCGCCGTCCTCGGCGTGCGGGCTGCCGTCGGGAGAGGCTCCCGGCCGGTAGGCGCGCGCGACGTTGTAGGCGATGTTGGTGGCGAGCGCCGTCTTGCCCATGGCCGGCCGGCCGGCGAGGATCACAAGGTCGGAGCGCTGCAGGCCGCCCATCAGGCGGTCCATGTCGTCGAGGCCGGTGGCGAGGCCGGAGAGCCCGCCCGAGCGCTGGTAGGCGGCAGCCGCCATGTCGATGGCGGTGGCCAGCGCGTCCGAGAAGGCCTGGAAGCCGCCCTCGTAGCGGCCGGTCTCGGCGAGCTCGTAGAGGCGGCGCTCGGCGTCCTCGATCTGCACCTTCGGCGGCGCTTCGATCGGCGAATCGAAGGCGATGTTGACCATGTCCTCGCCGATGCGGATCAGCGAGCGCCGGAGCGCGAGGTCGAAGATCGTCCGGCCGTGGTCCTCGGCGTTGATGATCGTCGTGGCGTCGGCGGCCATGCGCAGCAGGTACTGCGTCACCGACAGGTCGGCGATCTGCTCGTCGGCGGCGAAGAAGGTCTTCAGCGTGATGGGGGAGGCGTTCTTGCCGGCCCGCACCAGCTGCGACGTCTTCTCGAAAATCCGGCGGTGCGCCTCGAAAAAGAAGTGGCCGGCCTCCAGGAAGTCCGAGACCCGGTAGAAGGTCTCGTTGTTCATCAGGATGGCGCCGAGCAGCTGGCGCTCGAGCTCGACGTTGTGCGGCGGCAGCCGGTTGAAGGCGGCGGTGTCGAGCTTGCGGGCGGTGGCTTCCATGGCGGTCGGGCGTCCTCGGAACGGCGGCCGACCGAGTTACCGTGACGCGGTCGGGAGCGGCCAGCCCTGCGGACCGGTTGTCCCCGCTAAACTCCCGCGGCCGCCACTTCAAAGGTTAGGCGATTCGTCGCCCCTTGACGCGTGCGCCGGGGCAACTCCTGCTCATTCGCCGGCGAGACGCAGGGAGGTGCGGGCCTGTTCGCGCTGCCGCAGCCGCTCCTCCTCCTGGAAGATGTAGTCACGCGTCAGCGGCACGGCGTGCTGATGGCGGGCGAACTGGATCTGAAAGTTCATCATGTCCTGGTGGCGGAAGGCCGTCTCGGAGGCCGCCAGGTAGAACTCCCACATTCGGCAGAAGCGCTCGTCATAGAGCGCCTTCGCCTCCTCCCGGCGCGCCAGGAAGCGTTCGCGCCAGGCCCGCAGCGTCTCGGCATAGTGCAGGCGGAGAATCTCGATGTCGGTGGTGATCAGACGCTGGCGCTCGATCACCGGCACCACCTCCGACAGCGCCGGAATGTAGCCGCCGGGGAAGATGTACTTCTGGATCCAGGAGTTGGTGTCGCCCGGCCCGTCGAAGCGGCCAATCGAGTGCATCACCATGATGCCGTCAGGCTTCAGGAGCTGCTTCGCCTTGGCGAAGTACTCGTCGAAATGGCCGATGCCGACGTGCTCGAACATGCCCACCGAGACGATACGGTCGAACGGACCTTCGAGGGAGCGGTAGTCGCGCAGTTCGAAGCGGGCGCGGTCGGAGAGGCCGCGCTCGGCGGCGCGCGCGTTGGCGACGCCGTACTGCTCCTCCGACAGCGTCACGCCGGTAACGTCGGCCTCGCAGACGTCGGCGAGATAGAGGCCGAGGCCGCCCCAGCCGCAGCCGATGTCGAGCACCTTCTGGCCCGGTGCGATCATCAGCTTGGCGGCGAGATGGCGCTTCTTGGCGAGCTGCGCGCTCTCGATGTCGTCGTTCGGCTGCTCGAAATAGGCGCAGGAATACTGCCGGTCGGCATCCAGGAAGAGCCGGTAGAGGGCGCCGTCGAGATCATAGTGGTGGGCGACGTTGCGGCGGGCGCGCTTCTCGGTGTTGTGCTGGCGCAGGCGGCGCGTCGCCACCCGCCACATGCCGCGCAGCTTCGCCGGCCAGGTTGGCTGCGAATCGCCGCGCAGGTTGCCGAGCAAGACGTCGAGGAGATCGTAGATCGATCCCTGCTCGACGATCATCTTGCCGTCCATGAACGCTTCGCCGAACTTCAGCTCGGGGTCGAGAACGATGGCCCGCTCGGTCGCGGCGTCGACGAAGCGCGCCCGCACTGGCGTTCCCATGCCGTCGCCGAAGCGACGCAAACGGCCGTCGGAACCAACGATCTCGAGCGCCCCGTGCGTCACCGCCCGCGACAGGATGGCTTCCAGCACACCAATCATTTCCGGCCCCCGAGCGCGGGACAAGGCGCAAACCTCGGTACGGAACCGGATGGTATTCGCGTGATGCTCACCACTCAAGTGGGTGCGTGCAAACGCGAAAAGGACGCGGCGTCGACCGCCGCGTCCTCGATTGCTTCAGACGTGTGACGGAGCGGGACGGACCCGCCGGGCGACGAATCAGGCCTCGGCGGTCTCGTCGCGATCGTCGCCCTCGCCCTCATCCTCTTCCGGCTCGAACTCGAAGCCCGAGTCGCGGTCGCGCTGGTTGAGGCTCTC
>CAZDCR010000025.1:0-22402 GCA_964503995.1 uncultured Segnochrobactrum sp.
AGCGTTGAATCACGCGTCAGCTGATTTGGGAATCCCGTTTGTCCACACGACCTAGGCTCGCCGGGAGCAGGCAGGAACCGGTGCAGGCAGGAACCACCGACGCCGGCGCCTCCGGTGCTGTACAGTCGGTCGCCTCGCCTCCTGTCGGAGCTCCCCCGTGTTCAGCGCGCCCTATCCCGACAATCTCTTCCTGCCCGCCGGCACGATGCTCTTCAACGAGGGGGACGAGGGCAACGCCGCCTTTCTGATCAAGTCCGGCGGCATCGAGGTCTTCCGCTTCCGCGACGACTGCGAGCAGGTGGTGGCGAACCTCGGGCCGGGCGATCTCCTCGGCGAGATGTCGGCGCTCGACCGCCGCCCGCGCACCGCCGGTGCCCGCGCCACCGTCGCCAGCGAGCTCGTGCCGATCACCGCCGAGCAGATCGAGCGCCGCATCGCCGACGCGGACCCGGTCCTGCGCCTCTGCCTGAAGCTCGCGACGGAGCGCTTCCGCGAGGCAATCGCCGAGGCCGATACGCCACGGGTCGCGACGACGGCGCGGGGCGGCGAGCTCGGCGCCGCCTTCGAGATGATCGAGCTCGAGCGCGAGATCGATCGCGGGCTCGCGGCGGGTGAGTTCGAGCTGTTCTACCAGCCGATCGTCCGCCTCGCGGACGGGACGCTCGCCGGCTGCGAGGGGCTGGCGCGCTGGCGCCACCCGGTCCGCGGTCTCGTGCCGCCGGGCGACTTCATCCCCGCCGCCGAGGCGAGCGGCCTGATCGAGCGCCTCACCGACTGGTGCGTCGCCGAGGCGATCGGCCGCCGCGACCTGCTCGCGGCCGCGGCCGCGGCCGGCGGCGACGGCGACGGCTTCTTCGTCACCGTCAACGTCTCGGGTCGAGATCTCGCCCGCCCGCAGTTCGCCACGACGGTGGGCGACGCCGTCGCCGACGCCGGTATCTCGCCGGCGAGCGTCAAGCTCGAGATCACCGAGAGCATGCTGATGGCGAACCCGGACCGGGCGGCGAGGATCCTCACCGACCTGCGGGCGCGCGGTCTCGGCGTCGCGATCGACGACTTCGGCACCGGCTACTCGAGCCTTAGCTACCTCGCCACGCTGCCGATCACGACCCTGAAGATCGATCGCTCGTTCGTCCAGGCCCTCGCTGGCAGCCCGGTCAACGAGCGCATCGTCCAGACCATCCTCAGGCTCGCCGACGAACTCGGCATCGCCGCGGTGGCGGAAGGCATCGAGGACGCGGCGGCGGCCGAGACGCTCAGGCGGATGGGCTGCACCTACGGCCAGGGCTATCACTTCGCCCGTCCGCTGCCCTTTCCAGACTTCGTGGCGTGGGCGCAGGCCCGCACCGCGGCGGCCCCGCCCGCCTGAGCCCCGGCGGCCCTGCCGTCAGGCCTGCTGGAAGCGCCAGACGCCGCCGTCCTCGGTGCGCGCCAGCCGCCCCGTCGCGACGAGGTGGTTGAGGTGCGACAGCGCCTCGCCGGTGGCGAGCAGCAGGTGAAAGCCCGCGAGCGGGCGCCTGAACAGGAACGGCAGCAGGTCGCGCACCCGGACCGGCGTTTCCGCCGCCGCGACAGCGGCGGCGAGGCGCTGCTCGTGCTGGCCGGCGATCTCTGTCGCCCGCGTGGCGAGGCCGCGGAACGGCTCGTTGTGGCCCGGCAGCACCAGCGGATCGCCCACGGTCGCCACGAGACGAGCATTCGCCTCGAGGAAGGCGCCGACGCCGTCGAGCTCGGGGTTCCACCAGGCGACACCAACGTTCGGGCTGATCTTCGGCAGGATCTGATCACCGACGAGCAGGAGATCGCGGTCAGCCGACCACAGGCAGGCGTGGTGGGGGGAGTGGCCGGCCGTCTCGATCACCGTCCAGTCGCTGCCGGCGGCCCTGAGTGGCACGAGGGGATCGAGCGGCACGACGCTCTCGGCGAGGTCCGGATAGGTGCGGCTGAGGCCGCGGCCGTTCTGCGCCATCTCGGCCGCCTCGTCGGCCGTGAAGCCGCAGCGGCGGTAGTGGCGGGCCGCCGCCTCCGCCGCCTCGGCGGGATCGGTGCCGGCGAGCCGGACGGCCAGGGCGTGCCCCTCCGGCAGCATCAGGATCGGCGCGTCGACCGTGCGGGAGAGCCAGCCGGCGGCGCCGTAGTGGTCGGGGTGGTAGTGCGTCACGACGATGCGTCGGATCGGCCGCCCTGAGAGGGCCCCGCGCGCGAGCAGGTCGGTCCACAGCGCCCGGGTCGGACCATCGCCGAAGCCGACGTCGACCAGCGTCCAGCCCTCGCCATCGTCGAGGGCATAGGCGTTGACGAACTCGAGCTCCTTGATCGGCACCGGGATCTTCAGGCGCAGGATGCCGTCGGCGACGGCGATGGGCTCGGCCAGCGGCGCGGGCGCACCGTCGGCGGTCGAAGGATCGGTCATGGCGGGCAGCGACTCGGACTGGCGGAGGAGAGCCGACCATACACGACCCCGCCGCCGCCGGCGCGCGTCGACCCGCCGCGCCGCGGCCCGGCCCGCGACGACCTGGAACCGCTCCGATCGGCGGCCACGCCGTTGCGGGCGCGCGCCCTTTCCTGTATCACCCGCCGCCGATCCCGCCGGCCCGGCGGACCGCTTCCGCGATGCGCCGGGTCCCACGACAGCCGCCGATCCGCCGGCCGCTACAGAGCCTCTCGAATGGCCCGTCTCGTCATGAAGTTCGGCGGCACGTCCGTCGCCGATCTCGACCGCATCCGCAACGTCGCCGCGCACGTCAAGCGCGAGGTCGACGCCGGCAACGAGGTCGCCGTCGTCGTCTCGGCGATGGCTGGCGAGACCAACAAGCTCGTCGGCTGGTGCCGCGAGGCCTCGCTCCTGCACGACGCCCGCGAATACGACGCCGTCGTCTCCGCCGGCGAACAGGTGACGTCGGGGCTGCTTGCCATCGTGCTGCAGTCGATCGGCGTCAACGCCCGCTCCTGGCAGGGCTGGCAGGTGGCGATCCTCACCGACGCCGCCCATGGTGCCGCCCGCATCACCGGCATTTCCTGCGAGCTCCTGAAGGAGCGCATCGCCCAGGGCCAGGTGGCGGTGGTCGCCGGCTTCCAGGGCATCGCGCCGGACAACCGCATCGCCACGCTCGGCCGTGGCGGCTCGGACACCAGCGCGGTCGCGCTCGCCGCCGCGATCGGCGCCGATCGCTGCGACATCTACACCGACGTCGATGGCGTCTACACCACCGACCCGCGCGTCGTGCCGCGCGCCCGCCGCCTCGCCCGCGTCTCCTACGAGGAGATGCTGGAGATGGCCTCGCAGGGCGCCAAGGTGCTGCAGGTCCGCTCGGTCGAACTCGCCATGGTGCATGGCGTGCGCACGTTCGTCCGCTCGAGTTTCGACGACCCGAACGCCCCGCAGGTCGGCGAAGGAAACCTTCCCCCCGGGACGCTGATTTGCGGCGAGGAGGAGATCTTGGAGAATCAGGTCGTCACCGGCATCGCCTACTCGAAGGACGAGGCGCAGATCTCGATCCGGCGCGTCGCCGACAAGCCGGGCGTCGCCGCCGCCGTGTTCGTGCCGCTCGCGGAGGCGAACATCAACGTCGACATGATCGTGCAGAACGTCGCCGGAGACGGCCGCACGACCGACATCACCTTCACCGTGCCGGCGGCCGACTACGACCGCGCCCGCAAGGTGATCGAGACGGCCCGCGAAACGATCGGCTACGCCGAGATCGAGGGGGCGATCAACGTCGTCAAGGTCTCGGTGATCGGCATCGGCATGCGCAGCCACGCCGGCGTCGCCGCCGCCTGTTTCCGGGGCCTCGCCGAGCGCGGCATCAACATCCGCGCCATCACCACCTCCGAGATCAAGATCTCCGTGCTGATCGACGCGGCCTATGCCGAGCTTGCGGTCCGGACTTTGCATTCGCTATACGGGCTAGACGCGGCCTGACCGCGCACGCCCGCGCGGGCTGCGGGTCGCCGCGCGGCGCGGCCGCCGGCCGGTCGCCGGAAGGTCCGCGCCGATCCGCAACCGTCGAGCGCGGGAGATGAAGGGCGCGATGCGTGGCTCACCAGCCGGACCGCGCCTGTTGCTGCGCCGCCTGCGCGAGGCGATGGCCGAGCCCATCGGTGCGCAGGAGCGGCTCGACAAGATCGTCGTCCTGATCGCCGCCAACATGGTGGCCGAGGTCTGCTCGGTGTACATCCTGCGCGCCGACGACGTCCTCGAGCTGTTCGCCACCGAAGGCCTCAACCGCAGCGCCGTCCACCAGACGACGCTGCGCGTCCGGGAAGGCCTCGTCGGCCTGATCGCCGCCGAGGCGATCGCCCTCAACCTCTCCGATGCCCGCTCGCACCCCGCCTTCGCCTACCGGCCGGAGACGGGCGAGGAGGTCTACAACGGCTTCCTCGGCGTGCCGGTGCTGCGCGCCGGCCGCATCCTCGGCGTGCTGGTGGTGCAGAATCGCGCCCGCCGCACCTACAGCGAGGAAGAGGTCGAGGCGCTGCAGACGACGGCGATGGTGATCGCCGAGATGTTCGCCGCCGGCGGCTTCGAGACGATCGCCCGCCCCGGCGCGCCGCTCGACTTGCGCCGGGCGATGCGCCTGCATGGCACCGTGCTGTCGGAGGGCGTCGGCCTCGGCTACGTCGTGCTGCACGAGCCGCGCGTCGTCGTCACCGACCTGATCGGCGAGGACGTCGACCATGAGCTCGGGCGCCTCGCCAACGCCCTCGACAAGCTGCGCCTGTCGGTCGACGACATGCTTGCCCGCCGCGACGTCACCGACGGCGAGCACCGCGACGTGCTGGAGACCTACCGCATGTTCGCCCGCGACCGCGGCTGGGCGCGCAAGATGGAGGACGCCGTCCGCAACGGCCTGACCGCGGAGGCGGCCGTCGAGCGCGTGCAGTCCGACACCCGCGCCCGCATGCTGCGCTCCACCGACCCCTATCTGCGCGAGCGGCTGCACGACCTCGACGATCTCGCCAACCGGCTCTTGCGCGAACTGATCGGCCGCCCGCAGCTCGACGGCGCCGACAAGCTGCCGAAGGACGCCATCGTCGTCGCCCGCAACATGGGCGCGGCGGAACTGCTCGACTACGACCGCGACCGCCTGCGCGGGCTGGTGCTGGAGGAGGGCGGGCCGACCAGCCACGTCACCATCGTCGCCCGTGCCCTCGGCATCCCCGCCGTCGGCCAGGTCGCCGGCGCGGTGTCGCTGGTCGAGCGCGGCGACGCGGTGATCGTCGACGGCGAGGCCGGCGAGGTGCACTTCCGCCCGCCAGCCGACGTCGAGACCGCCTATGGCGAGAAGGTGCGCTTCCGGGCGCGGCGGCAGGCGCAGTACCGGCGGCTGCGCTCCAAGCCCTCGGTGACGGTCGACGGCCACGCCGTGACGCTGCAGCTCAATGCCGGCCTCCTCGTCGACATGCCGCATCTCGACGAATCGGCGGCGGCCGGCATCGGGCTGTTCCGCACCGAGCTGCTGTTCATGGTCGCCTCGCAGCTGCCGCGGGTGAACGAGCAGGTGGCGATCTACCGCCGCGTCATGGACGCCGCCGGCGACCGCCCGGTGACGTTCCGCTCCCTCGACATCGGCGGCGACAAGATCCTGCCCTACCTGCGCTCCGTCGAGGAGGAGAACCCGGCGATGGGCTGGCGGGCGATCCGGCTCGGTCTCGACCGGCCGGCGCTACTGCGCACCCAGATCCGCGCCCTCCTGCACGCTGCCGCCGGCCGCGACCTCCGGCTGATGTTCCCGATGATCGCCACGACGGCGGAGTTCCGCGCCGCCCGCTCGCTGGTCGACCGCGAACTGCGCCACCTGAAGCGCCACGCCCACCGCATCCCCGACTATGTCCGCCTCGGCGTCATGCTGGAGGTGCCGTCGCTGCTGTTCGAGCTCGACGAGCTGCTCGGCGAGGTCGACTTCGTCTCGGTCGGGTCGAACGACCTGTTCCAGTTCATGACCGCCACCGATCGGGGCAACATGCGCGTCGCCGACCGCTATGATCCGTTGTCGCTGCCGTTCCTCCGGGCGCTGAAGCGCATCGTCGACCGTGCCGCGCTCGCCCACGTGCCGGTGTCGCTGTGCGGCGAGATCGCCGGGCGGCCGCTGTCGGCGATGGCATTGATCGCCCTCGGCTACCGCACCATCTCCATGTCGCCGTCGGCGATCGGGCCGGTGAAGGAGATGCTGCGCGCCCTCGACGTCGGCCGGCTCCGGGCGCGGCTGCTGCCGCGTCTCGAGCCCGGGCGCTGGAACGGCGACATGCGTGCCTTCCTCGCCGACTATGCCGCCGAGCACGACATTCCCGTCTGATCCGACCCGTCGGACCCAAAGCCAGAATCCGGACCCCCGCCTCCATGCTGCCCACCGCCAAGCTCGACGGCATCCTGACGCGTTTCGAGGAGATCGAGGCGCATATGGCGGCCGCGCCGGAGCGCGACACCTACGTCCGCCTGACGCGCGAATATGCCGAGCTGGAGCCGCTCGTCGCCTCGATCCGCCGCCTGCGCAAGGCTGAGCGTGAGGCGGCCGAGGTCGAGGACCTGATCGCCGACGCCGCCGGCGACGCCGAGATGGCGCGCGTCGCCGAGGGTGAGAAGGCGGCGCTGGCCGAGACCATCGAGGCGCTCGGCCACGAGATCCGGCTGGCGCTGCTGCCCAAGGACGAGGCCGACCGCAAGAGCGCCATCCTCGAGGTGCGCGCCGGCACCGGTGGCGACGAGGCGGCGCTGTTCGCCGGCGATCTCTTCCGCATGTACAGCCGCTACGCCGACCGCCGCGGCTGGAAGGTCGAACTGCTGTCGGCGAGCGAGGGCGAGGCCGGCGGCTACAAGGAGGTGATCGCGGCGGTGAACGGCACCGACGTGTTCGCGCGCCTCAAGTTCGAATCCGGCGTCCACCGCGTCCAGCGCGTGCCCGACACAGAGGCGTCCGGCCGCATCCACACGTCTGCCGCCACCGTCGCGGTGCTGCCCGAGGCGGAGGAGGTCGACGTCGACATCGCCGACGGCGACCTGCGCATCGACACCTTCCGCGCCTCCGGTTCCGGCGGCCAGCACGTCAACACCACCGATTCGGCCATCCGCATTACCCATCTGCCGACCGGCATCGTGGTGGCCGTGCAGGACGAGCGCTCCCAGCACAAGAACCGCGCCAAGGCGATGACGCTCTTGCGCTCGCGCATCTACGACGCCGCCCGCGGCCGCCTCGACAGCGAGCGCGCCGCCGCCCGCCGCGGCCAGGTCGGCTCCGGCGACCGCTCCGAGCGCATCCGCACCTACAATTTCCCGCAAGGGCGCGTCACCGACCACCGCATCAACCTCACCCTCTACAAGCTGCCGGAGCTGATGGAGGGCGGCGGCGCCCTCGACGAGCTAATCGACGCGCTGCTCGCCACCCACCAGGCGGCGCTGCTCGCCGACCAGGACGGCGAGCGGAGCACCGCGGCGTGAGACCGGTGCCGGCGGCCGGACATGTTTCCGCCGGCGCTGGACGTGCCTCTGCCGGCTCTGCCGAGACCACCGGCACGCTTCTGGCCGCCGCCCGTGCGAGCCTGCGCGCCGCCGGCATCGACACCCCCGACCTCGACGCACGCCTGCTCGTCGCGAGCCTGCTCGGCATCACCGCCGCCCGGCTGATCGTCGATGGCGACCGCGGGGTGGGGGAGGGGGAGGCCGAGCGCGTCGCCGCGGCCGTCGCCCGCCGCGCGGCCGGCGAGCCGGTCGGGCGCATCCTCGGCGAGCGCGAGTTCTGGGGCATCCCCTTCCGCCTCAACGAGGCGACGCTCGAGCCGCGCCCGGATTCCGAGACGATCGTCGAGGCGGCGCTCGCGGCCTTCGACGAGCGCGACAGGCCGCTCCGCATCCTCGACCTCGGCACCGGCACCGGCTGCCTGCTCGTCGCGATTCTCACCGAGCGGCCGGCGGCGTGCGGCATCGGCGTCGACCTGTCGGCGCGCGCCCTCGAGGCGGCCCGTGCCAATGCCGACGCGGCCGGCGTCGGGGGCCGGGCGCTGTTCGTCCAGGCCGACCTCGGCCACCCCGTCGCACGCGGGCTCGACCTCGTTGTCTCCAACCCGCCCTACATTCCGAGCGGCGACATCGACGGGCTCGACCGCGAGGTCCGCCTGCACGATCCGCGGCTCGCGCTCGACGGTGGCGCCGACGGTCTCGACCCCTATCGCCGCCTCCTCGGCTGGGTCGGTGAGGCGCTGCGGCCGGGCGGCACGGTGGTGCTGGAGGTGGCACCGGACGGAGCGGGCGCCGTCGCGGGTCTCGGCGAGGACGCCGGATTCACGGTGCTGGAGGTGCGCCCGGATCTCGCCGGCAGGCCGCGGGCGGTGGTCCTGCGGTGTGCAAATTAGTCCTTGGAATGCCAGAACGAAGCGGCTAACGTCCGCTCGCCGAAGCAAAGCGCGGAAGACTAGGGCCGCGGGGGCCGATTCGGGCAGATCAGCGACACAGCCTTGCAGGGGCTACAGTCGGAACGCCTCGTCCTGGGCCGGACGGACGGTCGTTCGGAATGCCGCCTGCGAGCTGTCTGGACCGCGATCCGCCTTTCGGTCGCCGGAGGTGACGCTGGGTGGGGCCTTCGCCAGCCATCGCTCCCGGGGCTTCGCACACATCCGAGATTCGGGCCCGGCCGCCGCAGTGCAGCGGCGCCGGACACGAGAAGCGGTTCGACAGGGTGGGCTCGGCCTTCCCGCCGCACCGCGGTGATCG
Source organism: uncultured Segnochrobactrum sp. (assembly GCA_964503995.1). GTDB lineage: Bacteria > Pseudomonadota > Alphaproteobacteria > Rhizobiales > Segnochrobactraceae > CAMDHY01. Next base: position 8,705 of record CAZDCR010000025.1, read on the forward strand.
ACGGGACAGGCGGACCGAACGATCGCTTCCACCATCGGGCTCGGCCGACGAGCGGTCGCGGTGCGCCGAAGGCGCAGTGCCACCGTCATCGTCGGCGCCCGGCGACGCGGCGCGAGCCGGCGTCGCAGCCGACAGGCCGAGGCTCGCCCCGGCCGTCGTCTCCCGGACCGTCAGAAACCCACGCCAGCGCTGTCCGCAAAGAGAAGCAAACGGATGAGACCAAGTAGTTCGAACAAGCGCCTTCGCGGCAGGACCCGCAAGGGCCCGAACCCTCTGACGCGGTCTTTCGAGTCCAACGGGCCCGACGTCAAAATTCGCGGGACCGCGCTGACGATCGCCGAGAAGTACGTGCAGCTCGCGCGGGACGCGCAGGTGTCCGGTGACGGGGTCGCGGCGGAGAACTACTTCCAGCACGCGGAGCACTATTTCCGCATGATCGCCGCGGCGCAGCCGCAGCAGACCGGCCCCGGCCAGATGGGCTACGGCCGCGACGACGACGGCGAGGAGGAGTACGAGGGCCGCGGCGAGTTCAACAACCGCCCGGAACCCTACGGCCAGCCGCAGCCCCAGCCCCAGCAGCAGCCGCATCGCGGCAACGGCGGCCCCTACCAGGGCCACGAGCAGGGCGGCCATCGCAACTACGAGCAGCGCGACAACCGCGGCTACGAGGGCCGCGGCAACGATCAGCGCGGCAATGACCAGCGCGGCAATGACCAGCGTGGCGGCGAGCCGCGTTCCTACGAGGGCCGCAGCGACGAGGGTCGCAACTACGGCGACCAGCGCCCGCCTCGCGAGCCGCGCCCGCCCTACGAGGGCCAGCGCTCGCAGCACGAGCCGCGTCACGGTGGTGAGCAGCGCCGCTACGACCGGGCGCCGGCGCAGCAGAACGGCGGTGTCAACGGCCACGCCCCTGTCGCTCCGGCCCCCGCCGCCGCTCCGCTCCCCGGCCTCGGCCCGCAGCCCGATCTCGAGCCTCCCGTGACGACGCAGCCGGCGCCGCCGCCGGCGCCCGTGTCCGCTCCGGCCCCGGCTCCGGCTCCCGAGCCGGTCGTGGCCGAAGCTGACGCCGACGCGCCCGCCGCGGCGGCCGAGGACGGCGCCCCGCGTCCGCGCCGTCGCAGCCGCGGCAGCCGCGGTCGCGGCCGCCGGGCGGATGGGACGACCGGCGAGGAGGGCGATGGCGCTCCCGCGCTTCCCTTCGCGGAGGACGGCGCCGCCGAGGGCTGAACCGCCCGCGACACCAGATCGTGAGAAAAGGGGGCCTCGGCCCCCTTTTTGTTGCTACTATGCAACACCATATCGCCGATGGAGCCGGCCCGGACGGGCGGCTCCGCCGGTGGCCGCCAAGCGGCACCGGGATGCACCGACGGCCGCGCATGGCTCCAACGAGGGTGGCGCGGCGGGAAGGAGGCCGGTCCATGAATTTCGAGAAGTATACCGAGCGCGCCCGCGGCTTCGTTCAGTCCGCCCAGACCAACGCCCTCGGCCAGGGACACCAGCAGTTCACCCCCGAGCACATCCTGAAGGTGCTGCTCGACGACCCCGAGGGCCTCGCGGCCGGGCTCGTGACGCGAGCCGGCGGCAATGCGCAGGCCGCGCTCGCCGGCGTCGAGCGGGCGCTCGCCAAGCTGCCGAAGGTCGCCGGCGGCGGCAGCGGCCAGCTCTATCTCGCCGGCGCCACCGCCAAGGTGTTCGCCGAGGCCGAGCGCCTCGCCCAGAAGGCGGGCGACAGCTTCGTCACCGTCGAGCGGCTTCTGTCGGCGCTCGCCGCCACGAGCGACGCCGAAAGCGCCAAGATCCTGAAGGACGCCGGCGCGACGCCGCAGGCGCTCGAGCAGGCGATCGCCGAGCTGCGCAAGGGCCGCACGGCCGATTCGGCCTCCGCCGAGACGCAGTACGACGCCCTGAAGAAGTACGCCCGCGACCTCACCCAGGCGGCGCGCGACGGCAAGCTCGATCCGGTGATCGGCCGCGACGACGAGATCCGCCGCACCATCCAGGTGCTGTCGCGCCGCACCAAGAACAATCCTGTGCTGATCGGCGAGCCCGGCGTCGGCAAGACGGCGATCGCCGAGGGCCTCGCTTTGCGCATCGTCAACGGCGACGTGCCGGAGAGCCTGAAGGACAAGAAGCTCCTCGCCCTCGACATGGGCGCGCTGATTGCCGGCGCGAAGTATCGCGGCGAGTTCGAGGAGCGTCTGAAGGCGGTGCTGTCGGAGGTGACGGCGGCCGAGGGCCAGCTCGTGCTGTTCATCGACGAGATGCACACCCTCGTCGGTGCCGGCAAGGCCGACGGGGCGATGGACGCCTCGAACCTCCTGAAGCCGGCGCTCGCCCGCGGTGAACTGCACTGCATCGGAGCCACCACCCTCGACGAGTACCGCAAGTACGTCGAGAAGGACGCGGCGCTGGCGCGGCGCTTCCAGCCCGTCTTCGTCGGCGAGCCGACGGTCGAGGACACCGTCTCGATCCTGCGTGGCCTCAAGGAGAAGTACGAGCAGCACCACAAGGTGCGCATCTCCGATGGTGCGCTGGTGGCAGCGGCGACCCTGTCGAACCGCTACATCACCGACCGCTTCCTGCCGGACAAGGCGATCGACCTCGTCGACGAGGCGGCCTCGCGCGTCCGCATGCAGGTGGATTCCAAGCCCGAGGAGCTCGACGAGATCGATCGCCGGGTGATCCAGCTGAAGATCGAGCGGGAAGCCCTGAAGAAGGAGACCGACACGGCCTCGCGTGACCGTCTGCAGCGGCTCGAGAAGGAGCTCGCCGATCTCGAGGAGCAGTCGGCCGAGGTGACGGCGCGGTGGAAGGCCGAGAAGGACAAGCTCGGCAGCGCCGCCGACCTGAAGAAGCAGCTCGAGGATGCCCGCAACGAGCTCGCCAACGCCCAGCGCCGCGGCGAGTATCAGCGCGCCGGCGAACTCACCTACGCCGTCATTCCGGGCCTCGAGAAGCAGCTCGCCGAGATCGAGGCGAGCGGCGGTGGCGCCGATGGCATGGTGGAGGAGGTCGTCACCCCCGACCACGTCGCCCAGGTCGTCTCGCGCTGGACCGGCGTGCCGGTCGACCGCATGCTCGAGGGTGAGCGCGAGAAGCTTCTCCGCATGGAGGACGAGCTCGCCAAGCGCGTCATCGGCCAGGCGGAAGCCGTGCATGCCGTCTCGACCGCCGTCAGGCGTGCCCGCGCCGGGCTACAGGACCCGAACCGGCCGATCGGCTCGTTCATGTTCCTCGGCCCGACCGGCGTCGGCAAGACCGAGCTGACGAAGGCGCTCGCCGCCTATCTCTTCGACGACGACACCGCGATGGTGCGCATCGACATGTCGGAGTTCATGGAGAAGCACTCCGTGTCCCGGCTGATCGGCGCCCCTCCCGGCTATGTCGGCTACGAGGAGGGCGGCGCGCTGACGGAAGCCGTGCGTCGGCGGCCCTACCAGGTCGTGCTGTTCGACGAGATCGAGAAGGCCCACCCGGACGTCTTCAACGTTCTCCTGCAGGTGCTCGACGACGGGCGTCTGACGGACGGGCAGGGGCGGACGGTCGACTTCCGCAACACCATCATCGTGATGACGTCCAACCTCGGCTCCGAACATCTCGCCAACCAGGGTGACGGCGAGGACGTGGCGGAGGTGCGCGATCTGGTGATGGGGGCGGTGCGCGCCCACTTCCGGCCGGAATTCCTGAACCGGCTGGACGACATCATCCTGTTCCACCGGCTGCGGCGGACGGAGATGGGGGCGATCGTCGACATCCAGCTCCTGCGCCTGCAGAAGCTGCTCGACGACCGGCGCATCAAGCTGGAACTCGATCCCTCGGCGCGCGCGTGGCTGGCCGACAAGGGCTACGACCCGGTCTACGGGGCGCGGCCACTGAAGCGCGTCATCCAGCGCGAGGTGCAGGACCCGCTCGCCGAGAAGATCCTCGCCGGCGAGATCGCCGACGGCTCGGTGGTGCGGGCGACGGCAGGCACGGATCGCCTGCTGTTCGCGCCGGCCGAGGCGGTCGACGAGGCCGCCTGACAAACCGGATCCAGGCTGAGGGTGAATGCTCCTCCCCCTCCCGCAACCGCGGGAGGGGGAGGAGCGAGTCGAGAACGAGCGAGAAAGAACGGACTAGGGGGGAGGCGTCCGCGTTCGCCCACTCGTCTCGGCTATTGGGGGCCGCATGTCCGAGGACTGCGGCGGCGTTTCTCCCGGTCGGCGCGCCCTCCCGGGGCGCGATTATCGATTACGGTATTACCGTAACCCGGCCTGAACCTGAGCCCAGAGTTCAGGCGGCGGGACTTCGAGTCAAGTTTCTAATTTCGAAATTCCCGCACGTTTTCGCGACCAGTGATGATCTGGACGTGCGGGCTAAAACTGCCTACCAGTCTCAGGAGCATTGGGGACGAGCGGCGGATGGGCCGGCGGGGCGGGGATTGGGGTCGGGAGCGTCGGACCGTCGAGTTCGATGGCGATGCTGAGCCATCGGACGCAACGCTGACCGAGCGCGCCTACCGTGAGATCCGTCGGGACATCCGCGACGGAACCCTGGAACCCGGCGTCGCACTGCGCCTGGCTGCACTCCGGGAACGGTTCGGGGTCGGCTTCACGCCACTGCGCGAGGCGATGATGCGGCTCGTGACCGAGCGCTTCATCCTCGTTTCCGGCCAGAAGGGCTTCCGCGTCGCACCTGCCACCCGCGAGGACTTCGAGGACCTCATCGAGACGCGCGTGCGCCTCGAGCTGCTGCTGGTCCCGGAAGCGATCGCCCGTGGCGACGACCACTGGGAAGCCTCGGTGCTGGCGACCTTCCACATGCTGTCGCGTCGCCCGGCGATCGACCCGCAGACCGGCCTGCTGACGCCGGGATGGGCCTCCGCTCACGAACAGTTTCACCGCGCGCTCGTGGAGGCGGCCCAGAGCGTCCGCATGAAGTGGATCTGGCTCTGGCTGTTCGAGCACTCCGAGCGCTACAAGGCGCTGCTGGCGCGCGCCGGAGGCATCACCGGCGACGACCGGGCCGCGCACGAACGGCTGCTGCATGCGGCGCTCGCCCGTGATGTCGCGGCCGCAGCCGAGGCCTGCCGCGACCATGCGGCCGTCTTCCAGGCACGCGTGAGCAAGATCCTGTGGCCGTCGGACTGACGGCGCCGTCGCGGCTGTCGCTCAGTCGAACATGTTGCAGGGGACGGCCGCCCGCCCGGCGGCCGGCAGCACCTTCACCGTGTCGTCCATCAGCCCGGCGATTTCCAGCACCAGCTTGAGGCGGATCGCATCGGCGAAGCCGTCGAGGCTGCGCACCGGCACGACGAACGATCCCGGCCCGCCGATGACGCAGTCCTCGTAGTAGTGGTCGAGATTGGGCAGGTGGTACCAGCTCGCCCCCTCGCTCAGCATCAGCGGCAGGCCGTTGATGGTGATGCCCTTGGCGATGAGCACGTCACGGCTGGCGGTGACGACGCCGCCCTGGTTGTTGGGGCCGTCGCCGGAGATGTCGATGACCTGCCGGGCGCCCTTGTAGCCGTTGTCCGCGAACAGCGTGCCGGCATAGGCGAGGGCGGAAGAGATCGAGGTGCGCTGGACGGTCTTCAGTGGCGCCTCCGCGAGACGGTTTGCGAAGGCCTCGGCCGACTGCGGCCCGTCGATGAGCTGCCAGTCGGCCACCACGAACTGCTCGCCGACCCCGCCCCACTCGATGTAAGTGACGGCGACCTTGCCCGTCATGCCGAAGGCGACGGCCTTCGCCACCTCCTCCGACACCAGCGCCGACACGTAGCCGTCGCGCTGGACCTGCTGTTCGTACTCGTCCATCGACTGCGAGATGTCGACCGCGAGCACCAGCTCGACGTCGACCTCGATATCGTCGGCGGACGCGGGGGCGATCATCGCCCCCACGGCAAGAGCCACGGTTAGGGCCGCAGCCGGGCGGGGGAGTTTCAAGGCGATCGGCACGGCGAAGACCTCCATCACAGGGACGGTGCGGTCCTCGGGCGTTCTTCCCGGCGATCGTCGGAGTGGGGTTCCGGCGATCGCTCTCCAGTCGTTGGCGTGAGCAATTTCAAGCGCCATGCCAACGTCGCGAAGGCGGGCGCGGACAAGGAGTTGCGGCAACAGCGCACTTCCGGCGCCGTTCTATTCGTGCTGCAATGCCGAAGAAATAGGCGCGCGCTGCGCGCTTCCGCACCAGAGATGCGGAAGAAACTCTTTCGCCGTCAGTGGGTTAGGGCGTGCACTCTCTTTGCTGCGCTGCGGAATCCGAGTCGCGTCAGCCGGCGGCTGCGGTCGGGCCCGCGCCGGCGTCGGACGTGCCGGCGGCGGTCTTCGGTCCGCCCTTGGCCACGCCCACCAGCGCCGGCCTGAGCACGCGGTCGCCAATGACGTAGCCGGGCTGCAGAACCTTCATCACGGTGCCGCTCGCCACGGTCGGGTCCGGCACCTCGAACATCGCCTGGTGGAGGTTGGGGTCGAAGCGCTCGCCGGCCGGGTCGATGCGACGCACGCCGTGCTTGCCGAGGGTGGCGACGAACTCGCGCTCGGTCATCTCGACGCCGGACAGCAGCGCCGCCAGCGCCTCGCCGCCCTTCTCGCGCGCATCGGCCGAGACGGCTTCCAGCGCGCGGCCGAGATTGTCGCCGACCGACAGCACGTCGCGGGCGAACGCGGTCACGGCATAGCGGCTGGCGTCCTGGACCTCACGCTCGGTGCGCCGGCGCAGGTTTTCCATCTCGGCCAGCGTCCGCAGCACCTGATCCTTCAGGCCGGCATTCTCCGCCGCCAGCACCAGGATCTCGTGGGCGAGCCCCGTCTCGTGGTCGGCCTCGGGCGACGCCTCCGGCGCCGCGGGATCGACGGGGGGCAGGTCTGCTTCGGCGTGCGGATCTTGCTTGTTCATGCTGGTCCTCGGCGGGGCCGCGCGCGGCCCCGTCTGTCGTTCGGTCGATCGGTGGCCGTAAGCTCAGGTGTTGCTGTTGATCCACTCGGCCAGGCGCCCCTTCGGAGCGGCACCGACCTGCGTCGCGGCGAGCTCGCCGTTCTTGAACATCAGCAGCGTCGGGATCGAGCGGATGCCGTATTTCGTCGCCGTCTGGTGGTTCTCGTCGACGTTCAGCTTCACGATCTTCACGCGGCCCTGCAATTCATTGCCGATCTCCTCGAGAGCCGGGGCGATCATCTTGCAGGGGCCGCACCACTCCGCCCAGAAATCGACGACGACCGGCTCGCTGGAATCGAGCACGTCGGCCTTGAAGGAGGCATCGGTAACCTTGGACGTCGCCATGACGGACCTCGTGAACTGTGTCGGGCGAGACGCTCGCCGACGTCGCGGCGAACGTAGGAAGCGCCCCCCGCCACGTCAAGGACGGGGGGTGCCGCGGCGGGCTTCAAATGAGGGTGCTGCTCAGCTCGGCGGCTGCGCCGCCGCCTGCTTCGCCGCCGTGATGGCCGCCCCAAGGGGGCCGGCCAGCGCAGCGTCGGAGATCGGGCCGATGTGCTTGTGGAGGATGGTGCCGTCCGGGCCGAGGACGAAGGTCTCCGGCACGCCGTAGACGCCCCACTCGATCGAGGCCCGGCCGTTCGCATCGACGCCGACCGCCGCATAGGGATTGCCCAGCGCGCCGAGGAAACGGCGGGCGTTCTCCGGCTGGTCCTTGTTGTTGATGCCGACGATGACGAGCCCCGGATCCTCGGCGAGCCGCATCAAAAGCGGGTGCTCGATCCGGCACGGGCCGCACCACGAGGCGAAGACGTTGACGAGCGTCGCCCGGCCGCGCAGGTCCGCCGGCGTCAGACCCGGCACTGCCGCACCGTCGCGCACGAGGCCCTCGAGCGGCGGCAGGGCCGTCTCCGGCGCCGGCCGGCCGACCAGCACCGAGGGGATCGCCGAGATATCGCCGCCGACGTTGAGCCGGAACAGGAACAGCGCGGCCAGCGCCAGGAAGATCGCCACCGGCGCACCGAGCAGCAGCCGCATCCGCCGCCGCCGCGTCACCTCGGCGGGGTCGGTTCCCGCGGGATCCACCGCCGTCATGGCTGCCGCGCCGCCGAGCGCCGCCGCACGCCGCGCGCCTCGAGTTCGGCGATGCGCTGCCTCAGCCGCCGCCCGTCGAGGAGGATCCAGGCCGTCAGGCCGACGAGCACGACGGTGGTGATCGCATAGGCCGCGAAGACGAAGCCGGTATGGCCGGAGAGCCAGCTCATTGCGCCGCCTCGACCTGCCGCGTGTCGCCGGTCGCGGCGGCGGCCGCCGCCTGCATGCCGAGGACGGCGAGGCGCCGGCGCAGCAGTTCGTTGCGCATCGCCATCACCTGCAGGGTCGTGAACAGCAGCGTGAACGCCACCGCCATGACGAGCAGCGGGATCAGCATCGTCGGATGGATGGTCGGCCCGTCCATGCGGAACACGCTCGCCGGCTGGTGCAGCGTGTTCCACCAGTCGACCGAGAACTTGATGATCGGGATGTTGATGGTGCCGACCAGCACCAGGATGGCGGCGACGCGGGCGGCGCGGATCTGGTCGTCGAAGGCGTGCCAGAGGGCGATCAGCCCGAGATACATGACGAACAGCACGAGCATCGAGGTCAGGCGCGCGTCCCACTCCCACCACGTCCCCCACATCGGCTTGCCCCAGATCGAGCCGGTGACGAGGGCGAGGAAGGTAAAGGCGGCGCCAAGGGGCGCGGCGGCGCGCGCCGCGACGTCGGCGAGCGGGTGGCGCCAGACGAGGGTGCCGAGCGCCGACACCGCCATCGACACGTAGGCGAACAGCCCGAGCCAGGCCGAGGGCACGTGCACGAACATGATGCGCACCGTCTCGCCCTGCTGGTAGTCGGCCGGCGCGAAGAAGAACGACAGCCACAGCCCGACCGCGAGGCAGGCGAGCGTCGCGATCCACAGGAACGGCAGCGCCCGCGCCGAAAGCGACGCGAAGCGGGTCGGATTGGCGAGGTCGGTGACACCCATGATCTGCTTCTAGTGCCCGTCGAGATCGACTTCAATGTGGCGTTGGCGTTCAGCCCTCGCCGGCCCTGAGCGCCGCGGCGGCCGCGATCGGCGCGATCACCAGCGAGAACAGGGTGAGCGCGCAGAGGATCAGGAACGGCGGCAGGAACGGCGCCGGGTCGGTGACGGCGGCATCCGCCGCGGCGACGCCGAAGATCAGCACCGGCACGGCGAGCGGCACCACCAGCACCGGCACCAGCAGGCCACCGCGCCTGAGCCCCGCCGTCAGCGCAGCCCCGATCGCCCCCATCAGCGTCAGCGCCGGCGTGCCGGCGGCAAGCGTCAGCGTCACGGCGCCGATCGCCGTCGGCGACAGGTCGAGGAACAGCGCCAGGAAGGGGGCGGCCACGACGAGCGGCAGCCCGCTCGCCGTCCAGTGCGCCGCCGCCTTGGCGAGCACGACGAGCGACAACGGTGCCTCGCCGGTGAGCAGCAGGTCGAGCGAGCCGTCGTCACGATCGGCCTGGAACAAGCGCTCGAGCCCGAGCAGCGTCGCCAGCAGCGCGCCGATCCAGAGGATCCCCGGCCCGATGCGCGACAAGAGTTTCAGGTCCGGGCCGACGCCGAGCGGCACGATGGTGACGACGACGAGGAAGAACAGCACCGAGACGGCCGCGCCGCCGCCGACGCGCAAGGACAGCGTCAGGTCGCGCCGGTAGAGCGCCCACAGCGCCGTCATGCTCCGGGCCTCCCGAGGCGGTCTTGGCCGGCGATACCGCTCAAGTCGGCACCCTCCCGCCGAGGACGAGGCGGCGCGGTCCCTCGATCGGCAGCTCCGCGTGCGTCGCAGCCATGACCATGCCGCCACCGGAAACATGATCACGGATCAGCTCGCCAAGCCGCCGTTCCGCCGCCGCGTCGAGGGCCGCCGTCGGCTCGTCGAGCAGCCATAGCGGCCGTGGTGCTGCGATCAGGCGGGCGAGCGCCAGCCGCCGCCGCTGGCCCGCCGACAGGTAGGCCGAGGGCAGGTCGGCGAGCGGCAGGAGGCCGACCGCGTCCAGCGCGTCGTCGACACGGTCGCGCGCACCGCCGAGATAGACCGCCCAGAAGCCGAGCGCCTCGGCCACCGACAGCGACGGCTTCACCGCGTCGAGGTGGCCGAGATAGTGGACCTGGGCTGCGAGCGGCAGGTCGGCCTCGCCGCCCTCGAGCCGCACCGTCCCCTCGCTCGGCGCGAGCAGCCCTGCGACGACGCGCAGCAGGCTCGACTTGCCGGCGCCGTTCGGACCGGTGAGGACCAGCGATTCGCCCGCTTCCACCCTGAAGGAGACGCCTTCGAACAGCCGCCGCCCGCCCCGGTCGAGCGCCAGCCCGGTGGCCGCGAGACGCTCCGGCGCGGGGACGGTCACGGTGACGAAATCCGGGCCGATCGAGGCTTTCGATCGGCCGATCGCTGGGGTCGCTCACACATTGGAGGTGATCTGGTTTCGCTCGGGGAAATTCGGTATAGGGCTTGCAACCCGCGCCGGCGGACGGTGCGGTCCTGTATGACTTCGGATGTTCCGACCGGCGCCGTGCCGGAGGGGCTCCGGTCCGGCATCCGGCAGTGGCCTCCTCCGCTGCCGCGACGGCCGTCCGGGACCATCCCGGTTCCGCCCCGCCGCGCCGCCATTCGAACAGGGGAACGCATCGGTGTCCACCCAGTCCCTCGACAGCTTCAAGTCCCGCAAGACCCTCGAGGTCGGCAAGTCCGAGTACGTCTACTTCAGCCTCAAGGAGGCGGAGAAGAACGGGCTGCCGGGGATTTCGGCGCTGCCGTTCTCCCTCAAGGTACTGCTCGAGAACCTGCTGCGCTTCGAGGACGGGCGCACCGTCACCGCCGACGACATCCGCGCCGTCGCCGCCTGGATGGTCGACCGCCGCTCCGACCGCGAGATCGCCTTCCGCCCGGCCCGCGTGCTGATGCAGGACTTCACCGGCGTGCCCGCGGTCGTCGACCTCGCCGCGATGCGCGACGCGATGGCCGCCCTCGGCGGTGACCCGCAGAAGATCAACCCGCTGGTGCCCGTCGACCTCGTCATCGACCACTCGGTGGTGGTCGACTTCTTCGGCTCCGCCACCGCCTTCGACAAGAACGTCGCCCGCGAGTACGAGCAGAACCAGGAGCGCTACCGCTTCCTGAAGTGGGGCCAGGGCGCCTTCGAGAACTTCCGCGTCGTGCCGCCCGGCACCGGCATCTGCCACCAGGTCAACCTCGAGTACCTCGCCCAGACCGTCTGGACGAAGACCGAGACGGAGACCGACAAGAAGGGCCGCACCGTCGAGCGCACCTACGCCTTCCCGGACACCCTCGTCGGCACCGATTCCCACACGACGATGGTCAACGGCCTCGGCGTGCTCGGCTGGGGCGTCGGCGGCATCGAGGCGGAGGCGGCCATGCTCGGCCAGCCGATCTCGATGCTGCTGCCCGAGGTCATCGGCTTCCGCCTCGACGGCAAGCTGAAGGAGGGCATCACCGCCACCGATCTGGTGCTGACGGTGACGCAGATGCTCCGCAAGAAGGGCGTCGTCGGCAAGTTCGTCGAGTTCTACGGCCCCGGCCTCGACAACCTGTCGCTCGCCGACCGTGCCACGATCGCCAACATGGCGCCGGAATACGGCGCCACCTGCGGCTTCTTCCCGATCGATTCCGAGACGATCGAGTATCTCGAGGAGACCGGCCGCAAGGGTAGCCGCGTCGAGCTCGTCGAGAAGTACGCCAAGGCCCAGGGCATGTGGCGGACGAAGTCGACGCCCGACCCGGTGTTCACCGACACCCTCGAGCTCGACATCTCCAACGTGCTTCCCTCGCTCGCCGGTCCGAAGCGCCCGCAGGACCGCGTGCTGCTCGCCGAATCGAAGCAGGGCTTCGCCGCCGCCCTCGAGGGCGAGTTCAAGAAGCCCGGCGAGGCGAACAAGCGCGTGCCGGTGGAAGGCCGCGACTTCGACGTCGGCCACGGCGACGTGGTGATCGCCGCGATCACCTCCTGCACCAACACCTCGAACCCGAGCGTGCTGATCGCCGCCGGCCTGCTTGCCCGCAACGCGGTGGCGAAGGGCCTCGCCTCGAAGCCGTGGGTGAAGACCTCGCTCGCGCCGGGAAGCCAGGTGGTCGCCGAGTATCTCGACCGCTCGGGCCTGCAGAAGGACCTCGACACCCTCGGCTTCAACCTCGTCGGCTTCGGCTGCACCACCTGCATCGGCAACTCCGGCCCGCTGCCGGAGCCGGTCTCGGTGGCGATCAACTCGGGCGACCTCGTCGCCGCCGCGGTGCTCTCCGGCAACCGCAACTTCGAGGGCCGCGTCAATCCGGACGTCAAGGCGAACTACCTCGCCTCGCCGCCGCTGGTCGTCGCCTATGCCCTCGCCGGCTCGATGCAGATCGACCTGACGCGCGAGCCGCTCGGCTACACGAAGAAGGGCGAGCCGGTCTATCTCCGCGACATCTGGCCGACGAACAAGGAGATCGCCCAGTTCATCCGCGACAACGTCACCAAGAAGATGTTCAAGGAGCGCTACGCCGACGTCTTCAAGGGCGACGAGCAGTGGCAGAAGATCGCCGTGCCGACGGGTGACACCTACACCTGGGACGACGGCTCCACCTACGTGCGCAACCCGCCCTACTTCGTCGGCATGCAGCACGCGCCGACGGCGCCGGGCGACATCGTCGGGGCGCGGGTGCTCGGCCTGTTCCTCGACTCGATTACCACCGACCACATCTCGCCGGCCGGTTCGATCAAGGCCGCCTCGCCGGCGGGCGAATATCTCGTGGCACACAACGTCCGGCCGCTCGACTTCAACCAGTTCGGCACGCGGCGCGGCAATCACGAGGTGATGATGCGCGGCACCTTCGCCAACATCCGCATCAAGAACCAGATGCTTGGCGGCAAGGAGGGCGGCTTCACGCTGCACCAGCCGGACGGCACCGAGATGTCGATCTACGATGCTGCGATGCGCTACAAGGCGGAGGGCGTTCCGCTCGTCGTCTTCGCCGGCAAGGAATACGGCACCGGCTCGTCGCGCGACTGGGCGGCCAAGGGCACCAACCTTCTGGGCGTGCGCGCGGTGATCTCGCAGTCGTTCGAGCGCATCCACCGCTCCAACCTCGTCGGCATGGGCGTGCTGCCCGCCACCTTCAAGGACGGCGAGAGCTGGCAGACGCTCGGTCTCAAGGGCGACGAGGTGGTGACGATCCGCGGCATCGAGACGGGGCTGATGCCGCGCCAGACGCTGTCGGCGGAGATCGTCTCGGCCGACGGCACGGTGCGCCACGTCGAGCTCTTGTGCCGGATCGATACCCTCGACGAGCTTGAGTACTTCAAGAACGGCGGCATCCTGCAGTACGTCCTGCGCAACCTCGCCGCCTGAGGTCGTGGTTTCCGGCGCGCCCCGGCGCGCCGGCCCTCATCCGGCCTTCGGCCACCTTCTCCCGCAAGTGGGAGAAGGGACGCCCGGGTAGGATGTCAGCGCAAAATCAGTCTGGAACTCGGCATCCGCGGCAGCTCCTTCTCCCGGCCGAAGGCGGGGAGAAGGTGCCCGAAGGGCGGATGAGGGCCGCGCGGCACGTGCGGAAGGCCGGGTCTACGAACGGACGCGAACCCCGCGCAAACCGTGCCGCCCGCCCCGTCAACCCGTCGCCCGCACCACCGCGAGCGTGATCGCCGTGCCCGCCGCGGCCGAGACAGCCGACAGCGACGTGCCCCAGGCGATGTCGACCAGCGCCACCGACCCCGGCCAGT
>CAZDCR010000026.1:0-21982 GCA_964503995.1 uncultured Segnochrobactrum sp.
GGGCCGTGTCAGCGCGACGCGACGGTGATCAACGTGTCGCCGACGTCCGGGGCAAAGCGGTCCGTGCGCGGGCCGGGGACGACGCCGGCGTAGAGACCGTCGGTGCCCGGCAGGTCGACCGCGGCGATGATCGCCGGCAGGCTGCGGCAATCCGGGGCGCTCAGCTTGGCGAAGTCCATCGCCCGCACGGTCACCTCGTTCGACAGCAGCATCGGCTCGGAGCGGTCCGGCGCCGTCAGCTCGTCGGCGAAGGGATCATAGGCGGCCACCGCGACGAGGCCCGGCATCGGCGTGATGCCGAGATCGCTCGCACCTGGCATGGCGTCGTCGGAGACGCTGCGCGAGGCGGTGGCGGAGCCGCGCATCGGCGCCGGCGGCCGGCTGTCGCGCAGCACGGTGGCGGCCGTCTCCGCGAACGGATCGACGGTATCGCCCCCGAGCGCGGCGGGGCCGGCGGAGGCATAGCCGAGCACCGGCGGCGTCGTGCCGGGGGTGAGCGGGGCCGCGGCGACCAGCAGTTCGGCGGGCTTCGGCTTCGGCGGTGCCGTCGAGGCGACGGCGATCGCCACCGAGCCGGGCTCGCGGCCAGGGGCCGGAACCGGCACGCGAAGCGCGGCAACGGCAACGGCCTCCGTCACAGCCGGTGCCGGCTCGGCGGCCGGAGCCTCGGGCTTGGCCCGGGGCGGCAGGGTGTTGGCGGCGACGAGCAGCGCGCCGACCGGATCGGTGCCCGGAGCGACGGGCGCCGGCTCGGGTGCCGCGGCCGGAGCCGGCGGGGCGGGCGGCGGCGGCGCACTGACGACCGCGGGCTCGGGCTGCCGCGGCGCGGCGCGGGTCGTGGCCGACGGAGCCGTCTCGGCATTGACGCCCGGCAGGGCGGCTTCGGACGGCGCCACGCGGCCGTTTGTCGACGTCGGGGCGCGGGCGATCTCGGTGGCACGGGCAGGCGCCGTGGCGCGCGACGGAGCGGGCGCATCATCGTCGTCGTCGCCACCGGCGCCGATCGCACCGGAAGAATCGACCGTGTCCTCTTCCTCGTCGACACCGCCGCCGAACAGTTGCGCAAGCAGGTTCTTGCTGGCCCCGGCCGGCGGCCGGATGATGCCGTCGCCACGGCCGAAGCCGGCCATCGCGCCCGGACCTGCATCACCACCGCCCGAAGACGAGGCGACGCTCAGGCCCTTCTTGCGGCGGAGGTAGTCGTTCACCGCCTCCTCGTAGCCGGGCAGCGGCTTGCCGTCCGTCGGCACGTGCAGGGTGCGGCCCTTCGGGAAGATGGCCACGAGCTGCGCGCGGTTCATCCGCGGCCAGTGGCGGACGCTGCCGGTATCGGTGTGCACGAACGGGGTGCGCGACGACGGGTAGTAGCCGACGCCACCCACCTGCTTGCGCAGCGCAATGGCGCGCAGCTTGGCGGTCGGCACGTCGGTGACGAACCAGTCCATGGCACGCCCGTAGGTGTGCTGGCTGTTCTTGGCGACGCCACGCGAGCGTTTGCGCAGCATGCTGTTGGTCGCCGGGGAGCGATAGGCGGAGGTGACGGTGATCGGCTTGCGCGACCCGGATTCCTTCCAGACCTCATAGACGAGGTCGAACAGGGCCGGGTCCATGCGGGTCGGCTCGTTGCGGCGCCAGTCGCGCAGCATCTGGTTGAGCTTTTTCAGCCCCGCCGGGTCGTAGCGACCGTTTTTCTTGAAGGTGATCTGGGCGCGTTCGCCGGTGTGGACGTAGTAGAGGTCCAGGGTCCGGGTCTCGGCCGAGGCCGGGGACGCTCCGAGGGCGAAGCATCCCGCTACGAGCGCAGCAGCGACCGCCCCAAAGCGGGCGATGCGCGCAAACGCGAATCGTCGTGCCAAATGGATCACTATCCGTCCGTCTCCACTCGACGCCGCGCCGCGCCGTGCCGCCCCCGAACGTGATTACGTCCAAACCCGTTAATGAGCGTTTACCGTATCCGGGCCGCGAAGAAAACCGGGACTGTGGCTTTTCCGCAGGGGAGACTTTCTCCTACAGGCCGAGAGCCCGGATCGTGCGGGTGTCGAGGCCGTAAGGATCGCCGCGCAGCGCCAGGGATCCGTCGCTCGTGGCCACGGCGGTGAAGTAGGCGAGATGCACCGGCATCGGCTCGGTGAGATCGACGCGCGCCTCGCGGCCACCGATCATCTTGCGCAGCCGCTCGCCGTTCCACTTCGAATGGCCATCGAGCAGGGCGTCCGCGAAGGCCAGCGGATTCTCGACCCGGACGCACCCGTGGCTGAAGGCGCGCACCGGCTTGTTGAACAGCGCCTTTGACGGCGTGTCGTGCAGGTAGACGGAATGTTCGTTGGGGAACATGAACTTGAGGTTCCCGAGCGCGTTGCCGTCGCCCGGCCGCTGGCGGATGCGGACACGGCGGATGGTGGACTCGTTCCAGGCCACCGAACTCGGCGGCACGACGCGGCCATCGACGACGACCTCGTAGTTGCGGCGCGCGAAATAGCCCTCGGGATTGGCCTGGATCGACGGCAGCATCTCCTTCGAGGCGATCGAGACGGGGACGTTCCAGAACGGATTGACGACGATGAACTCGATTTCGTCGGAGAACATCGGCGTCGGCGTCGTCGGCGCGCCGACGACCACCCGGGTGCGGAACCGCGGCAGACCGTCGCGGACGATGGCGAGTTCATAGCCCGGCACGTCGACGAAGACGTGATCGCGGCCGAGATCGCGCGGCATCCAGCGCCAGCGCTCCATGTTGGCGAGCACCAGCGCCGTGCGGTCCTTCTTGCGGCCGCCGTTCAGCACCCGCACCGTCAGCGCGCCCAGGATGCCGTCGTCGGTCAGGCCCTGCGCCTGCTGGAACGCCATCACCGCGGCACGCACATCGGCGTCGTAGAGGGTCGGGTCGGCCGTGACGACGTCGACTGCGAGGCGGCGGCGGATCACCTCGACGCGCGGATCGCGCATGCCGAGCTTCAGCGCCGGGCCGGTGGCGACCGGCTCGGGATCGGCGGCCGCTGTCTCCGCGGCGATCACGGCGAGCGCTCGCTTCAGGCGCCGGTAGCCCTCGTGGGGCGGGTTGTAGGTGTCGAGAGCAGCCGCGATGTCCCGGCTTTGCGCCAGGGCAGCGAGGACCTCGTCGGCCTCCGGCGCCTCCGGCTTCAGTGTGGCGAGCGCCCAGACGGTCGCCGGCCGCGTGCGGCCGGCCGAGGCCTCGCGGGCGTAGAGGGCGGAGCTCTGCGAGATCGACAGCTCGAGGGTGGCAGCAGCGCCAATGCCGCCGGAGCCGGCTGGAATGGCAATGGCATAGCGCGCGGCGTCGAGGCCGTCCTCGCCGGCGCGGGCGAGGCGGGCGAGACCGGCGCGGGCCCGGTCCGTCGGGCGTGTTCCGTCCACCCAGGCCGGGGCGAACTCGCGCGCGGCATAGAAGTCGCGCAACGCCGTGGCGGTGGCGTCCTTCGGGTCGGCGGCGGCGATCGCCAGCTCGAAGGCGAGGCGAGAGCGCAGCGGGTCGGCGAGCTGCGGTGCGACGGGCACCAGCTTGCGGCCGGCGACGAGACCGTCACCGGGCACCGGTCGGGGTGCGGCGACCGGCAGCGGCGGGGCCGGTGGCGCGGTCTGCGGGAACACCGGCGGCGGCGGCAGGGCGGTCACAACGGGCTCGCGCGCCGCCGGGCGGACGACGGCGTTCGGTGGGGCGACGACGGGCACCGCGACGCTCGGCCGGGGCGGCGGCACGACGGCGCGCATCACCAGCGAATCGCCGACGACGGCCGCGACCGCCGGGGCGGCGATCGTTCCCGCCAGCATCGCCGCGAGCAGGGCCGCCGCGGCGGGCCCGCGGTGCCGTGCCGGCCGTCCCTTCTCACGCGTTCGTGCTCTGCGCATTCCGTCGATCCGTTCGGTGGTCTTCGGCGGCGAAGGTGCCGGCGCGAGGCTTGAGGGAAGGTGAACGGCGGCGCCGCCTCAAGCCGTGGGCACGGTCCTGCCGGCGATTGCGCCCGGCTGTTGCAGTGGCGCCACGTCGGCGCTCGCGCGGCGGCATGACAGGAGGCCGCGCTTCGACTAGGAAAGCCTGGGGTTGCCGCCGTCCAGCGTCAGGATCGTCCATGTTCACGAAGCCGCCGCTCTCTCGCCTGCCCTCTGCCCTCCCCTCGCCCGCAACAGCGGCGAGCGCCGGAACGGTGGCGAGCGATCTGCCGGTCTGGAACCTGGACGACCTTTATCCGGCGATCGATTCGCCGGCCGTGCGCGCCGACCTCGACCGGGCGCACGCCGAGGCAGTCGCCTTCGAGAGCGAGTACAAGGGCAAGCTCGCCGACGCGCTGGCGCAGCCCGGCGGCGCGGCGGCGCTCGCCGCCGTCATCCGCCGCTACGAGGCGCTGGAGGAGTTGATCGGCCGGCTCTATTCCTATGCCGGCCTCGTCTATGCCGGCGACAGCGACACCGTCGCCCACGGCAAGTTCTACGGCGACGTGCAGGAACGGCTGACGACGGCGAGCGCGCATCTGCTGTTCTTCTCCCTTGAGCTCAACGCCATCGAGGAAGCGGCGCTCGACGCCGCCCTCGACGATCCCGAGCTCGGCCACTACCGGCCGTGGCTGGAGGACGTCCGCCGCGGCAAGCCCTACGAGCTCGAGCCGCGCGTCGAGCAGCTCTTCCACGAGAAGTCGGTCACCGGCCGCGGCGCCTGGAACCGGCTGTTCGACGAGACCGTGGCGGCGCTGCGCGTCGACGTCGAGGGCGAGAGCCTGACGCTCGAGGCGGCGCTCAATCGCCTGCAGGACCCGAAGGAGGCGCGCCGCCGCGCCGCCGCCGAGGCGCTCGCCGCCGCCTTCAAGAACGAGACGCGCACCTTCGCCCTCGTCATGAACGTGCTCGCCAAGGACAAGGAAATCTCCGACCGCTGGCGCGGCTTCGAGGACGTGGCCGACTCGCGCCACCTCGCCAACCGCGTCGAGCGCGAGGTCGTCGAGGCGCTCGTCACCTCCGTGCGCGAGGCCTATCCGCGGCTGTCCCACCGCTATTACGCCATGAAGGCGCGCTGGCTCGGCAAGGACAAGCTCGACCACTGGGACCGCAACGCCCCCCTGCCGGAGAGCGACGAGCGCGAGATCGGCTGGGACGCCGCCCGCGACACCGTGCTCGAGGCCTATGGCCGGTTCTCGCCCGAGCTCGCCGCCCTTGGCCGCAAGTTCTTCGACAAGCCTTGGATCGACGCGCCGACGCGGCCGGGCAAGTCGCCCGGCGCCTTCGCCCATCCGACGGTGCCGAGCGTCCATCCCTATCTGCTGCTCAACTACCAGGGCCGCGTGCGGGACGTGATGACGCTCGCCCACGAGCTCGGCCACGGCGTCCACCAGCTCCTCGCCGCCCCGAACGGCGCCCTGATGGCGCCGACGCCGCTGACGCTCGCCGAGACGGCGAGCGTGTTCGGCGAGATGCTGACCTTCCGCTCGCTCCTCGACGCCGCCAAGGACCCGAAGACCCGCCGCGCCATGCTCGCGGCGAAGGTCGAGGACATGCTGAACACCGTCGTCCGCCAGATCGCCTTCTACGGCTTCGAGCGGCGCATCCACCTCGAGCGCCGCGACGGCGAGCTCACCGCCGAGCGCATCGGCGAAATCTGGATGGAGGTGCAGGCCGAAAGCCTCGGCCCGGCGATCCGCCTCGGCCCGGGCTACGAGACCTTCTGGTGCTACATCGGCCACTTCGTGCACTCGCCGTTCTACGTCTACGCCTACGCCTTCGGCGACTGCCTGGTGAACTCGCTCTACGCCGTCTACGAGGACGCCGCGACGGGCTTCCAGGACAAGTACTTCGCCATGCTGAAGGCCGGCGGCACGCGCCACCACTCCGAGCTCCTCGCCCCCTTCGGCCTCGACGCGCGCGACCCCGCCTTCTGGGGCAAGGGCCTCGCCGTGATCGAGCGGATGATCGACGAGCTCGAGGCGGCCGACCGCGCCGCCTGAGCGGCGGCGTCGGACGGGAGCCGTCCAGCGAGGGACCGCACGGGGAGAGTCCGATGAGGCGGGGCGAGCGGGCGGGCGGACGGCCGCGGGCGCGATGAGCCTCGCCCACGCCCCCTATGCCGACGGCCACAAGCCGTTCTCCATCGGCCTCGCGCCCCTCGACCTCGCCCGCTGGATCGAGCCGGACGAGCGGCTACTCGCCGACCTCGCCGAGAAGGACCGCCTGTTCGCCGGGCGCCGCGACATCGTCTTCGCCGCCGAGCCCGACACGGCCGACGCCCAGCGGGAGGTGCTCGACCTCCTCGTCGCGCACCTGACCGAACGCTTCCCCGAGACCTGGCGCGTCGGTCCCGACGGCACGGTGACGGTCGCCGGCGCCCGCCGCGTCGACCCCGCCGCCGAGGCCGACGCGCCGCTCCTCGCCGCCGCCCGGCTGGTCCAGGAGGATCTCGTGCTGATGCGCCGGGGGCCGGACGGCTGGCGCCTCGCTGCCGCCGCCTTGTGCTTCCCGTCGGCCTGGTCACTCACGGAAAAGTTCGGTGCCAGCCTCGACGGCCTGCACGGCAACGTGCCGGGCTATGCCGGCGCGATGGGCACGCGCATGGCCCGCATCTTTGACAGCCTGCGCCTCGAGCACCCGGTCTGGCGGCTCAACTGGTCGGTCTATCCCGACGACCGCCTGCACCACCCCGAATCGAAGGAAGAACCGCGCGCCTGGTTCGGCAGCGCCGACGACCTCGCCGCCGCCGCCTTCGTCCGCGTCGAGCGCCAGACGCTTCGCCGCCTGCCGACGTCGGGCGACATCCTCTTCACCATCCGCATCCACGTCGACCCGATGCTCGCCTTCCGCCGCCACCCCGACGGCGCCCGCATGGCGAACGGCCTGCGCGACCGCCTCATCGCCCTCGACGCGGCGCAACTCGCCTACAAAGGCCTCACGGCGCACCGGGACAGGCTCGCCGAGGCGCTGGAGCGGATCGCGGCGGGGGCGTGAGGGACGGGTCAGGCGATGATTCAGCTACGGCCAGTCGTTCGAGACCCGCGATGCTGCAGCGACCACATGTGAACCCGAGACGAGCGCTGCTCGCATTGCTCCTATGGATTGCAGAACATCACAAGCGCCGCTACGGTTGATTGGATTGAGCGTGACGCGTGCCGGGGGGCCACCAATGTCCGCTTCGAGTAGCCGCGACCCACTTGATGACGTTTTCGGCCGGCTTGTCGATCCGGCCACCGTTCAAACCTGGGAAGGCGGACGGTCACCGGTTTCCCTCTTTTGGCTCGCCGATCCCGCGAGGCGGTTTGCCGAATGGGCGCGACTGGCTCTTGATGAGGCTAGGTACACCCTCCCGCTACACGCCGACATTCCCTTCCTCTGGATCATTGATGCCCGCGGCGAGCTCTGGCTTGCTTTGGAGGAAGTCGTCGACGAAGTTTCCGGGCAGTTCCAGTACGTTCGCCGGAAGCTGGCCAATGTCCCCGCCCACTTGGTGAAGTGCGGCCATCCGGCCCTCTTGCGAGGTGGAGCTGGGCGGATCGCGGGTGAACTCTACATCGATGACGGCGACCCCACGGCCCCGTGCTGGGTCATCAACAAGCACTCCGGCCGCTACTCAAGGGGCCACTCCGACCGGGACGAACGGACGCTCGACAACGTGAAGGCGCTTTTCTCCCGCCATGGAGTTGATGTACAGGTGGACCCGACATGAGGAGGATACGACATGGCAGCTCGAGCTAGGCTGTCCGAGGTCGACCAACCTCGGCCTCACCCTCTGGCTCCGACGGCAGAACGCTTCCGGCATCTTCGCCGTAGCGATGTTCGGAAAATGATCGAGAATTTGCCCGACGAGTCGTTCCGGCAATCAACGTTGGCGGCGCTCGCCGAGCACCTCGACAGCGTCCGCGCCCATAGCTGGTCGGACTTCGACGAGATTTACTCTCTCGGTGCTAAACTGAGGGTGATCTGGATCGAGGCAGGTCGGAACGGGTCCGACATCGTGCAAGTCGCACGACAAAGCGACAAGAGCCTCCCAGCGTCCTTTCTTTCTGCCGGTGCTCAGGGGCTTTCGTTTGAGGTTCCTGCCGCCATAGCCGCAAGCCGACGGCCGCGCTTGGAGCCCCTGCGCGCCCGCGTCGACGACCCGGAACTCGTACCGGACCTAGAGCCCGTAGCGGACCCCCATGTCGCGGCTGACGGGTAATACCTGCGGCCCTTCGCGCGTCCAATCGAAATCTGAGAGCTTCCTCCCGACATCCGATCTCGGATGTGAGTGCTACCTGCAGTCCGAGCGCAGTTGCTCGTGCTCTCTGGTGGCTCTCCTTGCCACGCCTTGGCGAACGCCCTCCCCCTGTCCATATGCCTGACGGGCGCCCTCCCGCGCCCCGCACCAGAACGACAGCCGGGACGCCCTGATGGCCGACGACGAACGCAACCGCTTCACCGCCCGCGCGGCGCGCTATGCCCGCGTCGGCGGCGACGTCTCCGGCGTCGCCGCCAAGATCGTCGGCTCGCGCCTGCTCGGCCGCGCCCTCGACGACGAGAAGACGGCGGCCGAGATCACCGCCGTGCTCGGCGGGCTGAAAGGCCCGCTGATGAAGGTGGCGCAGCTGCTCTCGACCATTCCCGAGGCGGTGCCGCCGGAATATGCCGAGGCGCTCGCCGGCCTGCAGTCGAACGCGCCGCCGATGGGCTGGGCCTTCGTCCGCCGCCGCATGATCGCCGAGCTCGGCCCGGACTGGGAGGCCCGCTTCGCCCGCTTCGAGCGGGTGCCGGCGGCCGCCGCCTCCCTCGGCCAGGTCCACCGCGCCACGGCGCTGGACGGCGCCCCGCTCGCCGTGAAGCTGCAATATCCCGACATGGAATCGGCGGTGGAGGCCGACCTCAAGCAATTCTCGCTCGTCCTGTCGCTGCACCGGCGGATGCGGCCGGCGATCGACACCCGCGAGGTCGCCGAGGAGATCGGCGCGCGCCTGCGCGAGGAGCTCGACTACCGCCGCGAGGCCCGCCATGCCGCGCTCTACCGGACGGTCCTCGCCGAGGAACCCGGCATCCGCGTGCCGGACGTCCACACCGATCTCTCCACCCGCCGCCTGCTGACGATGGGCTGGCTCGAGGGCCGCCGCCTGCTCGAGTTCAAGGACCACGACCTCGTCGATCGCAACCGCATCGCCGACACGATGTTCCGCGCCTGGTGGCACCCGTTCACCCGCGTCGGCGTCATCCACGGCGACCCGCACCTCGGCAACTACACGGTCTACGAGGAGGACGGCCGCCCCGCCGGCATCAACCTTCTCGACTATGGCTGCGTGCGCATCTTCCCGCCGAAGTTCGTCACCGGCGTCATCGAGCTCTATCGCGGCCTGCAGCAGAACGACCACGCGCGCGTGGTCGCCGCCTACGAGGTCTGGGGCTTCCGCGGCCTCAAGAAGGAGATCATCGAGGCGCTCGATATCTGGGCCCGCTTCATCTACGGCCCGCTGCTCGACGACCGCGTGCGCCGCATCGCCGACGGCGTCAGCGCCGCCCAGTACGGCCGCCGCCAGGCCTTCCAGGTGGCGCAGGCCCTCAAGGAACACGGCCCGGTAACGGTGCCGCGCGAGTTCGTCTTCATGGACCGGGCGGCGCTCGGCCTCGGCGGCGTCTTCATCCACCTCGACGCTGAGCTCAATTTCCACGACCTCTTCAACGCCGCCATCGAAGGCTACGAGGAAAAACTCCTCGCCGAGCGCCAGGTGGCCGCCCTTGACGGCGCCGGGCTCGAGCCGATGGCGGCCTGAGCCCGGCGCGCGATCACGGCCTCAAAGGTCGAGCTGGTAGGCGACCGGCACGAAGCGGTAGCCCTCTCCCATCGGCTCGAGGTAGCCGACCGACGGGAACGGCATGTGGAAGCCGACGAACGGCACCTTGTCGGCGGCGATCATGCCGAGCACCTGCTTGCGGGTCGCCACTCCCTTGTCCTTGTCCATGTCGAAGCGCACGTGCCAGTCCGGCCGCTGCATCGACAGCACGAAGTGGTTGGCCGTGTCGGCGGTCAGCACCAGCCGGCGGCCGTTGCTCTCGAGGTTGTAGACCATGTGGCCCGGCGAATGGCCGAAGGCCTCGATCGCCGTGATGCCGGAGACGACGCTGTCGCCGCCCTTCACGAAGGTGGTCTTCTCGGCGAGTGGCACGATGTTCGCCTGCACGAGCTTGGCGCCGTTCTCCGTCGGGCCCGACAGCCGGTCGGGCGATGACCAGAAGTCGTATTCGGTGGCACCAGTGACGTAGCGGGCGTTCGGGAACACCGGCTTGCCGTCGGCCATCAGCCCGCCGATGTGGTCCCCGTGCATGTGGGTGAGCACCACCACGTCGACGCTCTCCGGCGGATAGCCGGCGGCGGCGAGGCGCTCGGCGAGGTGCCCGGCGGCCGGGAGGCGGCCCGTGCCCGTGCCGGTGTCGAACAACACGACCTCCGAACCGGTGTTCACCAGCGTCGGCGTATAGCCGTTGATCAGCTTGTCGGCCGGCAGGAAGTTCTGCGTCGCGAGCTCCGCCACCGTCTCGGGCGGCTGGTTGACGCCGAAGGTGCCGGCGGGGTTCTCCATCGCCACGGTGCCGTCCTGCACGGTGACCACCTCGAAGTCGCCGAGGTTGAAGCGGTAGACGGTCGGCTTCATCGGACCCTGTTTCTCGGCGGCGGCAAAGGCCGGGCGGACACTGGCGAACGTGCCGGCAGCAGCCGCCACCATCGCGGCACTCGCGGCCCCGGCTCCCAGGATGAGGCTGCGCCTGTCGGTCGAAAGGGTTTCGGTCGGCATGGTCGTCGTCTCCTCCAACGCGGATTGCGGTTGCCCACGCGGCCGCGGTGAGGCGGCCAGCGGGCGGACACGCGCCGGTAGATGGGGCAAAGGCGCCGGGCGTCCACCGTCGGAGGGGCAAGCCGCTAGGGCGTGAACCAGTAGCGCGTCAGGTGGAAGAAGATCGGGGCGGCGAAGACGACGGAATCGAGCCGGTCGAGCATGCCGCCGTGGCCCTCGATCATCCGGCCCCAGTCCTTGACGCCGCGGTCGCGCTTGATCGCCGACATCACGAGCCCGCCGAAGAAGCCGAGCAGCGTGATCACCACCGCCATGCCGAAGGCCTGCGGGATGGTGAAGGGCGTGATCCACCACAGCGCGCCGCCGAGCACGCTGGCGCTCGCGACGCCGCCGACGAGCCCCTCCCAGGTCTTCGACGGCGACAGCGACGGCGCCACCTTGCGCCGCCCGAACAGCTTGCCGAACACGTACTGCAGCACGTCGCTCGACTGCACGACGAGCACCAGGAAGCAGATCAGCAGAAGCTCCCGCCCCTCGTAGCCGGGGATGTCGAGCGTCAACAGCGCCGGCACGTGCGAGAGGCAGAAGACGCAGATCATCAGCCCCCACTGCATCTCGGCGATCCGCACCATGAAGCGCGTCGTGTCGGCCCGCAGCACGGCGATGATCGGGAGCAGCAGGAAGACGTAGACCGGCACGAAGATCGAATAGAGCCCGTACCAGTCGATCCAGATCAGCCAGTACTGCACCGGCAGCACGACGAAGAACATCGCCGCCAGCGCCCAGTGGTCGCCGCGGCGCGTCTCCGTCAAGGTCAGGAACTCGCGGAGCGCGAAGAACGAGGCGAAGGCGAAGAGCAGCACGACGCCGCCGGTGCCGCACAGAAAGGCCGCGGCGAGCAGCGCCACCATCACCCACCACGCCTTGATGCGGGCGTTCAGGTTCTGCACCCCCGAACTCGTCCGGCCGCCCTCGCGCCGCGACAGCACGAAGCCGATACCGGAGGCGAGCGCCAGAACGGCGAGCACGCCGAGGAACAGCGCCAGCGTCTGCTCGCCCGCCGTCATCGCGCCCCCTCCTTCACCGACAGCGCCAGCAGCGCCGCGCGGGCGCGATCGAGGAAGGCACCGCGCTCCTCGCCGGGCTCGAGCGTCAGCGGCGTGCCGAGCGTCACCGTGCAGAGCAGCGGCACCGGCAGGAACTCGCCCTTCGGCATGACCCGGTTGAGGTTCTCGATCCACACCGGCACGAACTCGAGCGCCGGCCGCTCGAAGGCGAGGCGCCAGAGCCCCGACTTGAACGGCAGCAGCCGCTCCTCCGTGGTGTTGCGGGTGCCCTCGGGGAAGAAGATCAGCGAGGCGCCGCCGTCGATCGCCGCCACCAGCGTCGCGATCGGGTCGGCGGTGCGGGCGCTGGCGTCGCGGTCGATCAGCACGGCGTCGAAGACGTCGGTGCCGAGGAAGCGGCGGATGCGGTCGGCGCCCCAGTAGTCGGCGGCGGCGACGGGGCGCGTCGCCGCCCGGTAGGCGGGCGGCAGCACCGTCCAGACCAGCACGAAGTCGCCGTGGCTGGTGTGGTTGGCGAAATAGACCCGCTGCGTCGGCGACGGCGTGCAGCCGACCCAGTTGCCGCGCACGCCCGTGACGACGCGGGCGACGCCGATGGTGGCGAGCGCCGTCAGCCCGGCGGCGGCGCGGCGGACGAGGCTAGCCGGCATCGCCGACCCGTCGGGCGAGCGACACCGTGAAGATGCCGTCGTCGTCGATGCGCTGGGCGAGCTTCGTAAAGCCGTGGCTCTCGACGAGTTCGTCCATCTCGCCCTGCGTCCGCCGGCGCATCACCCACGCCTGTCCGCCGCGATGGCTCGTCAGGGCCCGGGCGATGAACTCGAGCTGCGGGTGCCAGGGCTGGTTGGTGTAGACGAGGAAGCCCCCCGCCGGCACCGCCGCGGCGACGCCGCCGAGCGACCAGCGCACGAGGTCGTTGTCGGCGAAGAGCTCGTAGAGGCCGGAGATGATCGCGAGCGTCGGCTTCGGCGCGAGTGCGGCCAGGCTTGCCGGATCGAAGGCGTCGCCGACCTCGAAGCGGGCGATGTCGGAAAGCCCCTTCTCGGTGATCAGCCGCCGCCCGGCCTCGACGTTGGCCGGCACGTAGTCGCGCAGGAGGATCGAGTCCGGTCGCCCGGCCGTGTCCTCCGCCAGCGCCTCAAGCACGTAGCGCCCGTGGCCGGCGGCGATGTCGAGCACGTGCACGGGCATTCCCGCCGCCCGGAGCCTCGCCATCGCGTCCCGGATGAGCTCCTCCAGGTGCCGCTTGCGGGTGCGGATGCCGCGCCAGCCGACGCTGTCGAGATAGGCCCGGTCAACCGCCCGCCCGATGGCGCCGCGGCCAGAGGGCCGGTTGCGGTAGACGGCATCGAGCGTCGCGCCGGAATCGAAGCCGGTCTCGTGGCCGAGCCGGATTGCGCCCGACAGCGTCCCGCCGAGCTTCAGGCCCGCCCGCGTCCCCGACCAGAACAGTCCCCGCGGCGACAGCGCCGGCAGCGGCGAGGCGAGCCGGTCGGCCTCGGCGCGGGTCGGACCGATGCGGTCGGCGTCCTGAAGCGACGGCCGCTCTGGCAGCCGCTCGAAGCGCTCGACGAGGAACCGCCGCACCGCCGCGACGGCGGGAGCCCGGCCGAGCTCGCCGAGGGGGTCGTGATAGAAGCCCGGCAGAATGTGCCGTTCCTTGGTGTGGCTGCCGAGGCGCTCGTAGAAGCGGTGCTGCGGCCCGCCCTCGACGACATAGTCGGAGCCCGAGACGAGAAGCTGCGTCGGCACGGTGATCGCCGCGGCGTCGGCGACGACGCGCTTGGCGGCATCGTTCAGCCCGAGCAGGATGTCGACCGAGATCGCCCGGGTGACCAGCGGATCGGCGTCGAAGGACGCGGCGCGGGACGGGTCGTGCGTCAGCATCCTCGCCTTGACGTAGGACTGCACGTCGAAGTTTCCGCGCAGGCGGCGCATGAGCCGCAGACCGGGGCGGGCGAACGGCACGTAGAGCCGCACCCGGAAGGCGGGCGAAGCCAGCACCAGCGCCCGGATCTTCGGCGCGTAGTCGTGCACCCACGTCGCCGCGATGACGGCACCGACGCTCTGGGCGACGACCGCCGTGTCCTCCACCGCGAAGCCGTGGGCGGTGCCGATGTGGGCGACGAAGGCGTCGAGGTCGCGCACCAGCGCTGCAAAGCTCGGCGCGTGGCCGCGGGGACCGGGCGAACGGCCGTGGCCACGGGCGTCCCAGGCGAACAGGTCGAAGCCCGGCAGGTCGAGTTCGTCGGCGAGGTGGGCGACCCGGCCGGAGTGCTCGTGGCCGCGGTGCAGGATCACGACAGCGCCGCGCGCCGGTGCCTCGACCGCCGGCCAGTGCCGATAGAACAGCGACACGCCGTCGGCAGTGGCGAAGGAGAGTTCGTCGTGCGGGCGCATGGCTTCCTCCTCCGGCCGGAATCGATCGGCCGCCATCAGGCCTGCGGCCGGGACTGGTCGGCCGCCATCAGGAGGGGCGCGCGGCCGCTTCCGCAAGCCCGGCGCGGACACGATTGATTGTCGTCAGCGTGAGCGCCACCGCGATGACGGGCATCAGCCAGAACAGCCACGCGGGCAGCGGCCCGCCGACGCCGATCCAGAAGGCGAGCGCCCCGAAGACGAAGGCGCGGTCGCTCTTGCCGAGCGGCCCGTCATAGCGGCGCGAGGCCCCGACCGTCTGGCCCAGCACCCCCGCCATCTCCGACAGCGCCGCCAGCACCGCGACCACCGCCACCGCGATCGCCCCGAACACCGGCAGCACCGCGAACGGCAGCAGCAGCGCAGCGTCGGAGACGACGTCCGACAGCTCATTCAGATAGGCGCCGAGCCGGCTCTTCTGGCCGTGTTCGCGCGCGAGCATGCCATCGACGGCATTGAGCGCCATCCGCGCAAACAGCCACACCGGCAGGAGCAGGAACAGGAGCCGCGTCTCCGCGCCCCAGGCCACAAGGACGCCGACCGCCACCGACACGATCGCGGCGGCGAGCGTCACCTGGTTCGCCGTCACGCCGGCGGCGGCGAGCCGTCCGACCAGCGGCCGCAGCAGCGCCTGGAAGCGCGGTTTCAGCTCATAGAGGGTCAAAGGCTCACCCGTGCCATCGGCCGCCCCGCTGTCGTCCGCCACACCGACGCGATCGCGTCGGCGTCGCCGGCGGGCGGGCTCAGTCCTCGCCGTGGTCCTCGCCGAAGCCGTCGTCGACGAGGGCGGCGAGCGCCTCCAGCACCGCCGCCGCGTCTGCGCCGCGCGCGGACACCATGATCGTCGAGCCGGGCCCGGCGCCGAGCATCAACAGGCCCATGATCGAGGCGCCCTCGACGATCTGGCCATCCTTGGAGACGTGCACGTCCGCCTCGTGCGCCTCGACGACGCGCACGAACTTCGCCGACGCCCGCGCGTGCAGGCCGCGCTTGTTGACGATCGTGAGTTCGCGCAGGAGCGCCCCTCGCCAGACGTCGCCGTCGGCGGCCCCGTCACCGCTGGCCGGCAAGGATCTGGCTCGCGACACTGATGTATTTCTGGCCCGCCTTGCGGGCCTCCTCGACGGCGGACGGCAGGTCGAGCTCGCCGCGGACGCTCGCGAGCTTGACCAGCATCGGCAGGTTGACGCCGGCGATCACCTCGACGCTGCGCCCGTCCATCACCGAGATCGCAAGGTTGGAGGGCGTGCCGCCGAACATGTCGGTGAGGAGCACGACGCCGGTGCCGCTCTCGACCCGGGCCACCGCGTCGATGATGTCCTGGCGTCGACGCTCGACGTCGTCGTCAGGTCCGATCGAGACGGCTTCCACCTTCTCCTGCGGACCAACGACGTGCTCGAGGGCCGCCTTCAGCTCATTGGCGAGCCGTCCGTGCGTGACCAGGACGAGACCGATCATGGTGCTCCGGCATCTCCGCCTGCCCCACCGTCCACCTCGGTGCCGTCGGCACCGGGCCGGGGCGGCCCCGCAGGGGTCGGATTCGCGGTCCAGGGGTCGGGACCGCTCCGGGTGCGCGGGCCTCGCCCGCGCGGGCCGCTCAAGATTGGCTAGGCTCGCCCTTCGCGCAAGCGAAAAGCGGCGCGGTCGCCATTGCCGGCTGGTCCGCCGCGCGCGACGCCACCGCCGCCGCCAGTGCCGCGAGCACGAGACCGGCGGCTTCCGGGGCCCCGCACGCGACCGGCTGACGCGGCAGCGCCACGCCGAGGATCTCGGTCGCGAGCGCCTCAGGGGCCGGCATCCGCTCCGCCTCCGCCGGCGCGACGAGGTCGACGACGAGGCGCACCACCGCCGCTCCCTCATGCTCGGTCGCCTCGATGCCGCGGCCGCGCCGCTCGGCGAGTCCCGCGAGCGCCGCCGGCGGTCGGGCGATCAGCCGGCCGTGGCACGCCGTCAGTACCACCCGATCATCGGCGACGAGCCGCGCGAAGCGGTCTTCGGCCATCGCCGCCGCGACGAGCGCTCGCGTCAGCGCGCTCTTGCCGGACCCGGGCCGGCCGCGGATCAGCACGCCCTCGGCACCGACCAGCACCGCGTTGGCGTGGACCGTCGGCATCGTCACGGGGCGGCCGCCGGCAGCCGCACGACGAAGCGCGCGCCGAGCACCTTCGCCTCGCCGTCGCTGCCGCCGTTCTCGGCCATGCGGTTCTCGGCGATGATCGTGCCGCGGTGGGCCTCGACGATCTGCTTGGAGATCGACAGGCCGAGGCCGGAATTGTTGCCGAAGCCGTCGCTCTCCGGCCGGTCGGTGTAGAAGCGCTCGAAGATGCGCTCCATCTGGTCCGGGCGGATGCCGGTGCCCTCGTCTTCCACCAGCACCTCGATGTCGTCGCCGTCGCGCCGCATCGTCACCCGCACCTCGCCGCCCGGCGGCGAGAACGAGCGGGCGTTGTCGATCAGGTTGGTGAACACCTGGCCGAGCCGGCTGTCGTGGCCGAAGGTGAAGTAGGCGTTCGGCTTCTCCGCCTCCACCTCGAGCACCACCGTCGGCCCGTCGGTCTTGACGAGCCCGCGCTGCACCTCGACGACGGCGGCGAGCAGGCGCGCCATGTCGACCGGCTCGGTGTCCTCGCGCGACAGCTCGGCATCGAGCCTCGAGGCATCCGAGATGTCGGAGATCAGCCGGTTCAGCCGCCGGACGTCGTGCTCGATGATGGCGTAGAGGCGGGCCTTGGACTCCTCGTTCCTCGCCCGCGGCAGCGTCTCGACCGCGCTCTTCAGCGAGGTCAGCGGGTTCTTCAGCTCGTGCGCCACGTCGGCGGCGAAGGCCTCGATCGCGTCCATGCGCCGGTAGAGCGCCGAGGTCATCTCCTTCAGCGCCCGGGCGAGATGGCCGATCTCGTCGTTGCGCTCGGGAAAATCCGGGATCGCCTCGCGCGCCTTGACGCCGCGGCGCACCCGGTCGGCGGCCGCCGCCAGCCGCCGCATCGGCCCGGCGATGGTGCCGGCGAGCAGCACCGACAGCACCACCATCACCACGGCGGCGACGAGGAAGACGCGCACGATCGCCATCCGCTCGGCGGCGAGGATCTGCTCGATGTCGCCGCCCTGGGTCGACAGCAGCAGCGCCCCCAGCACGACGCGCTGGCGCTGGATCGGTACCGCGACCGCGATCACCACCTCGTCGCGCTCGTTGGAGCGCACCACCGTCGCCGGCGCGCCATCGAGGGCCCGCTCGACCTCGGGATAGCCGCGCCCGCCGGTCGGGCCGAGGTCCTTGTAGATCGCGAGGTCGCCGGGGCCGAGCCAGCGCTCCACCGCCGTCCACGCCTTCGACAGGAGGTCGTCCTTCGGCACCGCCGGCGCCGGCGCATCGAAGCGCAGGATCTGGCCGCGGGCGTAGAGATGGCGCGAATCGAGCAGGAGCACGCCGTCGCGGTCGTAGATGCGGGCGCGCGTCTTCGTCGGCGAGATCAGCCGCCGGAGCACGGGCGCGACGCGCTCGGGATTGATCGGGAAGTCGAGGGCGCCGAGGCCGTCGTCCGAGGCCTGCGGCGCCGCCTCGTTCGCCTGCGCCCGGAACAGCTGGTCGGGATCGAGCAGCACGCCGCCCTCGTCGGCCGAGGCCGAGGCGGCGATGGCGGTGGCGATGATCTCGCTCTGGGTGAGCAGGCTCTCGACGCGCGCGTCGATCAGGCCGGCGCGAAACTGGTTGAGGAAGAGGATGCCGCTCACCAGCACGATCAGGCCGGCGAGGTTGAGGATGACGATGCGCCGGGTCAGGCTCGAGAACACGTAGGTGCCGAGCACGCGGCTCACCCGCGCGAGCGGCCGGACCGGCGGCGTCCGGCGCCGGCTGCGGCTGTCGGCGTCGCCACGCCGGCCGGAGCGGCGGCGGGACTCGCGCTGCGGCGCCTTGCTGGCCGGGGTCGCAGCCGGCGCCACGGGCTCCACGCCCGTCGGCTCCGGCGCGCCGGACATGCCGGGCCGCGGCGCGGACGCGCCGGCATCCCCCGCCGCCGGGCGGGCCCGGCCGGCGCTGGTGTCGGCGTCCTCAGTGTCGAGGTCGGCGGCCATCATCGTCCTTGCGGCGCGCGCGCCAGGCGCGGCGGCCGTCGGAGCCCGGTCAGGACTCCTTGAAGCGGTAGCCGACGCCGTAGAGCGTCTCGATCATGTCGAAGTCGGTGTCGACCACCTTGAACTTCTTGCGCAGCCGCTTGATGTGGCTGTCGATGGTGCGGTCGTCGACATAGACCTGGTCGTCATAGGCCGCGTCCATCAGGGCGTTGCGGCTCTTCACGACGCCCGGCCGCTGCGCCAGCGCGTGCAGGATGAGGAATTCCGTCACCGTCAGCGTCACCGGCTGGCCCTGCCAGGTGCAGGTGTGCCGCTCCTGGTCCATGACGAGCTGGCCGCGCTCCAGCACCTTCGCCGCATCGGTCGGCTTCGCCGCCTGGCCCTCGCGCGGCGAGGCGCGCCGCAGCACCGCCTTCACCCGCTCGACCAGCAGGCGCTGGGAGAACGGCTTCCGGATGAAGTCGTCGGCGCCCATCTTGAGGCCGAACAGCTCGTCGATCTCGTCGTCCTTGGAGGTGAGGAAGATAACCGGCATGTCGGTGCGCTGGCGCAGCCGGCGCAACAGCTCCATGCCGTCCATGCGCGGCATCTTGATGTCGAGGATAGCGAGGTCGGGCTGGTTCTGCGCCAGGCCGTCGAGCGCCGAGGCGCCGTCGGTATAGGTCTCGACCCGGTAGCCCTCGGCTTCCAGGGTGATCGCCACCGAGGTCAGGATGTTGCGATCATCGTCGACCAGAGCGATCGTCGGCATGGCGTGGCTCTTATCCCGTTGTTCGTTCGCACACCGCGGCGCGGCGCCCGTTTGCGCTGGTGAAGCGCGAGGCGAGCCGAATTATGGCGCGTGCCCGGCTTTTTTGCACGTTTTCCCGAAATTCCGCCGTTTCACCGGCTCAGAGCCGCTTTGGCGGCCGTCCCGAGACGAAGACGAACCGGGGCACCAGGGTTCCCGCCGAGGCGACCATTCCGGCGCAGATGCCGGCGATGAGCCCCAGCGGTCCCCAGCCGAGGCTCACGCCGAACCACCAGGCGAGCGGCACGGCGACGAGCCAGAACGAGGCGCACTGGGTGAACATCGGGATCCACACCTCGCCCATCCCCCGGAGCGCCCCCGTGGTAATGCCGTTGGCGGCGTCGAAGACGAGGAAGAAGCCGACGAGGCGCAGCGCCGGCGCGGCGATCGCCGCCACCGCCGGATCGTCGGTGACGAGCCGCACCATCGCCTCGGGCACGGTGAGGAAGAGGATGCCGGCCGGCACCGCGACGAGCGAGCCGAGCGCCACGGCGCTGAGGCCGGCGCGGCGCACGTCCGGCGCACTGCCGCGGCCGACGGCGCGCCCGACGCGGATCGCCGCCGCGCCGCCGAAGCCGATGGCGCACATGTAGACGAGCACCACCAGCGTCATCGTCGTCTGGTGGGCGGCCGCCACCGCCGCGCCGACGCTGCCGGCGATGAAGACGACGGTGGTGAAGGCCGAGCTCTCGATGCCCTGGGCGATGCCCATCGGCAGGCCGAGCCGGCGGATCTGCCGGCCGACGGCGCCGCCGAGGTTCATCACGGCCCGCATCCACTCCGACAGCGGCACCAGCACGCCGAACTGGTCGCCGCCGCGCGCCGGCCGGACGATGCAGGCGAAGGCGGCGAGGAAGGCGGCCCAGCGCAGGATCGAGCTCGCCAGCACCGCCCCGTCGGCGCCCATCGGCTCGAAAATCCCGCCCCAGCCGAGGGCGAGGAGGCCGTTCAGCGGCACGTTCACGATGTTGGCGGCGAAGATGATCACCATCGAGGTGCGCGGTCGCCCGCTCGCCTCCAGGAAGAAGCTCGCGACGATGTACATGAGCAGGCCCGGCAGCCCGACGGCGAAGGCGTGCGAGACCTCCGCTGCCCCGAGGGCGACGCTCGGCGACTGGCCGATGCCGAGGAACATCTCCTCGGCCCAGATCGAGGCGAGCCCCGCCAGCACGCCGAGCAGCGCCGCATGGATGAGCCCGGCGCGCAGCACCGCGCCGGCGCGCCAGGATTCGCCGGCGCCGATCGCCTGCGCCGTCAGCACGACGGTCGCCTGCAGGGCGCCGATCGCCACCAGCATCAGGGTGATCTGCGGGGAGATGCCCACCGCCAGGAAGGCGAGCTCCTCGCCGCCGAGGCGGCCGGTCATCACCGTGTCGACGGTCAGCATCAGGATGAGGCCGGTGCGCGCCGCGATCAGCGGCAGCGCCAGCTTCACCGTCTCCCGGACGTGCACGGAGATCGGCTGTGGCACGGTCACGGCCGGCCCCGTCGTCGTGGCGGGGGCCGCGGCGAGAGGACGCGAGGGTGCGATGGTCATCGGATCGGGGGCTCGTGCCGGCGCGGGCTCTGGCCGCCACGGGAGCCGGCCGGCCGGCCAGCGGGGTCCCCGTGCCGGGACCCCGCTCTATAGCCGATACGGTCGCCGGTTGCACGTTTTTGAGGCAGCCGGCAGCGAGGCCGGCGGCACCGGGCCGGCGCTCCTGGGGAAGCGCGGGTGGCCTCGAGGCCGCGTCAGTACGCGTATTCGGTGAAGACGCGGTCGACGTTGCCGCCCCACTCGCCCTTGTACTTGGCGAGGATGGCGTCGGCCGGCGTGCGGCCGCTCGTCACCGTCTCCAGCACGGGGTCGAGGTACTGCGTCTCGTCGAAGCCGGCGCCGTTCAGGCGGGCGCGGCGGGCGAGGCCCTGGCGGGCGAGCTCGGCGGCGTCGCGGGAGACGTCGAGGACGCGGCGGTTTCGGAAGGGGGTCTCGAGCGCCGTGCGTGGCACCGCGAGCCGCAGCGCCTCGCGCTCCTCCTGCGTCCAGTCCTTCACCATCTCCCACGCCTGGTCGAGGGAGGCCTGGTCGTAGAGGAGGCCGACCCAGAACGCCGGCAGCGCGCAGATGCGCCGCCACGGGCCGCCGTCGGCGCCGCGCATCTCCAGGTACTTCTTCATCCGGACGTCCGGGAAGACGGTGGAGAGGTGGTTGTTCCAGTCGCCGATGGTGGGTCGATCGTCGGGATCGAGCTGCGGCAGGCCTTCACTCATAAAGCGGCGGAAGCTCTCGCCGGAGACGTCGATGTAGGTGTCGCCGCGCTTGACGAAATACATCGGCACGTCGATCGCCCAGTCGACGTACTGCTCGAAGCCGAAGCCCTCGTCGAAGGCGAAGGGCAGGCCGCCGGTGCGGTGGGCGTCGGTGTGGTGCCAGATCTCGCCGCGCAGCGACTGGTAGCCGTTCGGCACGCCTTCCGTCAGCGGCGAGTTGGCGAAGATGGCGGTGGCGATCGGCTGCAAGGCGAGGCCGACGCGCAGCTTCTTGACCATGTCCGGCTCGTCCTCGAAGTCGAGGTTCACCTGGATGGTCGAGGTCCGGTACATCATGTCGAGGCCCATCGTGCCGACCTTCTTCATGTAGGCCGTCATGATGGCGTAGCGCGACTTCGGCATCACCGGCGTCTCGGCCAGCGTCCACTTCGGCGACATGCCGATGCCGAGGAAGCCGATGCCGAGCGGCTCGCCGATCTGGCGCACCTGGGCGAGATGGGCGTGCACTTCGCGGCAGGTCTGGTGCAGCGTCTCCAGCGGCGCGCCGGAGAGCTCGAACTGGCCGCCGGGCTCCAGGCTGATGGCGCCGCCGCCGGTCGGGTCGCCGAGGCCGATGATCTTGCCCTTGTCGACGA
>CAZDCR010000027.1:0-21289 GCA_964503995.1 uncultured Segnochrobactrum sp.
GCCCGCCCCCTCCGCACCGGAGTTGCCCATCGTGTCCGACGACGCCCTGGCGATCCTCGCCGCCAAGCTCGACCGCCTGATCGCCGTCCTGGAGCGCGCCGCGCCGCCGGCCGCGGTCCCCGTCGACCTCGACGCGGCGGACGCCTTCGTCTGGCACGCCGACCCGGTCGGGCTCGAGCCGGTGGCAAAGGTCAACCGGGTCGAGATGGCGCTGCTGAAGGGCATCGACCGGGTGCGCGACCAGCTCCTCGACAACACCGATCGCTTCGCCCGCGGCCTGCCGGCCAACAACGCCCTCCTGTGGGGCGCCCGCGGCATGGGCAAGTCCTCGCTCGTCAAGGCGGCGCACGCCGAGGTCGACGCGGCGCTGGCGCGCGCGGGTTCGGCAAGCCGCCTCAAGCTCGTCGAGATCCACCGCGAGGACATCGAGACGCTGCCAGCGCTGCTGTCGCTCGCGCGCGCCTCGGCCCACCGCTTCCTCGTCTTCTGCGACGACCTCTCCTTCGATGCCGGTGACACCTCCTACAAGTCGCTGA
Organism: uncultured Segnochrobactrum sp.; assembly: GCA_964503995.1. Classification (GTDB taxonomy): domain Bacteria; phylum Pseudomonadota; class Alphaproteobacteria; order Rhizobiales; family Segnochrobactraceae; genus CAMDHY01. The sequence goes on from CAZDCR010000027.1 coordinate 537, forward strand.
AGGCGGTGCTCGAGGGCGGCGTCGAGGGGCGGCCGGAGAACGTGCTGTTCTACGCCACCTCGAACCGCCGTCACCTGTTGCCGCGCGACATGATCGAGAACGAGCGTGCCACCGCCATCAATCCCGGCGAGGCGATCGAGGAGAAGGTGTCGCTGTCCGACCGCTTTGGCCTCTGGCTCGGCTTCCACAAATGCAGCCAGGACGAATATCTGGCGATGGTCACCGGCTACGCCGACCACCTCGGCCTTTCCGTCGAGCCCGACGCTCTGCGCGCCGACGCGCTCGAGTGGGCGACCACCCGCGGCGCCCGCTCCGGCCGCGTCGCCTGGCAGTTCGTCCAGGACCTGGCGGGCCGCCTCGGCACGTCCGCCGCCTCCTGAGCGAGCCCCGGAACGCCGAAGGCCCGCCGGGGTGACTGACCGGCGGGCCTTCGAAATCACGTTTCTGGAGGGCGGCGGCGCCCGGCGTCTCGCCTCACGCACCCGACAGGTGCGGCAGCGGATCGACCGGGGTGGAGCCCTTGCGCAGCTCGAAGTGCAGCTGCGGCTGGTTGACGGCGCCGGTGGCGCCCACCGTGCCGATCACCTGGCCGCGCCGGACTTCCGCGCCGCGGGCGACGGTGATCTCCTTGGCGTGCGCGTAGGCGGTCACCCAGCCGTCGGCGTGGCGGACGAGCACGAGGTTGCCGAACCCGGTGAGTTCGTTGCCGGCATAAATAACCGTGCCCGATTCCGCCGCCTTGATCGGCGTGCCCTCGGGCAGTGCGATGTTGATGCCGTCGTTCTGCTCGCCGTTCGGGCGGCGGCCGAAGCCGGCGACGATGCGGCCACGTGCAGGCCAGCGGAAGCCGGCACCGGCGTCCTCGGCGCTCTCGGCGGCGGCCGGCGCGGCGTCGGTGGCGGTCGCGCCGGCCTGGCCAGCGAGCGCCGGCAGCGAGGCGACCTCCGTCGGCGCGGCCGGGGCGGCGGCCGGCGCCTGGCCGGCCTGGGCGTCGAGGGTCGTCGGCGGCGTGCCGGCGGCGAGCGGGGCCGGCGTCACCGGCTTCGTCTCGGGCGCCTTCGCCGGCATCGCGTCGTTGGCGGTCGGCAGCGCGGCGACGCGGGTGTTGGCGGCGCTGGCGCCGGGGATGCGCAGCGTCTGGCCGAGCTTGACGATGCCGTTGTCCGGCAGGCCGTTCGCCTGGGCGATCGAGGACGCCGGCACGCCGTAGGTGCGGGCGATCGACAAGAGCGTGTCGCCGGCCACCACCTTGTGCGTCGCCGGCGTGCCACCGGCGGCCGGCGCGGCGGCGACCGCCGCTCCACCCGACGAGAACACCGGGATGACGACGTGGCGGCCGGGAACGATCTGCTGGGCGTTCGTCATGCCGTTGGTGGCGAGCAGCGCGTCCTCAGGCACGCCGTAGCGGCGCGACAGCGTCGTGGCGGTGTCGCCGGCCGAAACGGTGACGGTGGTGCCGCCCATCGTCGTCCAGCCGCGATACTGCCGGGCCGGGCCCGTCGCGGCCGCCACGTGGGCACCGCCGGGCGGCGCGAGCGCCGTCGTCTGGACGGTGCCGGAGGGCACCGAGCCGGTGACGATGTCCTGTTCGGGATTGGCGCCCATGACGGCGCGCTGGTTGTCGGTAGAGGCAGTGAACATCGGCCCCATCGACAGCCGCGAGAAGTCGCCGGAACACCCGGCGACGCCGGCCGCCGCGAGGATTGCCGCCGACATGCGGAGGATGTTCCCCGATCGCCGGTACTCTGTTCCGCGCTGCATGGCACCTACCCGTCGAAGGCCGAAAAACTCCGAGGACGAGTAGACGGAATCAGCGTTGACGAAGGCTTAATGGCGATGGCGGAACAGCAACTTTTCCGGAATGGATCGTCAAAGCCGGCTAGCGACCCCGGCCACCATCGGCACGAAGCGCACCTCGGCGAGCGCCGTCGGCGTGCAGCCCTCGGGCGTCCGCACCACCTTCAGCAGCGTCTGCACGCTGCCCGCCGGCCCGACCGGCACCACCATGACGCCGCCGATCTTCAGCTGCGCGACCAGCGCCTCGGGCAGTTCGGCGGCCGCGGCGGTGACGACGATGCGGTCGAACGGCGCCTTCTCCGGCCAGCCGAGCGCGCCGTCGTCGAGCTTGGTCATGATGTTGGACAGCCGGAGCGCGGCGAAGCGCTCCTCGGCGAGCGACAAGAGCGAGCGGAAGCGCTCGATCGTGTAGACCTCGCGGGCGAGCTTCGACAGCACCGCCGCCTGGTAGCCCGAGCCGGTGCCGATCTCGAGCACGCGGTCGCCCGGCTGCACGCCGAGCGCCTCCGTCATCATCGCCACTAGCGAGGGCTGCGAGATCGTCTGGCCGCACTCGATCGGCAACGCCCGGTCGGTGTAGGCGTCGGAATGCAGGTGCGCCGGCAGGAACAGCTTGCGCGGCACCTGCTCCATCGCCGACAGCACGCGCAGGTCGCGGATGCCGTGCCGCCTCAGGCCGAGCGTGAAGCCGGCGCGGGAGATGCGGTCGCGGTCCTCGTTCCCCTCGCCGCTGTCGCCGTCGCGCCCCGCCATCGCCGCCTCAACGTTCGATCGAGGCGGCGAGCTTGGCACGCAATTCGTGGGCCGTCAGGTCGAGCCTGAGTGGCGTCACCGAAATCTTCCCCTCGGCGATGGCGCGCAGGTCCGAGCCCTCCACCGTCTCGAAGGGCGAGCGGCCGAAGACGATCCAGTAGTAGGGGAACCCCCGCCCGTCCATGCGGGCGTCGATCGAGAGCAGCTCCTGGTCCCGGCGGCCTTGCGTCGTCACGGCGACGCCGGTGACGCCGTCGGGCTCGCGGTCGGGGAAGTTGACGTTGAACAGCGTGCCGGCAGGCACCTCGATCTTCGCCAGCCGGTCGACGAGCTCGGGCCCGAGCGCCTCCGCCGTCGCGTAGCGCGGCTGGCCGCGCGTCGCCGCCGAATAGGCCTGCGACAGCGCGATCGAGCGGACGCCGAGCAGCGTCCCCTCCATGGCGCCGGCGACCGTGCCCGAATAGGTGACGTCCTCGGCGAGGTTCTGCCCGCGGTTGACGCCGGAGAGCACCAGGTCCGGCGGGCTCGGCAACAGGTTCTTCAGCGCGATGATCACGCAGTCGGTCGGCGTGCCCTTCACCGCGTAGTGCTGCTTCGTCACCTCGCGCACCCGCAGCGGATCGGCGAGCGTCAGCGAGTGCGCCGAGCCCGACTGGTCCGTCTCCGGCGCCACCACCCAGACGTCGTCCGAGAGCGCCCGGGCGATCGTCTCCAGCGTCTTCAGTCCCGGCGCGTGGATGCCGTCGTCGTTGGTGATGAGAATGCGCATCAGCCCGCCCGTTCGATCTTGGTGATGCCGCCCATGTACGGCCTCAACACCTCCGGCACCATGACGGCGCCGTCGGCGGTCTGGTAGTTCTCCATCACCGCGATCAGCGCGCGCCCGACGGCGATGCCGGAGCCGTTGAGGGTGTGGACATAGCGCGGCCCCTTGCCCTCGGCGGGCCGATAGCGCGCATTCATGCGGCGCGCCTGGAAGTCGCCGCAGACCGAGCACGACGAGATCTCGCGGAAGGTGTCCTGCCCCGGCAGCCACACCTCGATGTCGTAGGTCTTCTGGGATGCAAAGCCCATGTCGCCGGTGCACAGCACGACGACGCGATACGGCAGCGCGAGCGCCTTCAGCACGGCCTCCGCACACCCGGTCATCCGCTCGTGCTCCTCGATCGAGGTCTCCGGCGTGGTGATCGACACCATCTCGACCTTGTCGAACTGGTGCTGGCGCAGCATGCCGCGGGTGTCGCGCCCGGCGGAGCCGGCTTCCGAACGGAAGCACGGGGTCAGCGCCGTGAAGCGGAGCGGCAGCACCGCCTCGTCCAGCATCTCGCCGCGCACGAGGTTCGTCAGCGGCACCTCGGCCGTCGGGATCAGCCAGAACCCGTCGGTGGTGCGGAACTGGTCCTCGGCGAACTTCGGCAGCTGCGCGGTGCCATAGAGCGCCGCGTCCTTGACGAGCAGTGGCGGCTGCACCTCGGTGTAGCCGTGCTGGTCGGTGTGCAGGTCGAGCATGAACTGGCCGAGCGCCCGCTCGAGCCGGGCGAGCGCCCCCTTCAGCACGACGAAGCGGGCGCCCGACAGCTTCGAGGCGGCCTCGAAGTCCATCAGCCCCATCGCCTCGCCGAGCTCGAAGTGCTGGCGCGGCGTGAAGTCGAAGGCCGGGCGCGCGCCGACCTGGCGCAGCTCGAGATTGTCCTTCTCGTCGGCGCCCTCGGGCACCTCGTCGAGGGGAACGTTCGGCAGCTCGGCGAGCACGGCGTCGAGGGCGGCTTCCGCCGCCTTCAGCGCCGCCTCCTCCTCCGGCATCCGCGTCTTGAGCTCGGTGACCTCGGCCATCAGGGCGGCGGCGCGGGCCTCGTCCTTGGCCGCCTTCGCCGCGCCGATCTCCTTCGAGGCGGCGTTGCGGCGCTCCTGCATCGCCTGCAGCGAGGCGATCAGCGTGCGGCGGCGCTCGTCGAGGGCGAGGATGTCGCCCGAACATGGCTCCGCGCCCCGGCGGGAGAGCGCACGGTCGAGTGCGGCGGGCTCCTCACGGATCCAGCGGACGTCGAGCATCGGAAGAACTCCGGGCGGAGGCCGGCGGCAAACAGACCGGCCGGGCGGGAAACGGGCTGGCGGCGGCCGGCGCTCAGGCGGCGGCGTCGCGTTCCCGCTCGGCCTTCTCGCGCGACCGCTCGATCTGCCGGACCGCCAGGATCGAGACCTCGTAGAGAAGCATCGCCGGGATCGCAAGGGAGATCTGGCTGATCGGATCGGGCGGCGTCAGCACCGCCGCGACGATGAAGGCGATGACGATCGCCCAGCGCCGCTTCTGGCGCAGGCCGGCGGCCGTCACCAGGCCGGCCCGGCCGAGCAGCGTCAGCACCACCGGCAGCTGGAAGACGAGGCCGAAGGCGAAGATCAGCACCATGATCAGGCCGAGATATTCGCTCACCCGCGGCAGCAGGATGATCGAGGCCTCGCCGGCCCCGCCGTGCTGCTCCATCGACAGGAAGAAGGCGAGCGCCACCGGCATCACGAAGAAGAACACCAGCGACGCGCCGATCAGAAACAGGATCGGCGTCGCCACCAGGAACGGCAGGAACGCGCTGCGCTCGTTGCGATAGAGCCCCGGCGCCACGAACATGTAGATCTGGCTGGCGATCACCGGGAAGGCGATGAACAGCGCCCCGAACAGCGCCAGCTTCAGCTGGGTGAAGAAATATTCCTGCGGCGCCGTATAGATCATCTCGATCGGCTTGGTGTCGCCGACGGCGTTCTCGTACGGAATGATCAGGATATTGAAGACGTCGGTGGCGAAGTAGAAGCAGACGATGAAGGCGACGACGATCGCCAGCACCGTCTTGATCATGCGCGAGCGCAACTCGACCAGATGTTCGATGAGCGGCGCGCGCGAGGCCTCGATCTCGTCCTCGTCCTCGGGGGTCTTCATGCGGCTCCTCCGCCGGTAGCAGGCTTCGGGGCCTCGGGCGCGGCGGGCGTCGGGACCGCCTCCACCGGAGCGGATGCGACGGGCGCAGCCGGGGCGGCGGGCGGCATCGGCTGCGGAGTTTCGACCGTGGTTGTCGGTTGGGGCGCTTCGGCCGCGGCTACAGGCGCCGCTGAAACGGGCGGCGGCGAAACGGGCGGCGGCGGCGCGGCGGCGATCTCACCCGCAGTCGCAGCGCCGGCGTCGGCGGCCGTCAGCGGCGCCGCGTCCGCCGCGGGCGTCACCGCAGTCGCGGCAGGCAACGGGGTCGCGGCAGGCAACGGCGTCGCCGGCGTTGGCGTCTTCGGGGTCGAGACGGCGTTGGTGAGGCTCTCGCGCACGTCCTTCAGCGGATCGAACTTGCGCGCCGATTCCACCTGTTTCTTGACGTCGTCGAGGTCGGCCTGTCGTTCCGCCTCGCGCAGCACGTCGTTGAACTGCGACTGGAACTCGCCCGCCATGCGCCGCATCTTGCCGAGCATGCTGCCGAAGGTGCGCAGCATGCGCGGCAGCTCCTTCGGGCCGACGACGATAATCGCCACCATTGCGATGACGAGCAGTTCGGTCCAACCGATGTCAAACATGCAAGGGGTGCCGGGCGCGGGCGAGCCGGCCGCAAGCGGCCGGCGAGAAGACGGTCAACGGAATGCCTCGGTCAAAGGCCGGCCTTCAGCCGACCTTCGAGCGCTCCTCGGCCTTCTCGACGCGCACCGGCTCCACCGGCTCGTGGTCGATGGCGCGCGGCGGCGTGGCCGGCGGCGGCGCGGCGGCCGTGGTCTCGTCCTCGGACAAGCCCTTCTTGAAGCTCTTGATGCCCTTGGCGACGTCGCCCATCAGCTCGGAGATCTTGCCGCGGCCGAACAACAGGATCACCACCGCCGCGACGATGAGAATGTGCCAGAAACTGAACGCACCCATGTGCGGCTACTCCTCGTCGGATGTCGGCCCCGGGGGACCTTCTTTCCGCGGGACTATTGCAGCAAAGCACCCGGCGCCGCAACAAGCCCGCCCTCGATCGGCGCGGCCCTATGCCGCTGCCGCCCGGCCGGCGCCCCGTCCGCTCACGCCGCGAACACCAGCACCCGGCCTCCGTCGACGCTGACGCGGACCCGCTCACCCTCCCGGTGGCGGCTCGGCGCCGGCACCCGCGCCCACACCGTTCCCTCGACACCCTGCACCGCGAGGTCCAGATGGTCGGCTCCTCCCAGGAAATGGCGTCCGATCACCGTGGCGGCAACCCCCTCGGCGCCGGGGACGTCGGCCCGCACCAGGAGATCGTGCGGGCGAACGCCGGCGACCACGGGACCCTCGGGCCGCGCACCCTCCGGCTGCTGGCTGCCGAGCGGGTAGCTGCCGACGGGCGTCACCACCGTGCCCGCTTCGACGCGAGCGGCGAACTCGTTGGTCTCGCAGAAGAAGCGCGCCGCCTCGAGGTCGACGGGCCGCTGGTAGAGATCCTCCGGGCTGCCGAGCTGGACGATCCGGCCGTCGCGCATCAGGGCGATGCGGTCGCCGATCCGCAGCGCCTCCTCCGGGTCGTGGGTGACGACGACGGCGGTGGCACCGCGCGCCCGCAGCAGCGCCATCGTCTCGTCGCGGACACGGTCGCGCAGGCGCGTGTCGAGGCCGGAGAACGGCTCGTCCATCAGCAGCACCCGCGGCTGCGGCACCAGCGCCCGGGCGAGCGCCGCCCGCTGCTGCTCGCCGCCGGAGAGCCTGTGCGGATAGGACCCCGCGAGTTGGGCGAGACCGACCGACTGCAGCGCCGAAAGCGCCGTCTCGCGGGCCTCGGCCGACGGGCGGCCGGAGAGGCCGAAGCGGACGTTGTCTAGGATCGTCAGGTGCGGGAACAGCGCATAATCCTGGAAGACGAGGCCGACATTGCGTTCCTCCGGCGGCAGCACACGCTCGGGACCGGCAACCTCGATACCGTCGATGAGCACACGCCCCGCGTCCTGGCGCTCGATGCCGGCGGCGATGCGCAGCAGCGTCGTCTTCCCGCAGCCGGACGGCCCGAGCAGGCAGAGCACCTCGCCGGCGCGCACGCCGAGGCTCACCTCGTGCACCGCCGCGTGGGCGCCGAACCGGCGCGACACCCGTTCGAAGACGAGCCGCGTCGGCTCTTCCGGCTTTTCCGTCACGACACGTCCTCGTCCGCCGCCACCGCCTCGTCCTCGCCAAGGGCGCCCAATGGCTCCTCGTCGTCGAACAGGTCCGGCTCGTCGCGCGGGGCGGCCAGCGTCGCCTGCGGCAACGTATCGAGAAGTCCGGCGCCCTTCAGCTCCTCAAGCCCCGGCAGGTCGCCGATGCGCTCCAGCCCGAAATGGTCGAGGAAGGCCGCCGTCGTGCCGTAGGTGATCGGGCGGCCCGGCGACTTGCGCCGTCCGCGCATCCGCACCCAGCCGCTCTCGAGCAGCACGTCGAGCGTCCCCTTGGCGGTGGCGACGCCGCGGATCTCCTCGATCTCGGCCCGCGTCGCCGGCTGGTGGTAGGCGATGATGGCGAGCGTCTCCAGTGCCGCGCGAGACAGCTTGCGCGGCTCGGCCTGCTCGCGGCGGAGCAGCGGCGCGAGATCCTCGGCGGTGCGGAAGGCCCAGCCGCCGGCCACAGCGACGAGGTTGACGCCGCGCCCCGCATAGGCCGACTGCAGTTCGCCGAGCAGGCGCGACAGGTCGGTGCCGGCCGGCAGATGCGTCGCCAGCCCCGCCTCGTCGACCGGGACGGCGCTGGCAAAGATCACCGCTTCGACGATCCGCAGGTGCTCGCGCAGCCCCGCCGCCCCCGGCAGGCTGGCGATGGTGCCGCGCTCAGCCATCGGCCGGCTCCGCCGCCACGCGGGCGCGCACGAAGATCGGCGCGAAGGCGGCCGTCTGGGCGATCTCCACAACGCCTTCCTTGGCGAGTTCGAGGCTCGCCGTGAAGGTGCTGGCGCGCACCGTCGTGCGCTCGGACGGATCCGCGAGATAGGTCGCCATCAACACATCGAGCTCCGTCCAGGCGGCCACCTTGCCGACCAGTCGCTCGAGGATGGCGCGGGCGTCGACCAGCGACCAGACGGCCCGGCGGGAGAGCCGGATCGTCGTCACCGCCTGACGCTGGCGCTGCGAGGCATAGGCGGCGACGAGGTCGTAGAGGCTCGCCTGCCAGAGCGGCCGGGTCGTCGTGGCCAGTCGCTCCGGTTCGCCGCGGGGGAAGACGTCGCGGCCGAGGCGGGCGCGGCCGGCGAGGCGGGTCGCGGCGCCACGCATCGCCTCCAGCCGGCGCAGGCGGAAGGCCAGTGCGTCGGCGAGTTCCTCGCCGCTCGGCCCATCCTCGGGCGGCGGCGGCGGCAGCAGCAGGCGCGACTTCAGGTAGGTGAGCCAGGCGGCCATGACGAGATAGTCGGCGGCGAGTTCGAGCCTGAGGCGCCGCGCCTCGCCGATGAAGGCGAGATACTGGTCAACCAGCGCCAGGATGGAGATGCGCGCGAGATCGACCTTCTGGGTGCGTGCCAGTGCGAGCAGCAGGTCGAGCGGTCCCTCGAAGCCTTCGACATCGACGATCAGGGATTCGGCCGCGTCACCGTCGCGCGCCGCCAGTCCGTCGCGAACCGGTGCCTCCCAGCCGGCGAGCAGGCCGTCCGCGGGGGCGTCGGGCTCACCCGCCGGGGGTGTCACGCGACCGCCCCGGCAACCGCCGTGAGCCTCTCCACGACGGCCACCGCCTCGTCACGGTCGAAGGCCTCGGGCGCCGTCAGCCGCGCGAGCGCCGCCGAGGCCCGGCGTGCCGCCTCCCCGGCGAGCACCGGCGTCGCGGCGGCGACGGCGCGCATTTCGGCGAAGTCGCCATTGCAGTGAAGAGCGAGGTCGCAGCCCGCAGCGAAGAGCGCGCGGGTGCGGTCGTCGATCGAGCCGGCGAGTGCCTTCATCGAGACGTCGTCACCCATCAGGCAGCCGTCGAAGCCGATCGTGCCGCGGATCACCTCTTCGATGACGCGAGCAGACGTGGTCGCGGGCGCGTGCGGGTCGATCGCCGTGTAGACGACATGCGCGGTCATCGCGAGCGGCAGGTCGGTGAGCGCCTTGAACGGGGCGAAGTCGATCGCCTCCAGCGTCGCGCGGTCGGTCTCGACCACCGGCAGCGCCAGGTGGCTGTCGGCGCGGGCGCGGCCATGGCCGGGCACGTGCTTGACGACCGGCAGCACGCCGCCGGCCATCAGCCCTTCGGCGGCGGCACGGGCCATGTCGGCGACGATGGCGGGATCGGTCGAATAGGCGCGGTCGCCGATGACGTCGTGGCCGTCCGGCGCCGGCACGTCGGCGACCGGCAGACAGTCGACGGTGATGCCGAGGGCGGCCAGGTCCTCGGCGATCAGGCGGGCACCGAGGAAGGCGGCTCTGCGGCCGGCGGCGGGGTCGGCGTCGTAGATCTCGCCATAAGCGCGGCCGGTCGGGTAGCGGCGCCAGCCCGGCGGCTTCAGCCGCTGCACGCGGCCGCCCTCCTGGTCGATCAGTACCGGCGCGTCGGCGCGGCCGACGAGGTCGCGGTACTGTAATACGAGATCAATGATCTGATTTCGGTCGCCGCAATTGCGGGCGAACAGGATCAGGCCCCACGGCCGTTCGGCCGCGAGGAACGCCCGCTCGTCGGCCGTCAGCGACAGGCCGCCGGCGCCGGTGATGAAGGCCTTCGATTCCACAGCCATCGGTGCGCCTCGTGGTCGGCGGCCATAGACGCCGCCGGACCGCCGGCCGTCAAGCCGGCGGCCGCCCGGTGGCCGCTCAGTTGCGGCCGACGAAGCAGTCGCCGCCGGCGGCCTTCAAGTCGTTGCAGAGGCGGTTCGCCTCGTTGGCCGAGCCGAACGGCAGCCGCACCCGGTAGAAGGTCCCGCGCGTGCCGACGTCGGCGGTCTGGATCACCGGGCTGAGGCCACCCAGGATCGACGGGAAGCGGCGCTGCAGCGAGGCGTAGGCGGCACGCGCCTCGGCGTCGCTCTTCTGCGAGGCGAGCTGCACCGCAAAGGCGCCGCCGGCGGTGGTCGCGGCCGCCGGCGCGGCAGCAGCCGGTGCCGGTGCCGTCTCCGCGGCCGGCGGCGGCGGTGCGGCAGCGGCGGTCGGCTGCTCAGTCGACGGCGCGAACGGGTTGATGCCGGCACCGGCGGGCGGCAGCAGCCGGGCGGAGCGACCGGCCGCGACCGGCGCCGCGGCGGCCGGTGCCGCGGCCTGCGGGGCGGTCGGCTGCGGCGTCACCGCCGGCAGGCTGAGCGGCGGCTCGACCGCGGCCGGAGCGGTGTCGACCGCGGGCGGCGGGTCCTGACGGGCCGCCGGCGTGGCGACGCGGATCGGCGTCGTGGTGACGGCGCGCGTGTCCGCGGACGCCGCGTCGTCGGCCGCCGGCTGTACCGGTTCCGGTGCGGCGGCGACGGGCTCCGGCGCGGCGGGCTGCGGTGCCGTCACGGTCGGCACCGTCGCCGGAGCGGCGGCGTCGGCGGTCGTGGTGCCGCGCGCCAGCGCCGCAGCGGCGGCATCGGTCGCACTGGCGGTCGGCAGCGGCGTCGCCGGCTCGGACGATGGCGTCCCCGTGGCGCCGGTCGCGACGCCCTGGGTGGTGCCGAACACCGGCGTCGCCGGCGTGCCGGCGGCGGCCGGCAGCGGGTCGGGCAGGTTCGAGGTCGGCCGCGGCTGCAGGTCGGCGGTCTCGTCGAAAACCAGCGGCTTGCGGCGCGGCATCGGGTAGCCGAGCGCCCCGGCGAGGCTCTCGTCTTCGCCGGCGGCGGGCTCGAGCACCGGGATGGGAGCGGTCGCCGGGGCGGTGGTGGCCTGGCTGCCGGGCGCGAAGCCACCGGGGTCGGCGGTGGCGGTCGCCGGATCGGTGGTGAGGCCGGCCGCCGGTGGCGCCTGCGGCTCGGGCGTCACGGTCGTCGGCAGGTCCTGCTGCGGCACGATGGTGCCGTCCGGACGCACGACGACGGTGCGCACCCGCTTCGGCTGCAGCTCGGCGGCCGGCTCGGGCGCAAACGTCTCGACGGGCGCGTTGGGATCGGCCGCGAGCCGGGCGAGCGGATCGTCGGTGTCGACGCCCGGCAGGGACGGATCGCCCGCCTGGCGGCCGGCAATCGGCAGGTCGATGGTCTGGCGACCTTCCGGGTCGAGCACCTGGCGGGCCGGATCGCCGGCCTCGCTGACGCGGTCGGTGAAGGCCTTGCCCGGCTCGCCGGCATCGCGCGCTTCGGAAACCGGCGGATCGATCTTGACCGGGTCGCCCTCGGCCTGGATCAGCGGCGGCGGGCCGTCGGCGGTCTCCGACGACATCAGCCACCACGCCGTGGCGCCACCGGCGAGCAGCACGACGGCCGCGGCCGCGGCGATCGCCACCACCGGCGCCCGCCGGCGGCCACGCATCGCCGAGCGCAGCGCCCGCTGCTCGGCATCGGAGTGCGGCGGCAGCACCGCGTCCTCGGAATGGCCGGGCTCGGATTCGAGCGCATCGAGGTCGTAGCCGTCGTCCGGTCCGACCGGCGCCTTCGGCGGCCGCGGCGCGGCGGACCTTTCGTCGACCGCCGGAGCGGCGAGCGGCGGCGCGAAGGACGCCGCAGCAGGCTCGCCGGGGCGTCCCGGAACGGGCGCCGGCGCCAGCCCCGCCGGCTTCGGGATCGCCGGCTTGGCCACGACCGCGGGCGTCTCGGCCCGCAGCGCGTCAGGACGCGATGTCTCGGCTCCGGGGGCCGATCCCGGGCGGACTGGTTCAGGCAGCGGACCGTCGTCGAGCGAGGAGCGGATCTCGGCCTCGAAGGCGTCGAAATCGAACGGCGCGGCGACGGACCGCGGCGACGCTACCGGACGGGTCGTCTCGACCGCAGGGACGTCGGCGGGCCCACGGGCCGTGACGGCGGCCCTCTCTCCGCCGAGAGGGCTCTCGCCACGTGCCGGCCGCTCGACCGTCTTCGGAAGATCGACCGCTCTCGGCGTATCGGCGCTCCTGGATTTGCCGAGGCCGCCGGCAACGGCAGCGACAACGGGCGCCGCCGGAACCGTCGTCGTCTCCGGGGTGGCGTCGGACTCTCCGCCCTCCTCCTCGCCGCGACGCTGCGCGCGCGCCGCCCGGCGCTGCTCGCGGCGCTGCTCACGTTCGGCGATGCGGCGGGCGCGCTCGTCGTCGCCTTCGGCGTCCTCGGAGGCCGCGGCGGCCGGCTCCTCGCCGTCCTGCGGCGGCAGTTCCAGGGCGGGCAACTCCGCGAGCCAGACGCTCGTCGCAGACTGGACGGCGGGGCGCGGCCCATCGCGCTTGTCGGCTGGCGCCGGCGCCGAAGCGTCCGCGTCGGCCGGAGCGGGCTCGGGAGCGACATCGAGTTCGAGGGACAGGGCGGCGGCGAGGTCGGCGACGGTCGGCCGCGGCGGCAGCGGGGTCGCAGTGACAGGACGCGGCGAAGGCTCGCTCGCCGTCGCTTCCGCTTCGGGCTGCTGCCGCCGGACGAACACCGGCAGAGCCTCGCTGGCCGGCGCCTCGGCAGGCCGCGGCGACGCCTCGTTCCGGGTCAGGTTGACACGCGATCGCGGCTCGGGAGGCGGAGCGGACGGCGGCGCTTCGGCCGGCACCCGCAACGGCGCGGCGCCAAGCTCGGCCGACAACGCCCGTTCGAACTCGTCGATCTCGGCCTCGGGCTCGGGTTCGGGTTCCGGCTCCGCTCGGGGGGGCGCCGGTGTTGCGACGGTCTCGGTCGCTTCGACCACATCTTCCGTCTCGGCCGACGCCGAGGTCTCGGCCTCGACAGACGACGTCTCGACGAGGTCCTCTTCGCCGCGCTCTGGGGCCTCGTCTTCGGTCGGGGCCGCAGGCGCAGGCTCATTCGCCGCTTCCGCGGCAGCACGGGCAGCGGCGGCGGCGCGCTCCGACGGAAGCGGGCGCATGTTCGGCGTCACCGGTCGACGCGGTGCGATCAGCACCGGCGGGCGCCGCACGGGTGTGGCCGGCGGCGCTTCCTGCGGCACCGAGTCGGCGACGATGCGCGCGAGCTCCATCAGCAGATCGTCATCGGGCGCCCCCTCCGCGGCGGGAGGAGCGGCGGCTGGCACGCGACGAACAGGCGAACGGGGGTCCGACATCGGCGAAACGCTTCCCAAATGCTGGCCGGCACCGCCGGACGCGCCGGTGCGCGTCAGTCGTCGGTCCGAAGCCTCTCAGCCCGGGTCAGCGCATCTCGTCCGGCGCGGCCACTCCGAGCAGGGTCAACCCCACCGAAAGGACCTGGGCCACGGCATCCACGAGCGCCAGTCGAGCCAGTGTGGAGTCTCTGTCGGCGGCGTTAATGAACCGTAAGTCGGGCGATTCTTTGCCGCGATTCCAATGGCCGTGCAGGGTGCTCGCGAGGTCGTAGAGGTAGAACGAGATGCGGTGCGGCTCGTGCGCCTCCGCCGCGGATTCGACGAGCCGGGGCCATTCCATCAGCTTGGCGATGATCGCCCGCTCGCCGGGATCGACGAGCCGGGAGAGCGGCGCCTTGCGCAGACTGTCGCGATCGAGCGCGATATCGGGCATCTCGGCGGCCGCCTGGCGGAACACCGAGCGGCACCGGGCGTGCGCGTACTGGACGTAGAAAACCGGATTGTCTCTCGACTGTTCCGTCACTTTCTTGAAGTCGAAATCGAGCGGCGCGTCGTTCTTGCGGTAGAGCATCATGAAGCGCACCGCGTCGACGCCGACCTCCTCGACGACGTCGCGCAGGGTGACGAAGTCGCCCGAGCGCTTCGACATCCGCACCGGCTCGCCGGCCCGGAAGAGCTTCACGAGCTGGCAGAGCTTTACGTCAAGATCGCCCTTGCCGTCCGACAGCGCCTTCACCGCCGCCGTCATCCGCTTCACATAGCCGCCATGATCGGCGCCCCAGACGTCGACCATCAGGTCGAAGCCGCGCAGCATCTTGTCGAAATGATAGGCGATGTCGTTGGCGAAGTAGGTGTAGGAGCCGTCCGACTTGAGCAGCGGCCGGTCGACGTCGTCGCCGAACTCGGTCGCCCGGAACAGCGTCTGCTCGCGGTCCTCCCAGTCCTCGATCGGCTGGCCCTTCGGCGGCTCGAGCCGGCCCTCGTAGAGAAGACCGCGTTGGGCGAGCGCCTGCATCGCCTCCTTCACCCGGTCGCGCCCGTTCGAGACGAGGGAGCGCTCGGAGAAGAACACGTCGTGCTGGACGTTGAGGGCGGCGAGATCCTCACGGATCATCACCATCATCGCGTCGATGGTGACGGCGCGGACGATCGGCAGCCACTCGGCTTCCGGCTGGCCCTTCAGGAGGTCGCCGTAGCGCTCGGCGAGATGCTTGCCGACGGGGACGAGGTAGTCGCCGGGATAGAGGCCCTCCGGCACCGGACCGAGGTCATCTCCGAGCGCCTCGCGGTAGCGGTGGAAGGCGGAGCGGGCGAGCACGTCGACCTGGGCGCCGGCGTCGTTGATGTAGTACTCGCGCGTCACGTCGTAGCCGGCAAACGCCAGCAGCGAGGCGAGCGCGTCGCCGAACACGGCGCCGCGGCAATGGCCGACGTGCATCGGCCCGGTCGGGTTCGCCGAGACATATTCGACGTTGATCGGCCGGCCGGTGCCGACGTCGCAACGGCCAAAGTCCGGCCCCTCCTCCAGCACGGCGGCGAGCAGCCGCGGCCAGACCGCGTCGGCGAGGCGGATGTTGAGGAAGCCGGGACCGGCCACCTCGGCGCTCGCCACATCCGGATCGTCGACGAGGTGGGCCGCGACCTCGGTGGCGATCTCGCGGGGCTTCCGCCCGGCGGCCTTCGCCAGAACCATCGCGACGTTGGTGGCGAGGTCGCCATGGCCGGCCTCGCGCGGCGGCTCGACGACGATCTTGGCCGCGGCGAGCGCCTCGGGAGTGCCGAGGCCGATGCGGCCGGCGATCGTGCGGATGCGCTCGGCGAAGTCGGCGTGGAGGTTCATGGGCAGGCTCGAATTCAGGGCTTTGGGCCACGCCGACCGGTCGGCGCGGGTGCGCGGCGCCTAACGCAAATCCGGCGTATCGTCAAACAGGCGGCGGTGCTCACTGAGCGCGAAGCGGTCGGTCATGCCGGCGATGTAGTCAGCGGCGCGGCGGGCCACGGTGCCCTCGTCGGCACCCGCGAGGTCGGCGCACCAGGCGGCCGGCATCGCCGTCGGGTCGGCGGTGAAGGCGCGGTAGAGGTCGGTGACCACCTGCCCCGCCTCGGCGCGGATCGCCATGACCTTCGGGTGCCGGTAGAGCGAGGCGAACAGGAAGGTCTTGATCGCCGCGTCGTGAGCCTCCCCCGCCGGCCCGAAGGCGATCAGCGGCCGCGCGAGGGCGCGCACGTCGTCGGCCGAGGCCGGCGCGTCCTCGGCGATGCGGCGGCGGCTCTCGGCCAGCACGTCGTCGACGAGCGCTCCGACCAGTTCACGGACCACCTCGGCGACGAGGCGGCCGTCGTCGAGGCCCGGATGGCGGCGGCGGACGCCGGCATAGAGGTCGCCGACCAGCGGCACATCCGCCAGCGCCACGACCGGAACCAGGCCCGCGCGGGTGCCGTCGTCGATGTCGTGGGCGTCGTAGGCGATGTCGTCGGCGATCGCCGCCACCTGGGCTTCGGCCGAGGCGAAGCCAGCCGGTGGCACCGGCACCGCGGCCGGCGGGTTCGCCAGGATCGGTGGCAGCGGGCGGCGGGCGTAGCGAGCGCACGGGCGGCCGTCCGCTCCGACCAGCGGGCCGTTGTGCTTGGCGATGCCCTCGATCGCCTCCCACGACAGATTGAGACCGTCGAAGGCGGCGTAGCGGCGCTCGAGCCGGGTGACGATGCGCAGGCTCTGGGCGTTGTGGTCGAAGCCGCCGTGGCCGGCGAGGCAGCCGTCGAGAATGTCCTCGCCCTCGTGGCCGAAGGGCGTGTGGCCGAGATCGTGGGCGAGCGCCACCGCCTCGGTCAGGTCCTCGTCGAGGCCGAGGGCACGGGCGATAGAGCGGGCGATCTGCGCGACCTCCAGCGTGTGGGTGAGGCGCGTGCGGAAATGGTCGCCCTCGTGGGAGACGAAGACCTGCGTCTTGTGGGTGAGGCGGCGGAAGGCGGTGGAATGCAGGATGCGGTCGCGGTCGCGCTGGAAGGCGGTGCGGGTGGCACTTTCCGGCTCAGGCACCAGGCGGCCGCGCGAGGCGGCGGGATCGCTGGCGAAGCGGGCGCGGCCGGACGTGGCCCTCCCCGGCTGGGTGCCCTCGGGCGATGCGGTGACGGAGGCAGGCAGGGCGCAATCTCCGCGACGGCGTTTGACCGGAGGGTCTGGCGTTCTTAACTATCACGCATCAGAGTTTTCAACCGGCCCGGCGCCTTGAACGCCGCCTCCGGCGGAGAAACACATGACCGACACCCTTATGCTCGACCCGGCTGCCGCTCCCCCGGCCGCGACTTCGCCCGTCGCCCTCTCCGACAACGCGGTGCGCCGGGTCGCCAAGATCCTCGCAGCCGAGGCGCCCGGAACGGCGTTGCGCGTCTCCGTCGAGGGCGGTGGCTGCTCCGGCTTCCAGTACAAGTACGACCTCGTCACCGAGCGCGAGCCGGACGATCTGGTGCTGGGGCGCGACGACGCGCCGGTGCTGATCGACCCGGTGTCGGTGCAGTATCTCGCGGGCTCGGTCATCGATTTCGTCGACGACCTGATGGGGCAGTCGTTCCAGATCCGCAATCCGAACGCGGCGTCCTCGTGCGGATGCGGCGTGAGCTTCGCGCTCTAGGCGTTTGTGGATGCTTCCCTTCTCCCGCTCGCGGGAGAAGGTGGCGCGCAGCGCCGGATGAGGGCCGGCGCACGAAGTGCGGCGGAATGCGGCGAGCCCCACATCCACGACTGAGAAGCCCTTCCGCGCCTCCGGCGCGGCCCTCATCCGCCCTTCGGGCACCTTCTCCCCGCCTTCGGCCGGGAGAAGGAAGCGTGGCGGATGCTGTGGGCTGTCACCAGCCGGCGCTTGTCGCTAGTCTTGCGCCGTCACAGCACCGAGCCCCCTGCCCCATGACCATCGCCATCGAATGCGCCATTCCGCAGGAGCACGCCCATCTCGCGGCGGCGCTGAAGCACCATGAGACGGTGAGCGTCGGCGGGCAGCGATTCGATCGCGGCGATCTCGACGGGCGCGAGGTGGTGCTGGCGCTCGCCGGGATCGGCAAGGTCAACACGGCGATGGCGACCGCGCTGCTGATCGAGCGGTTCGGGGCGAAGACGGTGGTGTTCTCCGGCGTCGCCGGCGGGCTCGACCCAATGCTGTCGATCGGCGACGTCGTGATCGCCGAGGAGACGCTGCAGCACGATGCCGGTGTGCTCGAGGATCACGGCCTCACCACCTACCAGGCGGGCCATGTGCCGTTCTTCAACCCGACGGAGCGCTACGGCTATCCTGTCGCCGCACCCCTGCTCGGGCGCGTCCGCGGGGCGCTCGACGGCTTCGCGCTGCCACCTCTGTCGCGCGCCGCCGGCGGCGTCGGGCGGGCGCCGATCATCACCTACGGGCGGGTGCTGTCGGGCGACCAGTACATCCACGGCGAGGCGGTGCGCGAGCGGCTCCACCGCGAGCTCGGCGGGCTCGCCGCCGAAATGGAGAGCGGGGCGCTGGCGCAGGTGTGCGAGGCACTCGGCTCCGAGTGGCTGGTCATCCGGGCGCTGTCCGACCTCGCCGGGCGCGATTCGCGCATCGACTTCACGGCGTTCGTCAACGAGGTGGCGGCCTCGTCGGCCTCGATCCTGCGCCGCATCCTTCCGGTTCTGTGAGGCCGTCCATGCAGATCGCCACCTTCAACATCAACGGCGTCCGGGCGCGCATCGAGGCGCTGACGGCCTGGCTGAAGGAGGCGGAGCCAGACGTCGTCTGCCTGCAGGAGATCAAGACCGTCGACGAGGGCTTCCCGACGGGGGAGATCGAGGCGCTCGGCTACAACGTCGCCACCCACGGCCAGAAGGGCTTCAACGGCGTCGCCATCCTGTCGAAGCGGCCGTTCGAGGTGGAGCGGCGCGGCCTGCCGGGCGACGACGAGGACGTGCAGGCGCGCTACATCGAGGCGGTGATCCCGACGGAGAAGGGCGTGGTCAGGGTGGGCAACCTCTATCTGCCGAACGGCAATCCGGTCGGCACCGAGAAGTTTCCCTACAAGCTCGCCTGGATGGACCGCCTCCTCGCCCATGCCGAGGCGCTGCTGGCGCTGGAGGAGCCGGTCGTGCTCGCCGGCGACTACAACGTCATCCCCGAGCCGCGCGACGCCAAGCGGCCGGAGGCGTGGGTGAACGACGCGCTGTTCCAGCCGGAGACGCGCGGCCGCTTCCGGCGTCTGGCGGCACTCGGCTACACCGATGCGCTGAGGGCGACCAGCGACGACGGCGGGCTCTACACCTTCTGGGACTACCAGGCCGGCGCCTTCCAGAAGAACGACGGCATCCGCATCGACTTCCTGATGCTGTCGCCGCAGGCGGCCGACAGGCTGGAGCGGGTCGTCATCGACAAGGACGTGCGGGGTCGCGACAAGCCCTCGGACCATGTGCCGGTGATCGCGACGCTCCGGGACTGACAAGCCCGTCGGGAGCAGCCCGTGGCGGGACGACGACGGCCTGCCGCACCACTGCGATTGGTGCTATCGTGCGGGCATGCGAGCGCTCGGCATCATCGCCGTCGGCGCGCTGCTGTGGTCACAGGCGGCGTCGGCCGACGGACCCATCCCCTGCACCTGCCGTGCCGAGGGCACGAGCTTCGGGCTCGGCGCTGTCGTGTGCATGAAGACGCCGGACGGACCGCAACTGGTCCGGTGCGAGCGGGTGCTCAACAACACATCGTGGCAGCCGTTGCAGGCCCCCTGCCCGACGGCGCGGGCAAGCGCAGGCGTGGTGGCGAGCTTGTCCGCGCCCGGGGACTGATCCCCGCGTCAGCGCGTCAGTTGCCGTTGGTGGAGCTCCAGGCCTCGGCCATCTCGGTGGCCTTGCGGCGCTCCTTCTCGGAGGCGAGCGAGAACGCCTGTTCCTGCTCCTCCCGGATCCAGTCGTCCTCGACCGGCGCATTGTTGCGGGCGACGGTCAGCCACATCAGCCCGGCGACGACGTTGCGCTTCACGCCGTTGCCCTCGACGAGCATCTGGCCGAGCAGCGCCTGGGCGCCGTGGTGGCCCTTCTTGGCGGCGAGCTTGAGCCAGCGCGCGGCGAGCTTCGGGTCGCGCTCGGCCGGATCCACCTCGAGATAGAGCCGGGCGAGCTGGAACTGGGCGTCGGCGTCGCCGAAATAGGAGGCGGCGTAGGTGTAGAGCTCGCGCGCCCGGGCGACGTTGGGCTCGATCGCGGAGTCCTGGATGCCGTTCAGGTAGTAGTTGCCGAGCTGCACGAAGGCGCTCGCCACGAAGGGGGCCTGCGGCGACTGCGGGGCGTCGTCGGCGTGGGCGTTGGCGACCTCGGAGAACAGTTCGAAGGCCTTGAGGTCGTTCTCGGCGACGCCGTCACCGTCCTGGTACATGCGGCCGAGCTTCCACTGCGCGACCGGGTGGCCGAGATCGGCGGCGAAGCCGTAGGCGTCGACGGCCTTCGCCTTGTCGCCGGCGAAATAGGCCTTGGTGCCTTCGCGGAAGAATTCGACGGGGGATGCGTCGGCGGGCGGGGCGGCGGACGGGTCCAGCGCCCGCGCCGGCTGGGCAAGCGCAAGGCCCCCGACCAGGACGAGACAGCCGATACCGAACTCGACGACACGCATGACCGGACCCGTTTCCTTCACCGACGAGCGCGACGTCCGCACAGCTGCGCCCGGACGCTGCACGACGCCGGCGGCCGGGGTCCCATCCCCGCGGTGCAACCACCGTCGCGACGCGGCGAACCATGAGGGGCCATTTCGGCGATCATACGGCTGCCGCGGGGAGATCAGGCGGCGGAGGTTCGACGGAACCGGGTCCGAGGCAGGAGCCAAGTCCAGATCGCCCAAAACGCGCAATGCGAGGTCCATTCTTGTTCTCGATCCGACCCGGTCCCAAGCTGGAACGCCGGTACGCCGTACTGTCACCCACCCCTCGGCCGACCTTCACTCGCTGGGTCGGATCGGCCATCGGGCGACCACGGCGAAGACGGTTCGATCCGGTTTGTGGCGAGACGGGGGCGACCGGTTCTCTGCCCGGCCTCCGCCCGTATGACCGCCTCACCATGTTGCACACCGGCCACAGGCGGGGGAGCCGGGGGCGCCGGATTTCGTCGGCGGTGGTGAATCGATCGTTTGCGAACAAGACAAGAACAAACCGCTCGCACCCCA